>JAJTGL010000004.1 GCA_021297795.1 Planctomycetaceae bacterium
CGCAGCGCGATCGACGCGATGGACGCGATCGACGAACTCGATGGCAGGCCTTCGCCGAGGCTTGATCGGATCGCAGCGCTTGCGCGGAAGTGTTCGCGCTCGTCGCAGTTCCAGGCGCCAAGGCCCGTCGATCGCGTCCAGTCGACGAGTTCGCGGCAGGAGCAGGCTTCGCCCGCGGTTCCGAGGAGAAGCGCCTGCGCATCGAAATCCATGGCGGATGCGAGGTGCGACGCACGGGCGATGAGCTTGTCGCCGAGCATGCCGTCGGCGATCTGGATTCCGACCATCGACGGCGAGGTCGTGACCGGTGCGGAGACCAGCGCGACGGAATCGTGCGTCTTCAACGCGCCGTGCGCGAGACCGCCCGCCATCAGTGTCGAGGCGAAGGTCGCGACGATCGCGAACGATCGAGGCGCGTGCGGTGATGCGGGCGAGATCGGCAGCGTGCGAGGACGCACGGCGCCCCGACGGGACGACGCATTGGGACGTGAGAAATCGGGACGTGAGAAATCGGGACGTGAGAAATCGGGACGTGAGAAATCGGGACGTGAGAACATGGGACCTTCTTCCTGCCGAGCCCGATCGATCGACGGGCGTTCGGCCAATCCTCTCCACTCATCCACTCACACGGATGGAAGCCGGACTCTCGGATTGCTCGTGGCGCCTCGAGGATGCTCCAGAGGGGGAGCAGGGACGTTCGTCCCAGCGCACGTTCAAGTCCGAAGTCGGCCACAATCGCGCAGGCGCGTCTGCCGCCATCCAGTTTCCAACGACAACAGTTGCCCTCGCCGATGCCACCAACGAAAGAACGCCGGGCGCGACGCGCCGAACGGAATCTGCGTTGTTGGCTGGCCTTCCACTCCACTCCGATAGGCCTCGAACCCGCGTCCGAAGCCTTCACCCTTTTGATGCGGAACCCGCGAGCGCGAGATTCGCAATCGCGTCAACGGTGCCACAGCCTCTGCGCCGAACAAACGACTTTCGGCAACTTTCATCAAAAGGCGAACAGAAGGCCGCACGTCGGGCCGCACGTCGGGCCGCACTTCGGGCCGCATACCTCTGCGTGGCAATCGTGACGTAAGACTTGTCCTGACAAGGGTTTGAAAGAAAGCCGCCCGCGCGGGGCGGGCGGCTTTCAGGGGTGTGTTTGTGGCCGGAGGATCAGCTCTCGGCGCCCGCGAGCGGGGTCGGCGAGGGCTCCTTCGGGGCATTGCCGCCGTCGTCGTCGCCACCACCGTCACCGGCGCGCACGGCCTTGAAGGTCAGGTGATCCTGACCCTCGCCGCGCGTCACGCGGATCTCGTCGCCGGCCTTGAACTCGCCCATGAGCAGGTTCTCCGCCAGCGGATCCTCGATGTACTGCCCCAGCGCGCGGCGCAGCGGACGCGCACCGAAGTCGGGGTTGTAGCCCTTCTCGATGAGGAAGTCCTTGGCGCCCGCGTCGAGCTCCATCTTCATGCCCTTCTCGCCGAGGCGCTTGCGCACCTTGGAGAGTTCGTACTCGATGATGGTGACGAGGTCGTCCTTCACGAGCGGACGGAACACGACGACGTCGTCGAGGCGGTTGATGAACTCGGGCCGGAAGAACTTCTCGACCTCGCCCATCAGCGCCTTGCGCATCTTCTCGTAGTCCTGCACCTCGGCGCGCTTGCCGAAGCCGAACGTCGAGCCGCCCTTGATCACGTCGGCGCCGAGGTTCGACGTCATGATCAGGATGACGTTCTTGAAGTCGACGTGACGGCCGAAGCTGTCGGTGAGGCGTCCTTCCTCCATGATCTGGAGGAGCATGTTGAACACATCCGGGTGCGCCTTCTCGACCTCGTCGAGGAGGACGACGGCGTACGGACGACGGCGGATGCGCTCGGTGAGCTGGCCACCCTCTTCATAGCCGACGTATCCCGGAGGAGCGCCGACGAGACGCGACACGTTGTGCTTCTCCATGTACTCCGACATGTCGAGGTACACGAGCGCGTCCTGGTCGCCGAACATGAACTCGGCGAGCGCCTTCGCGAGGAGCGTCTTGCCGACGCCCGACGGTCCGACGAAGATGAAGCAACCCATCGGGCGCTTCGGGTCCTTGAGGCCCGAGCGCGCCTTGCGGATCGCGCGGGAAACCGCCTTGACCGCGTCGTCCTGGCTGACGACGGTCTTGTGGAGCTCGCCCTCGAGCGCGAGCAGGCGCTCGCTCTCGGCCTTCTCGAGGCGGGTGAGTGGAACACCGGTCATCTTCGAGACGACCTCGGCGATGATCTCCTCGTCGACGGTGCCGACGGTCTCGTTCATGCGCTCCTTCCACTCGCCCTGCAGGCGCTCGCGCTCGCGGCGGTGCTTGTCCATCTGGTCGCGGATCTGCGCCGCGCGCTCGTAGTCGGCGTTCTTGACCGCCTCGTCCTTCTCGATCGCGAGCTTCTCGATCTTCTCCTCGATCTCGGCGAGGTTCGGCGGCTTCGCCATCGAGCGCAGGCGCAGGCGGGCGCCCGCCTCGTCGATCACGTCGATCGACTTGTCGGGCTGCACGCGGCCGGGGATGTAGCGGCCGGAGAACTCGACGGCGGCGCGGAGCGCGGCGTCGGTGATCTTGATGCGGTGATGCGCCTCGTACTTCGGGCGGATGCCCTTGAGGATCTCGAAGGTCTGCTCCGGATTTGGCGGCTCGACCACGATCGACTGGAAGCGCCGCTCGAGTGCCGCATCCTTCTCGATGTACTTGCGGTACTCGTCGAAGGTCGTGGCGCCGATGCACTGGATCTCGCCACGGGCGAGCGCGGGCTTGAGCACGTTCGACGCGTCGATCGCGCCTTCCGCGCCACCGGCGCCGACGAGGGTGTGGAGCTCGTCGATGAAGAGGATGATGTTCTTCGCGCGGCGGACCTCGTTCATGACCGCCTTGATGCGCTCCTCGAACTGACCGCGGTACTTGGTGCCCGCGACCATCGCGGCGAGGTCGAGCACGACCAGGCGCCGGTCGAACAGGATGTCGGGGACTTCCTGGTTGATGATGCGCTGGGCGAGGCCCTCGACGATCGCCGTCTTGCCGACGCCCGCCTCGCCGAGGAGGACGGGGTTGTTCTTCGTGCGGCGGCACAGGATCTGCACCACGCGCTCGATCTCGTTCATGCGGCCGATCACCGGATCGAGCTCACCCGAGCGGGCGAGTTCGGTCAGGTCGCGGCCGAAGCTGTCGAGCGCGGGGGTCTTGCTCTTCGCGGCGCCGCGGCGACCACCGGTCTCCGGGCCTCCCGAGGCCGGACCGCCCATCGACGGCGGCTCCTGCGGCTCCTGCTGCGGAGGCGCTTCCTCGCTCTCGGCGCCCGCGCCGAGGAGGTTGAGGACCTCCTCGCGGACCTCCTCGAGCTTGAGGCCGAGGTTCATCAGCACCTGCGCGGCGACGCCGTCGTGCTCGCGGAGCAGCCCGAGCAGAAGGTGCTCGGTGCCCACGTAGTTGTGGTTCAGGTTGCGGGCTTCCTCGATCGCGTACTCGATCACCTTCTTCGCGCGGGGGGTCTGCGGAAGCTTGCCCATCGTGACGAGTTCCGGCCCGGTCTTCACGAGCTTCTCGACTTCGATGCGTACCTTCCGGAGATCGATGTCGAGGTTCTTCAGCACGTTCGCGCCGACACCCGAGCCCTCCTTCACGAGGCCGAGCAGGATGTGCTCCGTGCCGATGTACTCGTGGTTGAGCCGCTGGGCCTCCTGGTTCGCGAGGGCCATCACCTTGCGTGCGCGGTCGGTCAGTCGTTCGAACATGGGGGAACTCCTTGGCTGCCTCGGACAGAGGCGGACATCCTCACTGTCGGCTGCCCGGACGCCGGCGTGGCTTCTCGGACAAGCGACTGGTCATCGTACTCATTCGTCGCGGACTCAAGTTCGCGGGAATGGCGCTTGGCGGGCAAGACTCGTTCCACCGCCACGCGTCTTTTTCGGTCAGGTGGAACCCCGAAATAGGCGAAAGGGGAGGTATTCTTGCGATCCAACATGCTCGTACGCAGGATGAGCGACGCGATCAGCCGCAACATCGTGTCCGCAACCACCGCCGCGGCTGTCTTTTTGGCGATCCATGCACCCTGCGCGGCGGATATCCAGCGCCGGGTGCTGTCGTCGGAGGTCCCGGTCACGCTCGAACTTGCGAGCGGTCGCAGCGAGAAATGCGGGGTGTCGGCATGGTCCGGCGACGCCCTGGAGGGCAGCTGCGGGACGGTCCGCTGGGAGGATCTCAAGCCGAGTTGCGCCGTGACCGTCCTGAAGGCGTTCGTGGTCGCGAAGGATGGTCAGGCGGCCGCCGACGCGACCGCCATCGTGCTGGCGATGCCCGAACCGGGCGCCGCAGGGCGGGGAATCGTCGAGTGGGCGAAGCGCCAGGGGGCGACACCCGAAGCCATCGACGCGGCGCGTGCCGAGGCGGGCAGGCTTCGGGCAGCGCGGGAGGAGCGGGCGCGGAAGGCCGAGGTCGCGCGGTTGTCGGCGATCAGCCCGGAGGCACCGCCGTTCCCGTCGACCCCGTGGAAGAACCTCGATCCGGCGGCGTTCGACGAGGCGACCGCGCGCAACGTCGAGGCGGCCCGCGCGGCCCTTGCGAAGGCCGGTGCGAGCGGAACCCTGCACGAGTCGCCCCGCATCGCGCTGCTCGTCGAGAGCGGTGATCCTGCGTTCAGGAACGACGCGGCGAAGCTGGAGGCCTTCTACATGCGCTGGTCCGAGGACCTGGCGCGGGTCGGTGCGGCGGTGAGACCGCAGGGAAAGATCCCCGTCATCCTCGCGGGCGACCGAGATCGCTGGCGCCTCCTCGTCGCCGCCGCCGCGGGTATCGACCCGGCGCGCTATCCGGATGTGCTCGTCGTCTATCCCCCCGATGCGGCGGGAGTGCCGCAGCCGATCGTGCTGGTTGCGCCGAACAGCGATCGCGCGCTGCAGGCGTATCACGCATCGGTCGGCGTGGCGAGGGCGATGCTCCACTGGGCGCGAACGCCCGAGCGTGGACCGCCGTGGCTCAACGAGGGCTTGCCGCGCGTGATGGCCGAGATCCAGACGCCGATGGCCGCGATGGACGAGGCGCTTCGCCGCGACGGTCTCGTCGCCGTGCGTGCGGGAACCCCGTTCCAGGCCGTCCTGCAGAGCTCCTACACCGATCCCATGTGGACGAAGGACTTCGGACTCGCGCAGTCGATGTCGTACATGTTCGTGCGATGGCTGTACGAGAAGAACCCCGATCAGTTGCTCCGGCTCGCGAAGGCGAACGTGGTCGTGCCGGCGAATCCGAAGGCGCCGCCGCCGTCGGCTCCGCCCGCGTGGCAGGACCGTTTCGAGCGGGTGTACGGGTCGAGGATCGGCGCCGCCGGCGACGCCGCGGGCAAGTGGTTCTTCACGAACGATTGACCGGACGCGGAAGGTCCGCGAGGATCACTCGCGTGCGAGCGCGACGCAGCCGTCCGCGATGCGCACCTGCCGCTGCGCGCGCCGAGCGATGCTCGCGTCGTGCGTGACCATCACGAGCGTCAGGCCGTCCGCGTGGCACGAGGCGAGGAGATCGAGGATTCCGCCGCCGGTCTTCTCGTCGAGGTTGCCGGTCGGTTCGTCGGCGAGGAGCACGCGCGGCTTGTTGATGAGCGCGCGCGCGATCGCCACGCGCTGACGCTCGCCGCCCGAGAGTTCCGCGGGGCGATGCAGCAGTCGGTGCCCGAGGCCGCAGGTCTTGAGAAGCTCCGCGGCGCGCTCGCGCAACTCCCCGCGCGCGAGCAGCCAGCGAAAGCGCCCGAGTCCGACCAGCGACGGCAGCATGGCGTTCTCGAGCACCGTGAGCTCGGGGAGCAGATGGTAGAACTGGAAGACGAACCCGACGTCGCGGTTGCGGTACTCGTTCTCCCGACGCGGACCGAACGCGCGCAGCTCGTCGCCCGCGAAGGAGATCGGGCCGGAATCGGCGTCGGGGCGGTCGAGTCCGCCGAGGAGATGCAGGAGCGTGCTCTTCCCCGAGCCCGAGCTGCCGACGATCGACACCCATTCGCCGGCGGCGATGTCGATCGAGGCGTCGCGCAGCACCGGCACCCGGACCTTGCCGAGGTGGTACGTCTTGCGCACGTTGCGCGCGGAGAGCAGGGCGGAGTGGGGTGCGCTTGGCTGCATCACTCGTACCTCAGGCTCTTCACGGGGTCGGTGTCGGCCGCGCGACCGGCCGGGATCGCGGCGCCGATCACGCTGAACAACGTGCCGAAGACCGCCGTCGTCCAGGCGATGTCGGTGTCGATCTCGCTCGGGATGCGGCTGAAGTAGTAGACGCTTGGATCCCAGATGACGTGGCCTTCGTGGTTCCAGAGCACGGCCGCGAGGCTCGCGAGACCGACCGTGCCGAAACCCCACAGCACGGTGCGGAGCGCGGATGCCCGGCGGACGCTGCGCACGATCATGCCGAGACCGACGAGCACCGCGAGCCAAGCGAGCACCCGCAACCACGTGGGCGACGGCGTGCCGAGCAGGTCGTGGATGTCGTTGAGCCGCGCGACGATCGCCCATGCGAGCAGCACGCCCAGCAGCGAACCGACCACGCCGATCAGCATGCCGTAGCGGAGGAAGATCCAGAGCACGCCGGTGCGCGAGGCGCCGATCGCGCGGAGGATGCCGATGTCGCGCGTCTTCTCCTGCACGATCGACCAGAAGATCGCGAGGACGAGCGCGGCGCACACCACGTAGACGATCGAGAAGAGCGTGCGCATGAGGCTTCGCTCCTTCTCGACGGGGCCGAGAAGTGCCGAGAGCCGCTGCTCCCACGTGGCCACGAGCACCGAGAGCGGCGGTCTACCGAAGCGCGAGCGCACCGGGTCCTTCATGATCGTTTCGAAGAAGCGCGCGTAGGCCACCTCGACGTCGGTGCGCAGCTGCATGGGATCGACACCCGGCTTCGCCTTGACGAGGATCGTCGTCGCCCGCGCGGGCGTGCGGCCCTCGATCTTCGGCTGGCCGTTCTCGTCGCGCTCGGTGCGCGACACGACGTCGGCGGCGTCGAGCGCGAGCATCCGCTGGATCTCGGCGATCGGCGCAAGCACGCGCTGCGAATCGATCTGGAAGACGCCGCTCTGGAACTCGTTCACCACCGGAAACCGCATCTTCTTCTCGCCGACGATCTTGCCGGACTCGGTGACCGGGACGAGCGTCAGCAGGGGCGCCGGCTCGATGTTGGGCATGAAGTAGCCGGGATCCTGCGCTCCGGACTGGTTTTCCGTGCGATACGAGCCGTCCTTCGTGCGACGGTTGAACGGCGAGATCTCGATGCCGAGGACGAGGCCGGGTTCGCCCGCCGCGTTGTGGAGCGACATGCCCTCGCGATCGCGCTGGTACTCGGCGTCGAGTCGGGGGTCGTCCGGGGCGAGCGCCGCGGTCTCCTCCTTCGTCGGAGTGCGCCAGTAGAGCTTCGACCGGTAGTCGGTCACGCGATCGAAGCTCGTTGGCTCGATGCCCCAGACCTGCACCGTCTCGATCTGCTTGCCGCCGTCACCCTGGCCGTAGGGCATCTGGAGAAGTCCGTACGTCTCGACGACCGCACACGCGGCCTCCGCGGTCGGCAGTGCCTCGATCTCGCGGATGAACTCCTCGTAATGAGGGATGCCGGTGATGTCGCGGGTCACCACCACGTCGCCGATCAGCGTCTTGCCGGAGCGACGCACTTCCTCGAGGAAGCCGGACATCACGCTCACGACGACGATGACAAGCGCCACGCACAGCGCGACCGCGGCCACCGCAAGGAACGGAATGATGCGCGAGGTGAGATAGCGGTTCGAGAGGAGCGGGGCGTACATGACGGGCCGGGCGGAGGGTAGCAGAGCCGATCCACGCGGGGCGTTTGACGTCGGTGTTCATGCGGGCGTGGGCGTTGGTGGCGCGGTGGATGCGTCGCTCCGATCGCGAAGCCGCCCTCGCGGAGGAACTACGTACCCGAGGCGCGGCCGTCAGGGTCGTGCGACGACGCGGCGCCTTCCAGGCGCGCTCCGGCCCGTGTCCGGCGCGCTTCCTCCGCCTGCCGTGCGCGTTCGGCCTTCGAACGTCGGCGTCGCGGCTCGAGCACGTATTCGCGGCCCCCCCAGCGGATCGGGACGCGTCGGCGCAGCATGCGGGCTCCGTCGAGCAGCCACCAGGCGACCCGCGCGGCCGCGAGCGGATGCGCGAACGCCCAAAGGACCGGCGCCCGCTGTCGGGCATGGACGAGCATCACCGCACCAAGCGCCATCGCGAGCGAGGCCAAGCCCGCCAGCAGCAGGAGTCCGGCCTCGAGTGTGGACGAAGATGCGACCGTTGTTGCGGATCCGGCGGGGTCTGCGACGAGCGCGGAAGCGGCTCCCCCCGCGAACTCGACGACTCCGAGCAGCACCGCCATCGCCGCCAGCAACGGGAGCAGCACTGAAATCAAGAGAAGCTCGGAGCCCAGGAAGATGAGCCGCTTCGGGATCCGGTTGCAGCTCTCGATGAAGATCCGCGTCCAACCGCTGCGCATGGCGGCGGGGGTCTCGTACATCGCGACCTCCATCCGGGATGAAGCATCGACGACCGTGATACGCCCGCCCATGTGGTGGATGCGCCATGCGAAGAAGAGATCCTCGAGCAGCGCGTCCTTCACCAGTTCATGGCCGCCGATCGCGAGGTAGCGGTCGCGGCGGAAGAGGAGGAACTGGCCGTTCGCGAAGGGCCACGGGTCGTCGTCGCGGTTGGCCTTGTCGAGCGGGAAGACGCGGAAGAGGACGAGCGCGGCGACGGGCTGGAGCAGTCGCTCGAACCGGTGGCGAAACGTGAGGCGGCCGACCGCCGACGTGAGGGCCGCGCCCCGCGACTCGGCGATCGCGAGCATGGCATCGAGCATCTCGGGCTCGAAGCGGCAGTCGGCATCGGTGAAGAGGATCCAATCGCCGCGGGCGCGCTCGGCGCCGACGCGACAGGCGTTGCACTTGCCGGCCCAGTCGGCGGGGCAGGAGCCGTTCTCGACGAAGCCGATGCGGTCGTCGCCGGCGGCGGCGGCCACGAGCAGTTCGCGCGTCCGATCGGTGCATCGATCGAGGACGTACGTGACCTCGAGGTTGCGACGCGTCTGTCGGCGCAGGGTGCGGACGCTGTCCTCGATGACCCGCGCCTCGTTGTGCGCCGGGATCACGATCGAGAGCAGGCCGGAGGCGGGCGGGAGGCGGTCGCCTTCGTCGATCTTCGGAATCGAGCGCTCCGCGAGGCGCATCCGCAGCACCACGATCGCCGCGACGAGCGCGAGCAGAACGCAGGGGATCAGGAGCAGCATGCCCGGCAGCGACACCGCGGCATCGTACCGCCGCACGCGCGCGAGGTCCGTACACTGCGCGGCCCATGCGGATTCTCCTCACCAACGACGACGGCATCCACGCACCCGGCATCGAGGCACTGCACGCGGCGATCCGCGACATGGGCGAGGTGATCACCGTCGCGCCGGCGGACGTACAGAGCGCAACCAGCCACGGAATCACCTTCCACACGCCGCTCATGATCCAGGAGGTCTCGCCGAACGAGCACATGCGCGGCTACGCGGTCGAGGGGAGGCCCGCCGACTGCGTGAAGCTTGGTCTTCGTCGACTGTGGCCTGACCTCTTCGGAGCGGGCTCGCGGCCCGACGTCGTGATCTCCGGCATGAACTCGGGCGCGAACGTCGGCATCAACGTGATCTATTCGGGCACGGTCGGAGCGGCGGTCGAGGCGGCGTTCCTCGGGGTCCCCGCGATCGCGGTGAGCCTCCACATGGGTGGAGGCGTACCACACTGGCGGCGCGCGGCCGAGATCGCGCGTCACGCGATCGACCGCGTGCTGAAGCACCGCATCGATCCGCACAACGTGATCAACATCAACGTGCCGCGCACGCATGCGGCCGACGCGCCGCTCCCGAAGATCAAGGTCGTCACGATGAACACCGCGGCGGGCATCGACAACTACGAGCGCCGCGTGGCGCCGGATGGGCGGCCGTACTACTGGCCAAACGGCAACGGCATGGAGTTCTTCCATACGAAGGAAGGCACCGATGTCGAGGCGCTCAACGAGCGGTTCATCACGGTGACGCCGATCCAGTACGACCTGACGGACTACCACCGCATCGACGAGTGGCGGCGACGTTTGGCGTGAGCCGGGCAGTGTGAGGAGTCGGTGCCGAAGCGGGGAGCTGTAAGTAACTGTGGCGTAAGGACTTTCTCGCCTCGATTCAGTGTCTGGCCTACGCCGAGCGCAAGTTCTTTCACCACGGTCTCTCAGCGGCTCCGTATGGGGCGCGGGCGAATCGGCGCGCGGCGGAGAGGTTGTTTCTTCGGAAGTCAAATCCGGCGTCCAAAAGACGCTCGGGCCGGACTACACATGGCGAGGAATCCTCACCATGACGACCCCGCTGACCAACTCTTCGCTCCCGCGCAAGCTCTGCTCGTTCACAGCCATCCTTCGAGCTCTACTCGCGGCGTTTGCGGTTCTCGCCGGCGCGCCCGCCGCTCACGCCCAGGCGCCCGTGCAGTGGTCGACGGCCGACGGCGGCAACGGCCACTGGTACCAGCGCATCTCGACCGACACCGAGATCACGTGGGCCGAGGCCGACGCCGCCGCACGCGCGGCGGGCGGCCATCTTGTCACCCTCACCTCGCCCGCCGAGGCGGCGTGGATCCAGGGTCGGCTGATCGATGGACAGCCGCTCTGCCCCTCGCTCGAGGGCGAGGCGCACGCGATCTGGCTTGGTCTCCGTCAGGAGACGGCCGCGGCGGAGATCGATCCCGCGACCGGATGGTCGTGGGTGACCGGCGAGCCGTTCGTCTTCTCGAACTGGGCCGAGGGCGAGCCGGACGATGGCTTCGGCAGCGAGAACTTCNNATCTCTCGGCGGATGCCGCCCCTTTCTGCATGAAGGGCTACGTGATCGAGTGGAGTGGCGACTGCGACGGCGACGGCGTGGTCGACCTCGGCCAGATCGCGGCTGGTGAGCTTGAGGACGTGAACGGGAACGGCCGCCCCGAATGCTGCGAGGGCGCGGGCGCTCCGACCGAGGATTGCAATGCGAACGGCGAAGCCGACGCGTGCGAGCTCGAGACCGACGGCGCGGACACCGATCTCGACCTCGTGCTCGACACGTGTGAGCGCGCGTTCGGCGACCTCGATCTCGACGGCGTGGTGGGCGCGGGCGACCTCGCGCTGCTGCTTGAGGCGTGGGGGCTGACGGGCGAGGGCGCCGCGGGCGAACTCGTCGGCGATCTCGATCTCGACGGCGTGGTGGGGGCGGCAGACCTGTCGCTCCTCCTCGCGCGCTGGGGCGAGCGCGCGCCGTGGGAACTCCCGACGGTCCGCGCGGTGAGCCCCGCGAACGGTCCCGCCGAGGGCGGCACGCGCATCGCGATCACGGGCTGGAACCTCTCCGGCGCGACGTCGATCGAGATCGGCGAGGACGTGGCGACGGACGTGGTGGTGGTCGACGAGACGCGGATCCTCGCGACGACGCCGGCTGGCCCCGTGGGCCCGGCGACCGTGATCGTGCGCACGCCCGCGGACGTGGCCGAACTTGTCGATGCATTCACGTACGAGTCGACGTACTCGATCGTACCCACGATCACGTCGGTCTCGCCCTCGTCGGGACCGCTCGGAGGCGGTACGACGATCACGGTCACGGGCACGAACCTCACCGGAGCGACATCGGTGAAGGTGGGCACGGTGGCGTGCACGTCGGTGACGGTGGTGAGCGCAACGCAGCTGACGGCTGTGACCCCTGCGGGCACGGTGGGTGCGAAGTCGGTGTCGGTCACGACGGCTGGTGGCACTGGCACCAAGGCGAGCGCATTCACGTACTTCGCCGTACCGACGATCACGGCGGTAGCTCCGGCATCGGGACCACAGGGCGGCGGGACGACGATCACGATCACGGGTACGAATCTCACGGGCACGACGTCGGTTGCTGTGGCTGGCGTCGCGTGCACGGGCGTGACGGTGGTGAGCGCGACGCAGCTCACGGCAGTGACGCCCGCCGCGGCAACGACTGGCGCCAAGACGGTTTCGGTGACGACCCCGGGCGGAACTGCCTCGAAGACGAATGGCTTCACGTATGTCCCGGCGCCGACGATCGCGTCGGTAAGCCCTTCGGTCGGACCTGTCGCGGGTGGCACGACGATCACGATCACGGGCACGAACCTCACCGGAGCGACTTCGGTCAAGGTGAGCGCGGTGGCGTGCACGTCGGTGACGGTGGTGAGCCCGACACAGCTGACAGCGGTGACGTCCGCGGGTAACGCGGGTCTGAAGTCGGTCTCGGTGACGACACCGGGTGGCACGGCGACCCTACCAGGTGCGTTTACGCTCGTCGGACTACCCACGATCACGTCGGTGTCGCCGTCGGCGGGACCGACCGCGGGTGGCACGACGATCACGGTCACGGGCACGAACCTCACCGGAGCGACATCGGTGAAGGTGGGCGCGGTGGCGTGCACGTCGGTGACGGTGGTGAGCGCAACGCAGTTGACGGCTGTGACCCCTGCGGGCACGGTGGGTGCGAAGTCGGTGACGGTCACGACGGCTGGTGGCACTGGCACCAAGGCGAGCGCATTCACGTACTTCGCCGTACCGACGATCACGGCGGTAGCTCCGGCATCGGGACCACAGGGCGGCGGCACGACGATCACGATCACGGGTACGAATCTAAATGGCACGACCGCCGTGGAGGTCGGTGGTGTGGCGTGTACGGCTGTCACGGTGGTGAGTGCGACGACGGTGACGGCGGTGACGGCCAGCGGCACGGTTGGTGCGAAGTCAGTGTCGGTGACAACGCCTGGCGGCACCGCGACGAAGTCGAACGCGTTCACCTACCTGTTTGGTCCGACAATCGCATCGATCGCGCCGGCTGCCGGGCCGAAGACCGGCGGCACGGCGTTGACGATACTCGGAACGAATCTGACAGGGACGACGTCGGTCAAGGTCAACGGAGTGTCGTGCACATCGGTGACGGTGGTGAGCGCAACGCAGCTGACGGCTGTGACCCCTGCGGGCACAGTTGGTGCGAAGCCTGTGTCGGTGACGACGGCAGCTGGCACCGTGACGCGATCGAATG
The DNA here is from genome assembly GCA_021297795.1 of Planctomycetaceae bacterium. GTDB lineage: Bacteria > Planctomycetota > Phycisphaerae > Phycisphaerales > SM1A02 > QWPT01. Next base: position 13,060 of record JAJTGL010000004.1, read on the forward strand.
GTTTCACGTACATGTCGGCGCCGACGATCACGTCGGTATCGCCGACATCTGGCTCGATCTCGGGTGGTACCACGATCACGATCACGGGTACGAATCTCACCGGAACGACGTCGGTCGCGGTTGCTGGCGTCGCGTGCACGGGCGTGACGGTGGTGAGTGCAACCCAGTTGACGGCAGTGACACCCGCCGGGGCAACAACCGGTGCCAAGTCGGTGTCGGTGACGACACCGGGCGGAACGGCGACGAAGACAAGTGCCTTTGTGTACTTCCCGGTGCCGACGATTGCAACGGTGACGCCGGCGGCGGGGCCAGCATCAGGCGGTACGACGATCGCAGTAACGGGCACGAATCTCACCGGCACGACCTCGGTGAAAGTGGGCACGGTGGCGTGCACGCAGGTGACGGTGGTGAGCTCGACGCAGCTCACGGCGCGCACTCCGGCAGGCGCGTCCGGCGTCAAATCGGTGTCGGTGACGACACCTGGTGGCACGGCGACCCTCCCAAGCGCATTTACGTATGTCGCAGCACCCACGATCACATCGGTGACGCCGGGGGCCGGGGCGCTTGCTGGGGGGCAGACAATCACGATCACCGGCACAAACCTCTCGGGCGTGACGACGGTCACAGTGGGTGGAGTTCCTTGCACCTCGGTGACGGTGGTGAGTGCAACGCAGGTGACCGCGGTGACGCCAGTGGTGACTGCAGCGGGGGCAAGAGCAGTGTCGGTATCTTCGCCGGGGGGCACAGTTTCTCAGGCGAATGCGTTCATCTACTTCCCGCTGCCGCAAATCACATCGGTGACCCCTGCGATCGGGCCAAACACGGGCGGAACGACGATCACCGTGAACGGTCTGAACCTCCTCGGCACTTCGGAGGTGCGCGTGGATGGCTTCGCCTGCACGGGCGTGACGCAGGTGAGTGGTACGAGCGTGCGGGCCGTGACGCCTGCAGGAACTCTCGGAGTCAAGACGGTCTCGGTGACGACTCCGGGCGGCACTTGGATTACGGCGGACGCGTTTACCTACGTCGAGGGCCCGTCGATCACCTCGGTGAGTCCGTCGTCGGGTCCCTTGGCGGGCGGCACACCGATCACGATCACGGGCGTCGGTTTCACCGGGGCGACATCGGTCAAGATCGGCGGCGTGGCCTGTACGTCGGTGACCGTCATGAGCGCGACCTCGATCACGGCGGTCACGCCGGCGGGTACGGCTGGTGCGAAGACAGTCGACGTTTCGACACCCGTAGGGACGGGAAGCCTGAACGGTGGGTTTACCTACGTGGCGCCGTGGTTCACGGTCCTCGAGCAGACTCCGAATGCATCGGTCGTGACGAACTCGATGCTGCGCAATGCGATCATCGCGACGGGTCTTCCCTGGCGTGTGCGTGACAACATCACGCAGATCGAGATGCTCCTGATTCCGCCCGGGACGTTCACGATGGGCTGCCAGGCGACGGCGACGTTGGACACCTTGGAGTTCTTGTGTTCCTCCTTCCCGAGTGAGGGACCTACCCATGCGGTGACGATCTCACAGCCGTTCTATCTCGGCCGCTATGAGGTCACTCAGGCACAGTTTGTCGCACGCTTCGGGTCGAATCCATCGTTCTTCACGTCCAGCTCTCCTCAGGTGAGCGTGGCGGAAATCCCGAATCGGCCCGCGGAGAACATGTCGTATCTGAACATCACCGGGCCGAATGGATTCCTCGCCGGCACGGGGCTGAGACTTCCAACGGAGGCCGAATGGGAGTATGCCTGTCGCGCGGGTACGACGACCGCGTATCACGGGTACGTCGGGAATCTAGGCGGCACCAATCAGGTGGAGAAGGCGTCCGACATCGCATGGCACGGCCAGAACCAGTCTCCCTTGCAGACGCGGCCCGTTGGTTTGAAGGCGGCGAACGGACTGGGTCTCCACGACATGTCCGGCAATGTCCATGAATGGTGCAGCGACTGGTTCGATTTCTCCTTCTACACGCCGCTTCCAGTGACCGACCCGACGGGGCCCGCGACGGGCACGTCCCGCGTCTTTCGTGGAGGGAGCTGGGAGGACGGTCCGGTTTTGCATCGCTCAAGCACTCGGTTTGCTCTGCCCCCAACTCTGTCGTCGGCGAAGGTTGGCTTCCGCGTCGCGAGGAACCCCGGCTGATCCTTCGATGGAACCGTGCCGGGTAGCAGGCGGGTACGTGCCGGCGAGCGTCGGCACGCACCCGGCACGAGCGGGTGTGGCGCGAAGCGACCGAGACGCGGGACCTTGCAGCGCGCAGGTCCGGTGCCAGGAGCGTGCCGGGTGCTCGCGGGCACCTCGCGGTCTCCACGCGGCACGGTTCCGTGCGGTTCCGTGCGGTTCCGTGGGGCGGTCCATGCGAAGTTTTGACGTCGTTCACCCCGCGGCCGTCGTTTGCGTTCGCACCGGTTCGGTGTGCAGCGCGTCAGTCGACGAGCATGATGATCCGTAACCGGATCGTCACAGTCTGCCCCGGCTGGAGTTTCTCCAGTCGGCTGCCGCTTGCGCGCCATCGGTAGAGCGCGTTGCGAATCGCCTCGTCGATGCTGCCGTTGCCCGTCGAACGCACGAGTCGCGCCGTCATCGGAACGCCGTCGCGGCCGATTACGAGCTCGCCGATCGGATTGCGACGGATGCCATCGACGTAGTTGAGCGTGGTGAACCGCGGTCGCGCGGGCTTGAGCGTGATGCCCCTCGCGGCGAGCGGGCGACCGTTCTGCCAGTTCGCCATCGGCACGTCGATGATCGACGTCGGGTCGCTCTCGCGATCGGAGAGTTCGCCCGAAGGCGACACGGTGTCGCCGGGAGCCCCGGCGGGTGAAGGCGGTGCGGGCGTGTTCTGCGTTCCGTCGACCGGCGTCGGCCCGGGCACGCCACCGCCCTGCGTCCCACTCTTCGTCGAGACCGAGTTCGCGGCGTCGGGCGTTGCGTCCTGCGCGGGCGACGAGTCCGCGTCTGGGTTCGGCTCAATCGGCTTCTGCGGATCCTCGGTCGGCGGGCGAACGGTTGTCGCGCTCGGATCGGCGCTGTCTCGCGGGGGCGAGTTGGGCGAGGCACCCGGTGCCGCCGGGTTCAACGGCTTGCTCGGGTCGGCGCTCGACGGATCGGGCTCCGCGGAGGGATCCGTGCGTGGCTCCGCCAGAGGGTCGGTGCGGGTCGGATCCGGTGGCGTAGGCACCGGCTTCGTTCCATCCCCGGGAACCTTCGGCAATTCCTGCGGCGTCTCGGTCGGCGTCGGCGTCGGTTGCGCGGGATCTTCGCGTGGCGACTCGTTCGGATCGGAGGTTGGCGCTGTGGTTTCCGAGCCAGAGGCGGAAGGCGGCGCGTCGCCCGAAGACGGATCGGTGCGCGGCGCCTCGGGCGATGGCGGCTCTGGCGGAGGGAGCGGCACGGCACGCTCGGCGTCGCTCCCGCGCGCGACCGACGCTTCGGTCGGTGGCGTCGGCGCGGCAGGGCTCGCGGGTTCCTTCGCAGGCTCGAGCACGAGATTCGTGGGGGTGGGTGCGGTGGAGCCGGCGGCGCCGGCGGGCAGAGGCAGGGGGCTCGGGTTTGGCGACGAGGCGACCGTGGGGGTCGGTTCCGCAGGCGGCAGCGCCGACTGCTCGGTACCCCGCGAACCCGCCGCGACCTGCAGTCGGAACGCGGCCTGCTCCACTTCGGCGAGTTCGGCGAGGTGCTGCTGGTACTCCTCGTACCCGATCCAGTTCATCGTGACGGCGTTGCTCTCGTCGATGCCGAGCCGCACCTCCTCCTGCTCCTCGGGTGGAAGCTCGCGGTCGCGGTTCCGGCGCTCCTGCATCGCGCGACGTGCGCTCTCGGCGCTCCGACGTGCGCGATCGGTCTCGCGATCCATCGCGCGTTCCGCGTCGGTCCGGTCGGCGTGTCGATCGTCTTCCTCCGCCTCCCCCTCGCCTGGATCCGGTCGGTCGAGCCCCGCGTCGACGATGTCCTCGCGCGCAGCGCCGCTCCCGCCCATCAATCCCATCGCCGGAAACACGACCGCGACGTGCAGCAGCACGCTCAGCGCGAACGCCACGACGATCGGGAGGTTGTTGCGAAGCGACTGCATGGAGTCCGTTCGATGAGCGTAGGCCGACCGCTGTCTCAACCTGCGGGGGCGCTGCCGGGGTTCCCGGTCAATGGAGCCGTTTCTGCCGCCTGCGACCCGGGCGCGGTGGGGCCAACCGCAGGCGGCGTGGTCACGGGCGTCTCGGCGTCGCGGATCACGGGGCCGCGCTTCTGCCGGCCCACGATGTTCACGTTGAACTTGCCCGGCTGCAGGCGATCCCACACGTCGAGCAGCAGCGCGGAACGATCGACCTCGGCGCTTCCATCCGCCAGCGCGAGATAGACGACGAGGTCGGGCGCACCGGTCCGGATCTCCTCGAGGCGCGAGGCAAGCTCGTCGAGCGCGATCGGCGCGCGATCGAGGTAGAGCCGCCCGTCGAGGTCGACCGAGATCGTCGCCGCCGGCACGGGCTTCGCCGCCGCGCCCGACTGGTACGTCTTCAGCGTCATCGGCACGAGGTCGACGCGTTCCATCATCATCACGCTGTAGATGAAGAACGTAAGGAGAAAGAGCATCACGTCGATCAGCGGCGCGAGCTCGATGCGCGGTTCATGGGTGGCGCGGCGAATCCGGAACATGGGTCAGCCCTGCGGGGCCCCGCCGGAAGCCCCGCCGGAAGCCTCGCCAGAAGCCTCGGGGGCGTTCTCGCCGGCGGCGTCGCCGTTCGTCGCCGCGTCTCCGGGCTCGACCTCGTCCATCGGCGCGCTCGCGACGCCGACTACCTGGTCGCCGTCCTTGAGCCGCACCACGCGCACGCCCTGCGTGTTGCGTCCGATCTCGCGGATCTCGGCGGCGGGGGTGCGCACGAGCATGCCGCTCGAGGAGACCACGACCACCGAATCGGCCGACGCGATCGGAAGCACCGCCACCACCTCGCCGTTCTTGTCGTTGGTCTGGATGTCGATGCGGCCCTTGCCGCCGCGCGACTGGGCGCGCGTGGATCCGTCCTCGCTCTGGACGAGATACTCGCCGAACGCCGTTCGCTTGCCGAATCCGCGCGATGTGACGGTGAGGAGCGCGCGCGCGTCGTCGCAGCGCACGATGCCCACGACCGCGTCCGAATCGGCGAGCTCGATGCCCTTCACGCCCGCGGTGTCGCGGCCCATCACGCGCGCATCGTCCTCGTCGAACCGGATCGCCATGCCTTCCTTCGTCGCGAGGAGCACGTGGTCGGTGCCCGACGTCGAGATCACGCCGATGAGGTTGTCGCCCTCGTTGAGCGCGATGGCGATGATGCCGCCGCGGTTGACGTTGCGGTAGTCCTTGAGGCTCGTGCGCTTGACGCGGCCCTTCTGCGTGGCGAAGACGAGGTAGTCCTCCTTCTTCTCGAAGTCCTCGATCGGCAGGAAGGTCTTGACCTTCTCGCCCTCTCGGAGCTCGAGCAGGTTGACGATCGCACGGCCCTTCGCGGTGCGCGCCATCTCGGGGATCTGCCACACCTTGATGCGGAAGACGCGGCCCGTGTCGGTGAAGCAGAGGAGGTCGTCGTGCGAACCGCACACCATCACGTGCTCGGTGTAGTCGTCGTCGCGCTGCTCGGCGCCCTTGATGCCCTTGCCGCCGCGGCCCTGCGTGCGGTAGGTGTCGAGCGGCAGGCGCTTCACGTACCCGGCGTGGCTCACCGTCACCACACAGACGTGCTGCGGGACGAGCTCGCCCATCTCGAAGTCCTCGGCCTCGTTCGCCTCGATCGCGGTGAGGCGGTCGTCGCCGAAGCGCTCGGAGAGCGCGAGGGTGTCGGCACGCACGATCGCGAGGATCCTGCCCGCATCCGCGAGGATCGCCTCGAGCTCGTCGATCTTCGCGAGAAGCCCGTTGAGCTCGTTCGCAAGCTTCTCGATCTCGAGTCCGACGAGCTGGATCAGGCGCAGCGCGCCGATCGCGTCGGCCTGGACGCGCGTGAGACGCGCGCCGCCGTTGCCCTCGGTGAACGCCTTCTCGGCGCGCGCAATGAGGCGCTCGGGCACGATGTCGATGCGCGGATACGACGGCGGGATGCGGAACGCCCGCTCCATGAGGCGCTGGATCGCCTCGTCGCGGGTGCGGCTGGTGCGGATGAGGCGGATGACCTCGTCGATGTCGCACACCGCGTAGATCAGACCCTCGAGCTTGTGGGCGGCCTGGCGCGCCTGCCGGAGCTCGAACTCGCAGCGGCGACGGATGACGTCGCAGCGGTGATCGACGTAGCACTGGATCAGCTGGCGCAGCGAGAGCGTGCGCGGCTGATGATTGACGAGCGCGATGTTCTGGATCGAGTAGCTCGACTGAAGCGGCGTGAACTCGTAGAGCTGCTTCTCGACGGTCGCCGGGTCGGCGCCCTTCTTGAGGACGACCTGGATGCGCGTGCGCGCGTCGCGGCCCGAGTGGTTCTGGACCTGCGAGATGTCCTCGATGCGGCCTTCCTTGTGGGCCTCGACGATCTTCTCGATCAGCGCCGACTGCGAGACCTGGTAGGGGATCTCGTCGATCACGATCACGTCGCGGCCGGCCGACTTCTGGTGCGTCACGCGTCCGCGCACGACGATGCGGCCGCGGCCCGAGGCGTACGCCTCCATGATCCCGCGCCGGCCCATGATGATGCCGCCGGTCGGGAAGTCGGGGCCGGGCACGAGCTCCATCAGCCGGTCGACGCCGATGAGCGGGTCGTCGATCGTGGCGACGATCGCCGAGCAGATCTCGCGCAGGTTGTGCGGCGGCATCGTGCTCGACATGCCGACGGCGATGCCCGACGAGCCGTTCACGAGGAGGTTCGGGAACTTGCCGGGGAGAACGCACGGCTCCATGAGCCGCTCGTCGTAGTTCGGCTTGAAGTCGACGGTCTCCTTGTCGAGGTCCTCCATCATCGCCATCGCGGCGTGCGTCATGCGCGCCTCGGTGTAGCGCATGGCCGCGGGCGGGTCGCCCTCGATCGAGCCGAAGTTGCCCTGCTTGTCGACGAACATGTAGCGGGCCTTCCAGTCCTGGCCCATGTTCACGAGCGTCGGATAGATGACGCTCTCGCCGTGCGGGTGGTAGTTGCCGCTCGTGTCGCCGCAGATCTTCGCGCACTTGATCTGCTTGCGGCCGGGCGACAGCTTGAGGTCGTTCATCGCCACGAGGATGCGGCGCTGCGAGGGCTTGAGCCCGTCGCGCACGTCCGGCAGCGCACGATCCATGATCGTGCTCATCGCGTAGGTCAGGTAGCTCTCGTGGAGCTCGCGGTCGATGTCGAGGTCGATCACCGCGTCGACGCGGGCTTCCGGGGCGTTTCCGGTGGGCTTCTCGTCGGAGGGTTGGGCGGGGGTGCCGTCGGCCATGAGGGGTTCTCAGCGAGGTCGTGGTCTCAGCAGGGACGTGGTGTCCGCAAGGTCTCGGGATGCCGCCGCCGCGCGCTGGAAATCGCGGGAAGAGGCGGCTCCGGAGGGGCCTCGAGGGCTCCGCGCGGAGGGTCCGGAGTGTAGTCGAAAGGGGGCTTTCGCGCCCGACGGAAGCGCGGGGAAGACCGCGGTTCCCTGCGCGTTCGCCGCGGAAAATCAGCGGGTTTTCCCGGCGCGCGGAGGAACGCGACCCGGAGGCGGTCCCCGGTCGATCAGAGCGCGAGCAACGCCGCGCCGGCGACCGCCAGCACCACGCCAAGGGCGACGAGCAGGATCGCCGCGCCCTTCGCTGGCGGCGACCCGGCGTTCGAGCTTCCCATCTCCCCGCCGGGCATTCCGCCGAGTTCATCGGTCGTGAAGTCGCGGGTCTCGACGACGACGAGCTGGCCGAAGCTCATCGATGCTCCGGAGAACCGAAACCCCTCGTCGCTCGGTCGCTGGGCGCCCCGCGCGCCGTCCGCCGCCGCCGTTCCGCCGCTCGTGCCCTTCGGAGCGATCAGCGGCGACTCGATGCCCCGCATGGTCGCGTTCGCGGGGTCGGCCATCGTGCGGTCGAGTCCGATGTCGGGCTCCGGGCCGAGTTCGTCGGCGGCGTCGTCACCCGACTGCGCCGCATGCGCGTCTCGCGCGCGAAGGACCTCGTCGACGCCGGCGGCCTCGCCGCCGGAGCCATGCTGCGTTTCCCAGTCGAGCGACAGCGTCGACTCGTGCTCGAGCCGCAGGCGCTCGCCGTCGCGGGAGCGTGGCTTGCCGCCATCGGCACCCTGGCCTTCGGGAGTGGGTCGTGGATCGTTCATCGCGGAGTTCATCGGGAGGACTCCTTTGCGCCGCTGCCGACATCGGACGGGCCGGATGGCTGTTGCGGATTCGAGATTTTCCGCGCAAGTCCTCCCAGGAGGACAAGCGCCCCTGCAAGCACGATGGCCCACGCGTACGCCGGAATGCGCGCGGGTCGACGTCGCGGAACCGCGGCGGGCTCCGGGTGGCCGCGACGCTGCGCCTCGGCCTGCATCACCAGCGCCGCGCGCCGGCGAATCGCGTCGATCCGGTCGATCGTCCCGAGCAGGAAGTGCATCGGCTCGACGAGGTTCTCGACCGGGCGGCGCGTGGAGGGCTCGCGATACCCCGGCGACACCAGGCGCGAGCGCGTCGCGCTCGAGACGTACACGCGCGCGGAGCCGACGGCCTCGAGCACGGACCCGAGATGGCGCTCGGCGAACTGGCGCACGCCGCCCTCGCGCATGATCGTCTTGTAGCCGCGGTCGCACTTCGACAGGGCGATCGCGACCGGAATCGAACGGCCCTCCGGGCTCGCACGGAGGTGCTCGAGCATCGCGACGGTGGCGTTCGCGAGGTCGATCGACTCGCGCGAGCGCTCGGTCGCGCGCACGGGGTCGATCAGGAGGACGACCGCCGCGGTGCGCGCCAGCTGGTTGCCCACGGTCCAGCCGATGGTGAGCGTGCTCGGATTGCTGGGTGCGAACGCTGCGAGCAGCGCGGATCCCGGGAGATCCACGAGGATCAGCCGGCGGCGCGGTGTGCGGACGCCCTCGCCGGTCAGCGTGAAGTCCACGACGTGCTCGACGGCATCCTGCGTCGGCACGGGCCAGCTCTTCGCCTCGAGCGCGGCGACGATCGACTCGTTGGATCGCTTTGTGTCGAGATCGCCGAACTCGGCCTGCAGCGTCGTCGAGCCCGGGCCGGAGATCCAGGTGTCGCCGTCGGGGATGCGGCCGTTGAGGAGCGTGGTCGGAGTGCGGAGCGCGTCGAGGAGGCGCGCGATCCAGACCGTCTTGCCCGCACCAGGCCCACCGATCACGAGGATCGTGTCGCGCGGAACGGCACCGACCGGTGCTCGGCCTGCGGCCGTCTTGGGCGCGTTTGCTGCTTGCGACATCGCGAGACTCCAGGAGCGCGGATTCCCGCGGTCTCGATTCCGTCGAGGCCCGCGGTCACTCGGCCACCGCAGCGTACAGCAAAGCACGCGCCCGGAGATGTGCATCCGCGGCCTTCCGGTAGAAGTGTGTCGGTCGGGAATGATTCGATCCGTCGACAGTGGGGCGTGACGCGTCAGCCCGCGCTGGCGGCCCAGTCGTCGCGCACGCCGACGATCGCGATTCCGTACCGATCGGCGGCCTCGACGACCTTCGGAAGGTCGACGACGATCACGCGTCCGACGCCGATCGCGATGCACCCGCCGCCGGCGCGGTGGAGGTTCTCGACGGTCGAGACGCCGATCGTCGGCACATCGGCGCGCATGTCGTGGCCGCGCCGGGCCGTCTTGAGCAGCGTCCAGCCGCGACGACGGCAGAGGACACCCGCGCGCTCGATCATGCGGTCGGTTCCCTCGACCGCCTCGACCGCGATCACGTCCTTCTCGCGCACGGCGATCGCCTGGCCGATGTCGAGCGCGCCGAGCTGCTGCAGCAGCGGCCAGCCGAACATGACGTCGCCGCGTTGTTCGGCGGATGGTTCGCGTCGGGTCATGGTGCCTTCACGGGCCATGTGATCGGGAATGTACGTGGTCGAGTCGATCAGCACGAGTCCCTCCCGGGCGAGATCGTCGGCGAGCACAGTGAGCAGCGTGGCGCTGCGGCGATCGTGGCGGAGCTTCCGATACCAGAGGTCGATCGCGCGCCAGTCCGGCAGTTGCCGGAAGATCTTGAGCGGATCGTGCATGCGCGCCTTCGCGACCCGGCCGACCATCACCGCCTCGCGCACGCCGAACTTCCGCGACAGCCGCAGCCAGCGTCCGAGCTGGACGACGCCCGCGGTGTCGAACGCATCGCACAGCGCGGGGAGCGCGGGATCGAACTGGTCGCGCAGCCCGACGCACGCCACGCGTCGGCCCGCGGCGCGGATCCCCTGCGCCACGATGATGGGCAGCGCACCCTGGCCGGCGATCAGGCCGACCGGTGGGAGCTCGCGTGCGGCGGTGGACTCGTGACTCGGCATCAGTGACTCGGCATCGGGACTCGGCATCGGGACTCGGCATCGGGGCTCGGCGCGCGTCAGGTGCTGGGCGAGGGGGCGCTTCCGCCCGACGGATTCTTGGGTCCCATCGGCAGGAAGCGCTCCGGGTCCGCCGTCACAGGGGCCGCGGCCTCCGCGGCGAGCCAGTCGACGAGCGGTTCGAGCTCGGTGCCGAAGCGCAGCACCTCGCGGAGCGCCTCGCGTGCGAAACGCTCTCGGATCGAGTGCTCGATGAGAGAGTGGAGCGGGAGGTAGTAGCCGTGGTCGTCGAGGACGGCGATCGGCTTCGCATGATCACCGATCTGTCGGCCGACGAGCGTCTCGAAGAACTCCTCGAAGGTTCCCATGCCGCCGGGGGCTCGAGGTCGAGGAACTTGCGGGTGATGATGCCCTCGACGCGGCCACCGGCCGCCTTGCAGGCGCGGGCGGCCTCGCCCATGAGGCCGAGTCCGCCTCCGCCGTAGACGAGGGTGATTCCGCGGTGGGCGAGGAGTTCGCCCGCCGCGCGCGCCGCGACCGCGAAGTGCGGATCGAGGCTGCGCGAACTCGAGCAGTAGAGCGTGACGGATCGGAGCGAAGGCATCGCGTGTACCTTACCGGGAGATGGTCGGCACGGTCCTCGCGCTCCTCCTCGTCGGTTTCGCGCTCGCGCTGCCCGCGACGTGGCTGCTCGTGCGGCTCGGTCACCGCGTCGGTGCGCTCGACACGCCGGGCGTCGCGGGTCATGTGAAGGAGCTCCGGCGCGTGCCGAACATCGGCGGCGTCGCGATCTTCTGGGCCGTCGCCGGCCCGCTCGCCGCGGGCCTCGCTGCGGTGGCGTTCGCCCCCGACGCGCTTGCCGAACGGCTGCCCGGACTCTCCGTGCACCTCGAGCGCGTTGCCGGCGCGCGCGGCGATTGGCTCGTGATCCTCGCGGGAGCGTTCGCGATCCATGTGCTCGGTCTCGTCGACGACCGTCGCGCGCTCGGCGCCTGGCCGAAGCTGCTGCTCCAGGTCGCGATCGCGCTCGGCACCACGCTCTTCTCCGACGTGCGGCTCCTCCAGAACTTCCTCGCGGACTACCCCGGCGGCGAGGTGGCCAGCATCGCGCTCACGGTCGCCTGGATCATCGTCGTGGTGAACGCGGTCAACTTCATCGACAACATGGACGGCCTCGCGGGCGGCATCTCGATGATCGCCGCGCTCGCGTTCATGGTGGCGACGATCCTGACCGGGCAGTGGTTCGTCGCGTCGGCGCTCGCGCTCCTCGCGGGCGCGCTCGGCGGATTCCTCGTCCTCAACATCGCGCCCGCGCGCATCTTCATGGGCGATGGGGGCTCGCTCTTCATCGGCTACATGCTCGCGACGCTCGCGGCGCGCACGGTGTACATCGACACCGACCACGCGGGCTACGCGCTCGGCAGCGCGTGGTACGGAGTGTTCATGCCGATCATCGTGCTCGCGATCCCGCTCTACGACGGCGTGTATGTCACGCTCTGGCGCATCTCGCGCGGGAAGAGCCCGTTCATCGGTGGACACGAGCACATCTCTCACAGACTGGTCGAACTGGGGCTCTCGAAGCGTCGCGCGGTCGGCGTCCTCTGGCTCCTCACGGGTGTCACCGCGATGAGCGCGATCGGACTCGGGCTCCTGCGTCCGTGGCAGGCGGCGCTCGTCGGATTGCAGCTCCTCGGGATCTTCGCGGTGATGGCGGTGCTTGAGACGAGCGTCGCGCGGCGTGATTCGAACCCGCGACGCGATTCGAACCTGCGGCGGGGGGATGGCGCGTGACGGGCCCCGCGCGTGCGGCCAACACGCTGCGCCTGATCGGTCTCGCCGGCATCCTTGTGGTCGCCGCGATGCGCGCGATGGTGTCGGTCGAGCCGAACGTCTGGTTCGCCGACGTCGATCCGGCGCGCGATCCGATGCCGCTTCTCGCGCTCGGGGCGGCGAAGTCGCACGTGCTCGATCTCGTGATCCTCGCATCGGCCGCGCTCGCGCTCTTCGGCGAAGCGCGCGCGGGACGGGGTGTCCGTGTCCGGGCGCTGCTTCTCGCGCTCATCCCGGTGCCGATCGCCATACTCCATGCCCGCACGGGAATCGTGGCCGAAAATGGCTTCCGCGCCGACACGTGGATCGCGGCGATGCTGGCGCTCGTCGCGCTCGCGCATCTCGTCCGCGACCGGGCGTTGCGCGCGACGGCGCTCGCCGTGCTCCTCGGCGTGGTCGCGCTGCTCGCCGTGCGCGGCGCGGTACAGGTGCTCGTCGAGCATCCGGCGACGGTCGCCCATTTCGAGAAAACGCGCGACGAGTTCTTCGCGGCGCGTGGTTGGCTGCCCGATTCGAGCGCCGCACGCAGCTACGAGCGGCGTCTCATGCAGCCCGAGGCCTCGGGCTGGTTCGGCCTGTCGAACCCTTTCTCGACGATGATGGGCGTCGGCGCCGTCGGCTTTGCGGCGCTCGCCGTGCTCGCGCGGCGCGCGCAGCAGTCGGGAAACACGCTCCTCCTTGCACTTGCGGCGTGCGCGTGCGCAGCGCTTCTCCTCGTGAACGGCGGCAAGGGCGCGATCGGCGCGACGCTCATCGGTGCGGCGGTGCTGGTGATCGCGGTGCGGCGCGGCGCGCCGATCTCGGCGCGCTGGATGCTCGTCCTTCCGGCGTCGATGCTCGCGCTCGTCGGCGTGCGGTGGCTGGTCGGCACACGGATCGATGAGCTGAGCCTCCTCTTCCGCGGCTACTACATCGAGGCGGGGCTCGGCATCCTCTTCGACACCGACTGGTTCCCGCTCGGCTGCGGCCCCGATCGCGTGCAGGAGTTCTTCAACGCGGCGAAGCCCGCGAACTGCCCCGAGGACGTCAAGAGCCTGCACTCGATCTTCTTCGACTGGCTCGTCGCCTTCGGCGTCAGCGGATTCGCGTGGATCGCGCTCGTCGTGGCGATGTTCTGGCCGGCGCGCGCGGTGGTCGCGGCAGCGGATTCCGCGAATCGTGATGCCGATCGACGCGTCCCGCGCCTTGCGCTCGTCATCGCCGCGGGCGCGGGCCTCGCGGGCCTGTCGCTCGCGGCGACCGTCGAGGGGCCGATCCTCGATGCGTACTGGCTTGCCACGCGGCTTCTCGGTGTCTGCGCGTTCGCCCTCCTCGCCGCCTGTGCGGCGCAGGCGGCGCTCGTTGTTCCCGAAGCGATGCTGCGCTCGATCGCGTTCGCGATCGGCGCACTCGTCCTCGTCCACGCGCAGATCGAGACGGTCGCGTGGATGCCAGGGTCGTGCGTCCTCGCGCTTGCGCTCATCGCCTGCGCCGCCGATCTCGGCGGGGCCGCGGCGGGAGCGCCGCCGAAACGCGCTTCCGAAAGCCGCTTCGCGGTCAGTGTCTCGAACGAGCTCGCGGTCGCCGCGCTCGGACTTCTCGCCGTCCTCTCGATGGCGATTGGCCTGCTGCTCGACGTCTCGCGTGCGGCACGCGTCGACGAGGTCGCGCGCGCGGTGGCCGCGGTCGCGGAGGAACCCGCGCGCGAGTACGACCTGCGCATGGATGCCGCGCGCCGACTGTCGGCGAACGACTACGCGTGGTCGCGCTTCGAGCTCGAGGCCGCGGTCATGCAGGCGCTCGCCGCGGCCGCGGTCGCGCGCGGGCCCGGCGCGGACGCCCGCGCGCCGATCGGCGAGCGCGAGATGGAGGCGATCCGACTTGCGGAGAAGAACGCGTGGCGGCGGCAACTGCGCGGTCCGCGCGCGGACGCGCTCCGCGCCGACGTGGCGCTCGCCATCATTCGCCGCGCGTTCGCGGGTGGCGCGGCGTCGGGTTCAGAATCGTCTGGTCCCGAGTCTTCGGGCGCCGATCGCTGGAACGAGTTCGCGCTGCTTCGGGTCGTCGAGGACGGCGCGGAGGCGATGCCTCGCAACCCGCGCCGCTGGATCGCGGTCGGCGAGGCGCGACGCATCCTGCGCGATCGGCTTCTCGCCGAGGATTTGCACTCGGTTGCCGAGGAGATCGCGGACCCACGCGAGGCGTACGAACGCGCGTACCTCGTGAACGAACAGCTCGCGCTCGATCCGCTGGCGCAGCTCTCTCCGCGCGAAATCGCGATGCTCGAGCAGCAACTCGGGCGCGCGTCCGGTGCGTCGTCAGCGGGACGCGACCCGCAGCGTTGACCGCGCGAATCCGCGCGTCATGACGATTCCGCGCGACGGCGGGAACTTCGCCATGCCTTCGGCGCGCAGCGGCACGGCCGGGCCGTTCGCGTACGCGTCGAACGCCGCGCGCGACGCGAAGTGGTAGCGCGTCTCGACGTCGGCGATCGCGCCTGCGGGCGCATCGGGCGCCAGCTCGAGTTCGACGAGCTCCGCATCGAGAGCGCCGGCCTTCACGACATCCGCGAGATGTCCGCCACGCAGCCATGCGATGAAGTCGGCGCGCACCTCGGCGTTCGTGAAGGTCGAGCGCACGGAGTAGAGGAAGGTCTCACTCACCGGTGGCATCCTTCGCGGGCGTGGTGGCGGGAGTGGTCGCGGGAGACGTCGCGCGCGCCTTCTCGATCGCTTCGAGTACCTGCGACGGCGTGTACTCGGTCGCATTCATCACGACCGAACCATCGCGGCCGTAGACGAGGAGCAGCGGGATCGTCACCCGGTTCGAGGCCTTGAGCAGCGCGTTGCCCGCGACGTTGTTGCCGGTGAGATCGACCTTGATCGACGCGACGTCGTCGGCGTTCAGTTCCTTCGAGACCGCCGGCGTGTTGAGGACGAGCGCCTCGAGCGTCTTGCAGTTGGCGCACCACTCGGCGGTGAAGTCGACCACGACGACCTTGCCCGCCTTCTGAGCGTCCGCCAGCCGTTCGGGCGTGTAGTAGGTCCAGTCGACGGGACCCTTCACGGTCTGCGAGAGACCGATGAGGACGCTCACGGTGAGGACGAATGCGCCGACGCCGCCGAACACGAGGCGATGGAGCGCCCGCTTCGTGAGCACGAACGTCCGCAGCAGCAGCCAACCGCCCGCCGCGGCGCCGAGGACCGCGACGAACCACCAGTAGACCTGGCTCGGCGGCTCGGGCGGTGCGACGAGGAGACCTGCGGTTCCCGCGCCGATGAAGTACGCGGCTGCGGCGAGGAGCAGGAGCCCCATCACCTGCTTGATGAGATCGCTCGCGGGTCCGGTGCGCGGCATCTTCTCGATCCACGCCGGGTTTGCCGAGAGGACCATGTAGGGGAGCGCCATGCCCGTGCCGACGGCACCAAAGACCGTGAGGATCGTGGCCGGTCCCTGCGTCGTCGCCCACGCGACGGCGGTGCCCATGAGCGGCGCCGTGCACGGGGTCGAGAGCACCGCCGTCATGATGCCGAAGATGAACGAGCCGCCGTAGCTGTCGTGCTTCGCCTCGACCATGTAGACCCAGTCGGGCAGCTTCAGCGAGAAGAAGCCGGCCATGCCGATCGCCATCACGGCGATCACCGCGCCTACCGCGATCGTGAACGCGGGTGTCTGGAAGAGCTGGTTCGTGCTCGTGAATCCCTTGACGAACGCGAGCATCGCGCCGAGCGCGAGCCAGAACGCGACCACGCCGAGCGACATCACGAGTCCGAGCGCGAGGCACTTGGCGCGGCTCCCCTGCGCGGCCTGCGACAGTCCCATGATCTTCAGCGGGATCACCGGGAGGACGCACGGCGTGAAGTTGAGGAGCGCTCCGCCGACCGCCGCGACGAGCAGGAGAAGGAGGAACCCGATGCCGTTGGGATCGATCGAGAAGGTGTAGGAGAAGATCGGGAACTCGAGGAGCTCGGAGGGCTTGTCGCCCGAGCGGATGCGTCCGTAGACGGTCGGATCGAACGGGGGATCGAACGCGACGAACGCGGCGTTCGGCACGGTCTCCGTCGCTCCGGCGACGATCTCGATCCGCGCGACGAGGTCGACATCGGCAGGCCGGCTGCAGCCGGTCGCATCGCAGGCCTGGAACGACACGCGCAATGGGATCTCGACGACGCCGGGCTTCGCATCGGGCTTGACGGACAGCGGGATGAAGACGACCGGCGTGCCCTCGTAGACCGCGTAGCGCTTCTTGCCTTCGCCGACGTCGGTGTCGTAGCCGTGCTGCTCGGGCCACTGGATGAACGCGGTGTTGAAGTCGATGCCGTCGATCGGCGCGCTTGACGTCGCGCCATCCGCGCCCTCCTTCAGGTTGAGCAGGATCTCGGTTCGGATCGCGCCGTCCCACGCGACCAGGCCATCCGCTGGCGGCACGGGGCCCGTCCAGATGTGGTAGCCCGGCTTCAGCTTCATCTCGATCGCGATCGGAATGTCGCCGCCGGGAGCAGCCTTCTCGGCCGAGAGCACGAGACGGGTGTCCACCTGGTCGCGCGAGTCGTTGAAGAGGGGTTCGTCCTCCGCCGACTTCCCCGCGTCCTTCCCGAATCCGCCACCAAGTCCGGAAAGACCGGGGATCTTGGGTGGATTCTGAGGGGCGGCGTCCGCCGTCGAGGTCTGCAGCAGGGCGAGGGCGATCGTCAGGCTCGCCAGCGCCGCCACGAAGGCGGCGCGGATTGCGTCCGGAAGTGCGCGAGGCGGAAAGACGCTCCTCGGTTCGGTGGTTCTCTCGATGCGCATGGGCGGTCATGGTACGGACCACGGATGGTTCCGTTGCCGCCCGACGGGGTCGGCCGGGCTTTCCGGCGACGATCGGGCGCACGGGCGTCGTTCCGAACGGTGCCCGTTCCAAGCCGCCCCGTTTCAAGCGGCCACCCCCGCACCGCCGATATCGCGGGGTGCGGGCCCAGGGCCCGTGTCGTCGGCGGAGCCGACGAAGTGACCCGCGGTTCCTCCCGCTCGGATCCCGTGCAATGCGGGGCGGCGAGAGGCGCGCGGCAGGCGACCGGAAGGCGCCCGGAAGGAATGCCATGGCAGGCACCGAGGTTCTCAATCAATCCGACATCGACGCGCTGTTGAACGCGGCCAGCGAGCCTGCGGCGCCCGTCGAAGCGCCACCGACCCAGATTTTCTCCCGCGCGCGACGCGATCGCGACAAGGTCGAGATCCGCCCCTACGACTTCAAGCGGCCCGAGCGCATCTCGAAGGACCAGATGCGTGCGCTCGAGATGCTGCACGAGACCTTCGCGCGAAACTTCGGAGCGTCGCTCTCGGGCTTCCTCCGCACGATCGTCGAGGTCCGCGTCTCGCACGCGGCGCAGATGACCTACCAGGAGTTCATCGCGGGACTGCCGAATCCGACGAGCTTCAATCTCGTCCGCTGCCCGCCGCTCGAGGGCCAGATCTGCCTCGAGGTGTCACCGCTGGTCCTCTATCCGATCATCGATCGCCTTCTCGGCGGCTCGAACAAGGAGCTCTTCGTTCCGCAGCGCCCGATGACGCTCATCGAGACGAAGCTCATCCAGAAGATCCTGCAGCGCGGCATGGCGGCGCTGTCGGAGGCCTGGGCCGGCATCCGCAAGATCGAGTTCTCCCTCGGCGAGATGGAGTCGAACCCGCAGTTGGTGCAGATCGTCCCGCCGAACGAAGTCGTCGTGGTTATCGGCTTCGAGGTGAAGTTGACGAACCGCGCAGGCCCGATGTCGCTGTGCATCCCGTACAACGCGATCGAACCGCTGATCGAGGATCTCTCGGCGCAGAGCTGGTTCGTCACCGGAAAGAACCAGACGGCGGGGGGCACGGCGGAGCGCATCGCCGGCGGGCTCTCGGCCGCGAAGGTCGAGCTCGACGCAACCCTCGCAACGACAACGATTTCCCTCTCGGAACTGCGGGCGCTGGAGGTGGGGGACCTGATCGTCACCAACCGACCGGCGTCGTCGCCCGCGGTGCTTGGCGTCGAGGGCAAGCCGAAGTTCCTCGCGAACGTCGGTCAGTTGCGGGGCAACCGAGCGCTGCGGATCGGTCGGCCCGTTGGCGCGAACGAGCGCGTCGACCTCGGCGGCGGTTCTATCTCCTGATCTGACGACGGGATAGAACAGGCTTCGGACTCCGCAGTTCGCTGCGGAGTCGGGGTGCGGACGCCGGGTCGGCCATGACGCAACCATCGCGCCTGATTGACCTTTCGACGCGGGAGCGATATCTTTCGGGTTCCCTCCGAGGCATGTGTGGCTTCGGAGGGGTGTGTTCCGGTCAGCGTTGTCTGGCCGGTGTGCGACCGAACGGCGTGTCCCATGCTTTCGATTCCCGGTGACTCAACCCCCCGTGATCCGTCAAGCGGTAGGACCGTTCGGGCTGGACTCGACCGATGAGGCCTGAGAGGTCTCATCTTCGATTCGGCCCGGGCGCGGCGTGCGGCTTCGCGCAGGTGGATGTTCCGTTCGGACTTCGGTCCGCGATGGTGCATCCGACGACCTGCGCGGGCGGTGCGGCGATCGCGTTCGACATCCCCGGAGGTGTCCGCAGCATCGCGTGAGTAGCGCGAAGAAGCCGTCGGATGCAGCCGCGGGTTGGCCCGCGGCGTGTCCGCGGATCGCAGCCGGCCATGCGTGACTCGTGCCAGTGCACGGGTTCAGCGCATGGTCGTGTTCGTTTTGCGGCATCGTTTGCGCCGCAGTCAGTTGGGTCGGGTTCCTCCCGGCCGTCTTCGCTCCCGTCGCGACGCTTCGGCGCTCCCGACACACTTCCGTCTCCAACGCATCGGTTCAGGCCGATGCGCACATCACAACGTCGTGCACCACGCGACGACATCCAAGCCGCGGTTCGCCGCGGGACAATCCGCAACAACCCGACAGAGGAAGCTCGCAATCATGAACGCCGAAACCCTCCGCATCCTCGACTCCATCGCCCGCGACCGGAACATCGACCGGGAGCATCTCTTCCGCGATCTCGAGATGGCGATGATCAGCGCCGCGCGCAAGCACTTCGACTCGCTCGACACCGAGGAGTTCGGCTGCGAGATGGACCGCCTCACCGGCCGGATCGCCATCTGGCGCAACATCATGGATGAGGAAGGCAACATCGTCGAGCGCGAGAACATCCCGATCGAGCGGCTGGGCCGCATTCCCGCGCAGACCGCGAAGCAGGTGATGATCCAGAAGTTCCGCGAGGACGAGCGCAACGCCCTCATGGAGGAGTTCGCGAAGCGTCAGGGCGAGATCGTCACCGGCACCGTCGTGCGTCAGGAGGGCCCGGCCCTCATCGTGCAGGTCGACCGCGCCGAGGCGTTCATGCCGAAGTCCGAGCAGATCCCGGGCGAGATGTTCAAGCCGGGCGACCGCATCCGCTGCCTCGTGCTCGACGTGCGCGATGCGGGCAGCCAGGTCAAGATCATCCTGTCGCGCGCCTCGCCCGACTTCATCCGCCGCCTCTTCGAGGCCGAGGTCCCCGAGGTCGCCGAGCGCGTCATCGAGATCAAGGCGCTCGCCCGCGAGCCCGGCCAGCGCTGCAAGGTCGCGGTCGCCAGCGTCGACTCGAAGGTGGACGCGAAGGGCGCCTGCATCGGCGTGCGCGGCAGCCGCATCCGCAACATCGTCGACGAGGTCAACGGCGAGAAGATCGACATCGTGCTCTGGAACGAGTCGAGCCAGGTGCTCATCTCGAACGCCGTCCGTCCGGCGGCGGTCGAGGAAGTCAGCCTGTGCCTCGAGCTCGGCCGTGCGACCATCATCGTGCGCGACGACCAGCTGTCGCTCGCGATCGGCAAGCGCGGACAGAACGTGCGCCTCGCGGCGCGCCTCACCGGCTGGGACATCGACATCCTCACGCCGGCCGAGTTCGCGAAGGGCCTTGAGATCCTGCAGGAGACGCTGAAGCCGATCGAGGGCGTCAGCGACGAGATGCTCGACAAGCTCGGCGCGCTCGGCATGATCAGCGTGTTCGACGTCGAGGAGATCGGGCCTCAGCTTCTCGTCGAGGATCTCGGCGTTGATGTCGAGGTCGCCGAGACGATGTGCGCCGCGGCGTCGAACCGTGCGCGCGAGGTCGAGGTCGAGCGCGAGCGCGAGCAGGCCGAGGCGGCCGCCCGCGCCGCGGAGGATGCGGCCGCGACCGAGGCGATCCTCGGTGGCGGTGCGCCTGGTGCCGAGCCCGATGCCGAAGCCGAGAGTGCTGCGGACTCGATCCTCGGCACGTCGGCACCGGGCTCGATGCTCGGATCGAGGTCGGCGCGCTCCGATGGATGATCTGATGGATGACCGCGGACACCGGCGCAGCGCCGGTTCCCCGCGTGAGCGTGTGTGAGGTCGTGGTCCCCGCGGTGGTCGCGGGGCGGTGTGAGGAGTGTCGGGAAGAGATCCAGAGGCAGGCACCGGTCGACTCCGATGTGTTTCGGAGCGTGATTCGGGCCCCTCTCGGGAACGTGTGGCAGGAGGAACTGCTTGTCGAAGAAACCAGCCCCGCTGAAGGTCCACCAACTTGCGAAGGAGCTCGGTGTGAGCTCCAAGGACATCGTCGCGCGATGCCAGACGGAGGAAATCCCTGACATCGTGAACCATCTGTCGCCGGTATCCGTCGGCCTCGCGGTCACCATCCGCGAGTGGTTCGCCAACGCCGGTGGCGCCACCGCCACGGCGACGATGGTCGAGGAACCGCAGGAGGAGGCCGCATCGGCAGGCGCTGTGAAGCGCAAGGGATCGAACAAGGCGCCCGACGCGTCTTCCGAGAGCAGCGCCGCCGCGGCAACCGCCGGCTCGTCCGACGAGGGTGGCCGCGTCGTTGCGAAGCGCGCGACGAAGAAGAGCCCGGCGCCTGCTGAGCCGACGCCGGCACCTGCAGCGAAGCCCCGTGCCGCTGCGAAGGCACCCGTCGCGGACTCGACCGGCAGCGAGTCGTCGACGCCCGCGGCTCCGGTTGCGAGGGCGACCGATGAACCGCCGACGGCTCCGGCGGTTGCCTCGACGGCGTCGACCGCCTCGTCGCCGAACCCGGCCGCTCCGACCGTCGCCATTCCAGCCGTCGTGACCCCGCCTTCCGTCGCACCGTCGACCGCGGCGGCTGCTTCGACGGCGAAGACCGAGGTCGCGAAGGCTGCTGCGTCCGTCCCGGCCGCCGCCGGCCCGACCGCTGGCATCCCGTCGGCTGCGACTCCGTCGACGCCGAGCTACCGCATCCCCGCAGGACTGAGCGCGCGTCCGCAACCGCGTGCGGATCTCGGCGGAGCGAAGCCTTCGCCCGGTGGATCGGCGCCCGCGACGCCTTCCGCGCCCACGACACCGGCCCCGCGCCGCGTCATCACCGCGCCGCCGCCGCCGCCCTCGTCGCTCACCGACACCTCCGGTGCCAAGCCGGTGATGAACGTGCCGACGCGTCCGTCGGTGGTCGGCCCCGCCGGCCAGCAGCTCACGAACAAGGAGAAGACGCGGCTCTCGGGTCCGCAGGTGATCCGCGTCGAGCAGGCCGACAACCTTCCGACTCCGCCTCCGATGCGCCGCACCGGAACGGGCACCGGTGGTGCTCAGGGACGAACGGGTACCGGCGGCCGCGAGATTCGCGGCCGTGGCGGCATCGGTTCGTCGCGATCCGGTCGTGCCGGTGAGTCCGCGCGCGTTGCGTTTGGCGCGCAGGACATCCGCGACCGTCAGGCACGTCTCGATTCATCGCGCGGCTTCATGACGTCGCACCAGCGTGCGGGTCAGCGCTCTCCGATGGGTGGCGGCGGCGGACAGCGTCTTGAGCGCAAGCCCGGCGAGATCCAGCAGATCCACGTCGCCGAACCGCTCACGATCAAGGAGCTTTCGGCCGCGACCGGCATCAAGGCGACCGACATCATCAAGAAGCTCTTCCTCGGCGGAACGATGGCGACGATCAACAGCGCCATCGACCGCGAGAAGGCGATCGAGATCATGATGGACTTCGACATCGACCTCGTCGTCGACGAGGCGAAGTCGGCTGCCGAGATCATCGAGGAGCGCTTCAAGGACCGCGAGCGTGTCGACGAGCGTCGTCGCGCGCCGATCGTGACCATTCTTGGTCACGTCGACCACGGCAAGACGAGCCTTCTCGACCGGATCCGCAAGACGAACATCGCTGCGGGCGAGGCCGGCGGCATCACCCAGTCGACGCGCGCGTTCTGCGTGCCCGTCAAGTCGGGTGACGTCGACCGCGTGGTCACCTTCATCGACACCCCTGGTCACGAGGCGTTCACCTCGATGCGCGCCCGCGGCGCGAAGGTGACCGACATCGTGGTGCTCGTCGTGTCCGCGGTCGACGGCGTCATGCCGCAGACCATCGAGTCGATCCAGCATGCGAAGGCGGCGGGAGTCCCGATCGTCGTCGCGATGAACAAGATCGACCGACCCGATGCGAACGAGGCGAACATCCGCCGGCTCCTCGGCCAGCTCGCCGAGAACGGGCTCAACCCGGTCGAGTGGGGTGGCGACACCGAAGTCATCAAGACGAGCGCGACGCGCGGCGACGGCATCGAGGAACTGCTCGCGATGCTCGACTACCAGGCCGAGCTCCTCGAGCTCAAGGCCGACTTCGGCGGCATGGCGCGGGGCACCGTCCTCGAGGCCTCCATCGAGGAGGGCCGCGGTCCGGTGGCGCGCGTCATGGTGCAGGAAGGCCGCCTCAAGAAGGGCGACTTCATCGTCATCGGTCGCGGCTACGGCCGCGTGCGCGACATCATCAACGACAAGGGCGAGCGCGTCACCGAGGCGTTCCCCTCGACGCCGGTCGCGCTCTCGGGCATCGACGAACTCCCCGACGCCGGCGACAAGGCCTTCGTGGTCGAGTCGATCCGCGCCGCCGAGGAGGCCGCCGAGGAGCGTCGTCGCATCGACCGCGAGCGCGAGCTCGCGGCGCCGAAGATCACGCTCGACAACATCTTCAAGCATCTCGAGAAGCAGGGCCGCAAGGAACTCGCGCTCGTCGTCAAGGGCGACGTGCAGGGCTCGGTCGAGGCGCTCAAGGGCATGCTCGCGAAGCTGCCGACCGAGGAGGTCGCGATCAGCGTCAAGAGCGCGTCTGCGGGCGGCATCAACGAGTCCGACGTCACGCTCGCCGAGGCGACGAAGGCGATCATCGTCGGCTTCAACGTCACCTCGAGCGGCAAGGCCCGCCAGATGGCCGAGTCGAAGGGCATCGAGATCCGTCTCTACGAAGTCATCTACGACCTCATCGACGACGTCACGAAGGCCGCGCGCGGACTCCTCGCCCCCGAGCTCAAGCTCGAGGTGCTCGGACACGCCGAGGTCAAGCAGGTGTTCAAGATCTCGAAGGTCGGCGCGATCGCCGGCTGCAACGTGCTCGACGGCGTCGTCGAGCGCAATGCGCAGATCCGCGTCACCCGCGACGGCATCGTCATCGAGAAGGACCGTCGTCTCGAGCAGCTCAAGCGGTTCAAGGACGACGTCAAGGAAGTGCGCGCGGGCATGGAGTGCGGCATGAAGATCGTCGGTTACGACGACATCAAGGCCGGCGACGTGCTCGAGTGCTACAGGACCGTCACGGTGTCGAGGAGCTGATCGCGCATGGCATCGCGACGCGACATGTCCTCCGGCGAACGCCGGGATCGGGACGCAGGGCAGGACGACGCCGACATGCAGGCGCCGGTCCGGCGGCGGCGTGATCCCAACGCGGGTGCCGCGCGCGACGGCGGTCGGGGAGGTTCCTCGTCGAAGCCGGGCGCCAAGCCCGGTGGAAAGCCCGGTGGAAAGCCCGGTCGCGGCGGCACCACGCGACTGCGTGGTCCGCTCGGCGAGGAGTCGTCGCGGTCCGATCGCCCGCTGCAGGTTGCCGGCGAGATTCGCCGCGCGGTGCAGGCCGAGATCGGTCGTGGCCTCAACGACCCGCGCGTGCAGGGACTCGTCTCGGTGACCGAGGTCGAGGTGCTGCCCGATTTCTCGGAGGCGCGCGTGAAGGTCTCCGTGCTTCCCGAGCACAAGGCTCCGCTCACGCTCTCGGGGCTGCGCGCCGCCGCGGGATTCCTGCGTCGGCGCGTGATGGACGACACGCGGATCGGCCGCGTGCCGAGGCTCGTCTTCGAGGTCGATGAGCGCTTCAAGCGCGAGACGGCCCTCGATGCGGCGATCCGCGCCGCATCGGCGGCTTCCGAGACAGCTGCACAGGAGGACAAGACGCGATGAAGATCGAACTCGTCCGCGCACCGAAGTTCCAGGCGCTTGTTCGAAAGAGCTCGGGTGCCGCTCCGATCGGAGCCACGCCCGTTCTCCCTGGCCACGAGCCGAACGATCCGCTCGCCATTCTCCTGACGAACTACCTGCTCTGGGAAAGCACGCCGAAGCTCGCCGAGGATGCGCTCGCGCGGCTCTCGCGGCTTGTCGTCGATGCCAACGAACTGCGGGTCATGCTCGAGCGCGAGGTCATCGAGACGCTCGGCGAGAAGTACCCCTACGTCGAGGAGCGCGCCACACGCCTGCGCGCCACGCTGAACGACATCTTCCGACGGCAGCACCGGACCTCGCTCGACCATCTGCGCACGCTGTCACGCAAGGACCAGCGCGCGTACCTCGATGGGCTTGCCGAGATCCCGCCGTTCGTCGCAGGCCGCACGTCGGTGGTGGCGTTCGAGAATCCAGCGCCGATCATCGATGATTCCATCGTCGAGGTGCTTGTCCAGCAGGGCGCCGCGGATCCGACCGCGACGGCCGCCGACGTCTGCGCGTGGATCACGAAGCACTACCGCGTGGAGGAGTACCTCAAGGTGTCCGGTTCACTCGATGCGCTGAAGCGCTCGGCGACCGGCGCGGGCGGTCGCAGTCCCTCGAGGCTGCGCGACGCCTACCTCGCGCGGCATGCGGGATTCCGCGCCGAAGTCGAGGCCGAGAAGGCCCGCATCGAGGCGGAGAAGCGTGCGCTCGCCGAGGCTGCGGTCCGCGAGGCGGAGGAGCGCCGGCTGGCGGAGATCGCCGCCGAGGAGCAGCGGATCCGCGAGAAGAAGGAAGCCGAGGAGGCCCGTGTGCGGCTGCGCGCGGAACGCGAGGCCGCGCGTGTCGCCGCGATCGCGCAACGCGAGGCCGATCGCGTGGCGCGCGAGCAGGCACGTGTCGCGGCGGAGGCCGCGCGCATCAAGGCCGCCGAGGACCGTGCGAAGGCGAAGGCTGCGGCCGAGCTCGCCCGTGCGAAGGCTGCCGCCGAGCGCGAGCAGCAGCGCGAGAAGGCGCGCATCGCCCGCGAGAAGGAAATGGAGCGACGCCAGCGGGCGCGCGAGAAGCTCGAGGCGCAGCGCGCGGTCGCGCGCGCGCGCGAGGAGGCGCGTCGGCGGAAGTTGGCCGAGCAGCGTCGTCGCGAGTCGCTCGCGAAGGCGAAGAAGCTTGCCGCTGCGAAGAAGAAGGCCGCGGCGTTGAAGGCGAAGCAACTCGCTGCGGCCAAAAAGGCGGCAGCCGTGAAAGCCAAGCAGGCGGCAGCCGTGAAGGCCAAGCAGGCGGCAGCCGTGAAAGCCAAGCAGGCGGCAGCGCGGCAGCCGTGAAAGCCAAGCAGGCGGCAGCGCTCAAGGCGAAGACACTCGCCGCCGCGAAGAAGGCTGCCGCCAAGAAGGCTTCCGCGACGAAGAAGCCTGCGGCTGGCAAGTCGAAGTCGAGTTCGAAGTCCAACTCGAAGTTGGGGGCCAAGAGTTCGAACAAGAGTTCGAACAAGAGTTCGAACAAGAGCTCGACCAAGAATTCGAGCAAGAGTTCGACTGCGAGCAAGGCCTCTTCGAAGAACGCGCGGAAGTCGAAGGGCACGTCGCGATCCAAGACGGGTGCTCGCGGGCGGCGCCGGTGACGGTGCGCGTGGCATCGGTCCCCCGTGGTCTCCGAAGCCATCGATCCTTGCATCGAGTCGGTACGGTTCTTTCTGGCATCGCATGGCCGATCGCGTCGTCGGTGGCGCTGGCGGGCTTCGTCGCGATCACGCTGCTTTCGGTTCCGTCATGCACGCAGCGGACGGCCGAAATCGGTGCGCGATCGGGCGTGGAGCTCGCACCCTCGTCCGTGTGCGAGGCGTGGCTTCCGCTCCGCATCGGAACGTTTCCGATCGACCCGCGAACCACGTCGCCAGACGTGCTGCAGGCCAGCATCGCGTCGCTTCGCGCGCCCTTGCCCTCGGTGGAGCCATTGGCGCCGATGTCGGCGGAGCTCTCCGCGCTGCTTGGGCGTGCGGCGGAATCGCTTCGGCGCGGCGATGCGGCGGGGGCGCTCGAACTCGCCGACGAGGCGCAGCGCCTGGCTCCCTCGCGCATCGAGCCACTCGAACTCCAGCTGCTCGCGCAGCTCTCGATCGGCGATCGCGCGTCGGTGCGCGCCACGCTGGGTGCGGTTGTAAACCTCGCGCCCGCGAACGCGATCGGACTGGCGTTCCGCGGACTCGATGCCGCGCAGGCGGGGAGAAGCGACGAGGCGCTCGGATACCTCGCGCACTTCCTCGGCCCCGATGCCATCCCGGCGCGCGGCGCTTCGATTCCGCTGCCGACGGCACCGGGTGAGCTCGAGGAAGTCGCCGCGTGCTGCGCGCTGCGGCTCGGGCATGCGGAGGTCGCGTTCGTCGCGCTCGATGCCGCCGCGAGGCAGCGGATCGGCGACGAGCCCGCGCTGCGACGACTTGCGCTGCTGCGCGCCGACGCCCTCGCCACGCTTGGTCGAATGGACGAGGCCGTTCGGGTGCTCGAGCGCCTCGAGCAGGCGGATGCGCCCACGGCGGCCGACGCGACCGATCCGGTCGACGCCGGTTCGGCGTCGGACACGGTTGGAGTGCGCGAGGACGCGCGCTCACGCGTGCGGCCGGATGAGGTGGCGATGCTCGCGGCGTTCCGGCACGACGTGCTGGCGACGAGGACCGGCCGTGCCGACGAGCGGATCCGATCGGTGGCCTCCGAGTTCCGAGCGCAGTCGTCCGACCCCGTGCTGCTCGATCGACTGCTCGCGTTGGCCTACGCGTGCTCCAGCGCCGGATGCGACGAGGTCGCTCGCGCCGAGCTCGCGGGCGATGGCGATGACCGCGTTCGACTGGCGCGCGCACTGGTCGTCGCCGCGCGGGCGTCGCGCTTCGGCGGTTCAGGCGCCGCGCGATCGGCGCACGAGGCGCTGGCGTCGGAGGCGCGCGCTCTGGTCGGCCGTCCCGCGCTCGATCCCTCGGCCCTCCGCGCTGTCCTGCGGTCTGCCGCGCAGTCCGATCCGCGCCGCGCCGCGTCGCTCGCGTGCGATCTCGTTCTTGCCGCGCCGAACGAGCTCGATCCGATCGCGCGCGCATACATGGGTATCCCGACGGATCCGGACGCGCTCCTCGCGGCGCTCGATGCCGATGGTCGCACGAGTGCCTCCGATCCGCTGCGAAGCCGCGTGCTCGCGCGGCTCGGCTTCGCGGAGGACGCGCTGCTCGTGGCGGAATCAGCGCGTGGGCGCGACTCGGCCGCGTCGCCCGTGCTCGCGGCGTCGGCACTTGCGGCCGCGGAACTCGCGGACGTCACGATCCTCTCCGAGGTCGACGAAGTCGCGCGATCCGGCGCGGCCGCACTTGCTCCGACGCTGGCCCGTGCATGGACCCTGGTCGGTGACGAGACGCGCGCGACGGAGCGGGTCGCCGCGATCGGCGCGGACCGATCACCGAACGATGCGGCGACCATGCTTGCGCGGCAACTGGCGTCGCGCGGACGCACGCTGCTTGCGACGCGGCTCCCGATCGCGGACGAGTGCCTCGCGTTATCCGATGCGCTGGATCCCTTCGGGGGTGCGCTCGAGCAGATCGCGCAGCGGACTGGCACGCCGACGGAGGCAATCGGCCTCGCCCCGTGGGCGTTCGCAGTCGCGGATTCCACGCCATCGATCCCCGCCCGGCGCAAGCTGAGGCTCTTTCTCGAACTCGGTCAGGGAAGCATCGAGCGGCCCGCGGTGATTCCCGCGACCGGTTGGTCCGCGCGCTTCGACGCGCGCGTCCTCGCCGTCGAGGCCCTGCGGGCCGAGGCCGCGATCGCGGCGGCTCGGTCGCGTCCGCAGACCGTGGATGCCCAGGCCGCGCTCGCACGCACCCTCGTCGCCGCGGGCCGCATCGACGAAGCCGCTTCCATCGTCGAGCGATGTGCGACCAACGACTCCGTCGAGGGAAACTCGCGTGCCGTCGGCGCGCTGCTCGCGGCGGCCTCCGACGTCGCGCGCCGCGAACCGGCACGTGCGCGGGCGATGTCGGGCGTCGCCGAGGCGCTACTGCCCCGGCTCGGTCGCGCGACGAGCGCCGACATGCTCGCGGCGATGCGCCTTGCGATCGCGACCCGCGCGGACGAGTTGGCGCTGTCCCGGCTCGCGACCCGACTCATCGAGCGATCGCGTCCGCTCGGGGCGCAGGATGTCGGGGGATGCCTCGAGCTCCTCGACACGTTGCGACGGATCGACGACGACCCGCTGCCGGCAGCACTCCTCGCCGACGCGATCGCCCGCGACGCGCGGGCGGACCCACTCGCGCGTCGACGGATCGCGCGCACCGCGGTGGCGCTGCTCGCATCCTCCGGCGGCGGTTCGGAGCGGACGCGCGCGCTCGTGGTCGAGCTCGCCGCGGACGGCATCTCCGTCTTCGCCCGCGAGGGGGATCGGAGCGACGCACCGTCGGGCGACTCGGCCGAAAGCCCCGCGATCGACATCGGCCGCATGCTCGTGCGCGCGTCGGACGCGCATGCGTTGCTCGGCGACGACGCGGGGTGCAGGAAGCTCCTCGAGGCGGCGCTGCGGCTTCCCTCGCCGCCTGCGGAGGCCTACAACAACCTCGCCTTCATCGCGATCGACCGAGGCGCCATCGATCCCGCGGTGATCGACCTGGCGGCGACGGCGCTGCGGCGTTCGCCCGACAACTCCTCGATCCTCGACACCGTCGGCGTGCTGCGCTACCGCCAGGGTTGGTTGCGCGATACGTCCGAGGGTCCTGGTGCGATCACCCTCTTCCGGCAGGCGCTGCGCAACCGGCCCGAGGATCCCTCGCTCGAAACGCTCGATCATCTCGGCGATGCACTCTGGCAGGATGGTGACCAGAAGGGCGCGATCCGCTGCTGGCAGCAGGTCGAGCAGGTGGCGCGGCTTCGCTATCCGCCGCAGGAGATCGCGCGCAACATCGAGGCGTTTCAGCGCGGCGAGTTCGGGCTGCCGCTGCTCGAGCCTGCCCAGCTGATCCGCCGGCTCTACGGACGTATCGTCGACCGTGCCGAGCGCAAGCTCGAGGAGGTTGCGCGCGGCGAGGCGCCATCGGTCCGGCCCGTCGAACTCGACGCGGCATCGCGGTAACAGCCCCCGTCGCCGCCCCTCGTCACCGCCCCCCGTCGCCACCCCTCGTCGTCGCCTCTCGTCGCCGTCCGTGGCGGGCGCGGAACCTCGGGTGTTTCGCGCTATCCTCTGCGTCCCGGAGCCTCCAAGACGGAGTCGAGCGAATCTCATGGCTGGACACAGCGCCTGGAAGAACATCAAGCACCGCAAGGCCGCCGTCGACAAGAAGCGCGGCAAGATCTGGAGCAAGTGCTCGCGCGCGATCATCGTCGCGGCACGGCTCGGCGGTGGCGATCCTCAGTTCAATCCGTCGCTGCGGATCGCGGTGGACCTCGCGCGCGCGGCGAACATGCCGCGCGACACGATCGAGAAGGCCATCAAGAAGGGGACCGGCGAGGGCTCGGCCGAGCACTACGAACCCGCGCGCTACGAGGGTTACGCGCCGGGCGGTGTCGCGGTGATCGTCGAGTGCCTCATCTCCAACGCCAACAAGGCCGCCGCCGACATCCGCGTGATCTTCGACAAGAACGGCGGCAAGATCGGTGTCCCCGGTTCGGTCGCGTTCGGCTTCTCGCAGAAGGCGCAGATCATCGTGGAG
Organism: Planctomycetaceae bacterium; assembly: GCA_021297795.1. Taxonomy (GTDB): domain Bacteria; phylum Planctomycetota; class Phycisphaerae; order Phycisphaerales; family SM1A02; genus QWPT01. The sequence goes on from JAJTGL010000004.1 coordinate 43,137, forward strand.
GGCGGAAGCGAGGAGCGCCTGATGGAGGCGTGCCTCGATGCCGGCGTCGAGGACATCCGCGGTGACGGCGAGACGTTCCAGGTGCTCGGTCCACCGAACAACCTCATCGCGCTGCGGACGGCGATCGAGGCGGCCGGCATGTCGGTCGACAGCGCCGAGATCGTTTGGATTCCCATGCAGACGGTCGAGGCCGACGGTGCGACGCTCGCCGAGGTCGAGAGGATCATCGACGCGCTCGAGGATCACGACGACGTGCAGAAGGTCTACACCAACCTCGCGTGATCGCAGGGTCTGGAGAGAGAAACGCCGCGACGTGCGGTGCGCGTCGCGGCGTGGATCGTGCGGTGAAGTGCGCTGTGCGCGCGTATGACCAACGAGCCGAAGGTGGCCTAGCGGCGCTCCGGGATCGGCTCGGGCGCAGCTGCCGGCGGGGGTGTCGGCTCCGCGAGCGGCTGCTCCGCTCCGGGTGCGAGTGCGGGTTCCGTGGCTTCGGCTGGCTTCGCGTCGCTCTTCTCTTCGTCCAGCGGCGGCGGCATCGGCGTCGGCTCGGAGGAGGCGGCCGGCTCGGTCGCCGGTGGCTTCACGGGTCCGAGCAGGGTTCGAACCTGCATGAAGTAGCGATCGGCCTCGTCCCAGACGTGCGCCGGGACGTCCATCTGCCGCGCCGTGAAGTCGACCAGCGGCTGGCCGAGTTCCTCGTCGCGTGCGAGGACGATCTGAAGCTTCCACTCCTCGCTTTCGCGCCGCGGGTCGCTGTACGGCGAGACGAACGTGCGCTTGAGCACGCGGAAGATCTCGATGCGGCGCGCGTCCTCATCGATGTAGACCTCGTTGTCCGAGACCTTCCAGTCGTCGTAGACGGGGCTCCGGGCGGTCGCGACCATCGCGGTCCAGAGTTGGTCTTCCGAGTAGCCGTCGAAGACCTGCGAACGGGTGGTGCAGCCGACGCCCGAAAGGGCAACGACCGAGGCGACCGAGAGTGCGGCGAACGTGGTGAAGGGGCGCATGCGATGGCTCCAGCCTCGAGGAGAGGCGGGGGGTCATCGGCAATTTTCGACCCCGGCATCCACAACCCGCGCGCGCTTCATGATGGGTTCCCGGCTTCCCGGCGGCCCTCCGGCCGCGGCAGGCCGCGGATTCTCGGTACCTTCCCCCCATGACCGAAACCCCCGCCTCCGGCGGTCAGCCATCCCCGGCGCCTACCGGGCGCGACCGACAGCTTCTCGCGAGCGGCATCCTGGGCGCCCTCTGGATCACGGTGCCACCGCTCGCGGGCTTCTACATCCTCTACGACCTGCAGGACATCGCGGCGTACCTGCAGAAGGACCTCGAACACGGTTTCTGGGCGTACGTCGCGGTCTTCGCGATCAGTGCCGGCCTCGGACTGCTGCCGACCTACTCGCAGGCCTTTCTCGGGGGCTGGGTCTTCGGCATGCAGTGGGGTCTGATCGGTTCGATCATGGGCTTCACCGGTGGCGCCGCGATCGGTTACCTCTTCGCACGCACGGTGACGGGCGATAGCGTCGATCGGTGGATCGACCGCCACCCGAAGGGACGCGTGATCCGCGACGCACTTGCACGCGGATCGCTCGGGCGCACGTTCCTCGTCGTCACGCTGCTGCGGCTTCCGCCCAGTTCACCCTTCGCGATGACCAACTACGCGCTCGGTGCGACACGCGTGCCGTTCTGGCTCGCGATGGTCGCGACGCCGATCGGCATGCTTCCGCGGACGGCGGTGGTCTGCTTCCTCGCAGCCGGAGCGGCGGGCACCGGTGCCCAGAACATCAAGGATGTCTTCGAGCAGCAGCCGCTCTGGGTGACGATCGCCGGCATCGCATCGGCGGTGATCGTCGTCGCGGTCATCGGGCAGATCGCGAAGCGCGCGCTTGCAAGGTACGCGCCCGACTCCACGTCGGAATCGGCGGCGACGGGGGGCGGCCAGTGAGGTTGGTGCCGCGGCCGCGTGTGAACCGCCTCGGACTGTCGCTCTTCGCGCTCTACTGCGTCGGCTACGCGATCTTCGTCCTCGCGGCGGCATTCGGGACCTTCGAGGGCGGTGCGGCGAAGGGCGGACTTGCCGGCGAGGCCGTCGCCGGCCTCTCGTGGGGCGTCGTCGGTGGGTTCGGCCTGATCATCGGAGCGTTCGTCCTCGCGGTGCTGTACGCGCTGCTCGCGCGCGATGCGGAAGGCGAGAAGTGAGCGGAGGCCCGCAGCGGAACGGAGACCCATGGTGATCGGAGCCGAGACATGATCTACGAGACGAGCACGCTCGCGGTCGCGGTGTTCGCCGCCTTCGTTGGCGCGGTGCTTGCGCTGAGCTTCTGGCTCGGAGCGCGGGCGAGGAGCGCCGGCGGATACTTCGCGGCGCACGGACAGGTGGGCTGGTTCGTCAACGGGATCGCCTTCGCGGGCGACTACCTCTCGGCGGCGAGCTTCCTCGGGATCTGCGGGATGATCGCCTTCTTCGGGTACGACGGGTTCCTGTACTCGATCGGATACCTCGCCGGCTGGATCGTGGCGCTCTTCGTGATCGCGGAGCCGATCAAGCGCCTCGGGAAGTACACGCTGGCGGACGCGCTCGATGCGCGATTCCAATCGCGCGGCCTGAAGTGCGTCGCGGCGATCGCGACGCTCGTGATCTCACTCTTCTACCTGATCCCGCAGATGGTCGGCGCGGGTGCGCTCGTGAAGCCGCTGCTCGGTCTTCCGCACTGGGCCGGTGTGGCGATGGTGGGCGTCGCAGTGACCGCGATCGTCGCGACCGCGGGCATGGTGAGCACGACGTGGGTGCAGTTCATCAAGGGGACGCTCCTCGTCATCGTCTGCGCGTTCGTGGTGGCGCTGCTCCTCGACAGGGGATTCGCGCTGCCAACGAAGCCCATTCCGGCAGGTGCGGTGCAGACGATCCAGACAACCCCATCGGGAGTGCTTGTGAACGGTGCTCCGCTTGCCGAGGACAACGAACTCGACACGCGCCTGCGCGCGGAGCACGGTGTCGGATTCGGCAGCGTCGCCGCACTGCCGGGTGGCGGCGTGGCGACGGGCCCGCTCGGACCGATCTCGTACCTCGAGACCTTCGCGGGATCGACCGTAACCACGTGGCGAAAGTCGGTCGACGCGTCGACGGGGACGACCACGTTCACGCCGGTCGAGCGACAGGGTGCGGATCTCCTCCTCCCCGGCGCCAATCCCACCTTCAAGGGCGTACGCGATGATCGGCTCGCGGCAAAGCTCGACTTCCTGTCGCTCATGCTCGCACTATTCCTCGGGACGGCGAGCCTTCCCCACATCCTGATCCGCTACTACACCGTGAAGGACGCGGCCGCGGCGCGGAAGAGCACGGTCGTTGGCATCGGCGCGATCGGCGCGTTCTACGTCCTGACGCTCTATCTCGGGATCGGTGCGATGACGAGCGGCGCGCTGGATCCGACCGACTCGAACATGTCGGCGCCGCTCCTTGCGCGCACGTTCGGAGATGGGCTGTTCGCGGTGATCAGCGCGGTGGCGTTCACCACGGTGCTCGGTACGGTGAGCGGCCTCATTCTCGCTGGCGCGGGTGCGGTTGCGCATGACCTGATGAAGGACGTGCTTCGCATGAAGCTCGACGACCGAGGCCAGGTGCGCGCGGCGAAGATCGCCTCCGTCGCGCTTGGGCTCGGCGCGGTGGTGCTCGGAATCCTCTTCGAGAAGATGAACGTGACCTTCCTCGTCGGATGGGCGTTCAACATCGCGGCGAGCGCGAACCTGCCTTCGCTGGTCATGCTGCTCTTCTGGAAGCGCACCACGAAGCAGGGCATCATCGCGGCGATGACGGTGGGGCTCGTTGGAAGCCTTGGCTGGATCCTCGGCTCCGCCGACACGCTCGAGAAGGTGTTCGGGATGACCGCGGCCGACGCCGCGTCCTCCGCGATCGTGCCGTTCAGCCAGCCCGCGATCGTGACCGTGCCGCTTGGTTTCCTCACGCTCGTCGTGGTGTCGCTCCTGACCGAGCGTGCTGGTGGTGCGACGTCGCAGTCCCCGCAAGCGAACACCGCGCAGGCATGACCTGCGCGGTGCGGGTTTCGATCGAGGGGCTTCACGCAGGGCGGGAACTCAGGCGCCGCAGCGGGAACTCAGGCGCTGCGGCGGAAGCTCACGCGCGGCTGCGGTACGAGCCGTCGGCGGTCGAGATGATGACCTTCTCGCCGATGGTGATGAATGGCGGGACGCGCGTCTTGAGACCGGTCTCGCAGGTCGCTTCCTTGAGCTGGTTGGTCGCGGTCGCGCCCTTGATGCCCGGCGGGGTGTCGGTGATCTCGAGCGTCACCGTGAGTGGCAGTTCGACCGAGATCGGCTTGCCATCGCACCAGAGCACGATCATCTGCGTGTTCGGAAGGACGTAGAGCGCGAGGTCGCCGACGACCTCCTTCGAGAGTTCGACCTGGTCGTAGCTCTCGAGGTCCATGAAGACCGACTTGCCGTTCTGGTCGTAGAGATACTCCATCGTGCGGCGGTCGAGGTCGACCTGCTCGACGTCTTCGCCGGAGCGGAGACGCTTCTCGATCAACGATCCGGACTTCAGGTCTCGGATCTTGATCTGGACGAACGCCCGCAGATTGCCCGGCGTGCGGTGCTCGGTCTCGGTGATCAGGAAGAGCTTGCCATCCATCTTGATGGCCATGCCGGGGGTGAGTTCGGTGCTATTCACGTGGAAAATCCTCTCGGGCCCCTGTTGCGGGGGAGTCGGAGCCTACCACAATCGCCTGCTCGGACGGAAGTCTCCGCTCGGTCGAGGTTTGCGACGGCGCGCGCGTGCTGGTGCGCGCCGAGGCGATCGGAGGCGGGGATCCCGAGGCGCAGCCTCGGCTGCCCGCCAGTTGCGAGCGCTCAGCCAGTTGGCGCGGCTCGGTCCAGAGCGAGCAAAGGCGGGGATCCCGAGGCTCAGCCTCGGCTGCCCGCCAGTTGCGAGCGCTCAGCCAGTTGGCGCGGCTCGGTCCAGAGCGAGCAAAGGCGGGGATCCCGAGGCGCAGCCTCGGCTGCCCGCCAGTTGCGAGCGCTCTAAAACGAAAAGACCCCCGACCGAAGTCGGGGGCGGAGGGAGGGAAAAGGGCTCTTTGAGGAGGAGTCTTGCGACTCAACTCAACAACAATGTGCACCCAAATCCGGGGTATGCAAATGACCGAGGGGATTTTTCTTGGAATCGTTCTCCCGATCGTTCCAAACCGCCTCTTCCGCGAGATTGCGGCAGGCTCCTAAGACCTTCCGTGAGGCGTCTCACTGCCCTCCATGAGGCGTCTCCATGTCTTCCGAGGCCTGCCAAGCCCCTCGGAGGCCTCCCAAACCCTTCCGAGGCCTGCCGTTGCGTTCGGGGGGCGAGGGACTGGCTCCATCCGGTATCGAACGGGCCGTTCCACCAAACGGGCGGGGAGCTTGGCAAGCCGCGATGGGATCCCCGCCGGAAGAGGCAGATGCGACGTGACCTGGATCGGAGAGGCAACTTAGATCTGGGGACGAGGCGTCCGCCGCAACGTCCCCGGGCGCCGCGGGTACTGGCAGCTCGCCGCTTGCTCATTCGGCTCTCGCGGGGCCGCGGAGCCATCAGGGTGGGCCGTGCAGTTCCGGGAGGGGCGCAAGGGCACGGGTGCGGCAGCTATCCTGCCCACCCCTGCGCGCGGGGCCCGGCACCTCGTCCGATGGAGACATCCGCCCGCACGGTGCGTGAGATTTGAACTCAGAGAATCCTATGACCGACTCGTCGAAGTTCCGCGTTCTCCCTCGCCTCCTGCCGCTTGGCGCAGCCCTCCTCTTCCTCGCGCCGGCCTGCGAACGGGCACCCTCGGCGGCTCCGCAGGCGAACGCGCCTGCAGCGGCACCGGCTCCTGCCGCTGCTGCTGCGCCCGCTGCCGAGTCGACCACCTCGGCCCCCGCACCGGCGGAGGCGGCGACGCAAGCGCCGAGTGCACCGACCACTCCTCCTGCGGTCGCGGCCGAGGAGGAAGTCGAGACGGTCGATGGTCCGCCGCCGATGCGCCTCGATCCGCCCGTCCTCGACTTCGGCATCATCGCCCCTGGGAAGGTCGCGGATGGTGTGGTTCGGTTGATCAACACGGGCCAGCGTGAACTGGAGGTGCTCACGGTGCAGCCCGGCTGCAAGTGCACCACGATCAACGACATCGCCGGCCAGAAGATCCCCGTCGGTGGCTTCATCGAACTGAAGTCGGCCATGACCGCTCAGTCTGCGCCGGGCACGAAGCGCGCGGAGATCAAGATCCTCATCGATGGATACACCGAGGTCGTGAAGCTCGGTCTCGTGAACGAGGTCTCGCTGCCCGTGCGTGTGAGCCCGTCGTATCTCAACGCCGTCGATGGTCAGCCGCAGTCCGGACGCATCGTCGTCGAGTCGATCGACAAGAAGCCCTTCAAGATCTGCTCGGTGGGTGGCAAGAAGCCGAATCTCGTTGGCTTCGACCCCGAGAAGGACGAGCCGCGCAACCAGTACCTCGTCGATTGGGACTTCGCCCGCGACTTCCCCGACGGAAACGCGCCGCGCTACTGGGTCATCGAGACCGACCGCGAGGACTCGCCACTTGTCGACCTGTTCGTACGTCACCCGTCGACGCTTCCGCGTCCGTCGCTTCGACTGACCGACTACCGCCACACCTTCGGACGTGTCGAGGAAGGCACCAGTCACGAGTTCGTCGTCGACATCGGCGACCTCCCCGAGAACGAGCGCGTCATCACGGCGGCCAGTTCCTCGAGCGCCGCGCGCGTCGAGCTCGTGAGCAGTGAGCGCGAGGGAAGCGTGACGCACGTTCGTCTGAAGGTGACGCCGATGACCGGCACGCTGGGAGTGCAGTACGTCCCGTTCACGATCTACACGAACAGCAGGCAGCAGGCGACGGCCGTGTTCGGCCAGTGGGTTCCGAAGGGCACCACCGGCTGCTTCGGCCGCTGAACTCGGCCGTACAACCAACCGAACCAAACGTGCGGCGCCCCAGCGGGCGCCGCGCGTTCCTTTGCGGGGGTGCGCGACGGTCCGGGCCGTGATCGAATGCCGGAGGCCGCGCGCCGTGACAGGCGTCAGGTCGCAAGTCCGGACATGATCATGCGGACTCCGACGTAGGCGAGGAGCACGGAGAGGATGCCGCGAATCAGTGCCGCGGGCAGCCGATAGACGAGTACCGCGCCGAGCGTGGCACCCACGATGGCCATCGGCGAAAGCACTCCGGCGAGGCTGAGGGCATCGGAGACCGTCGCGGTGGTCTTGCCCTCGGCGGCGAGCGCTGGAATGCTCGTGTTCTTCCAGGCGGCCCCGATGATGCAGATCGGGATCATCGCGCAGGCAGACGAGGCGACCGCTTGCTTGAGCGGGAGCTTTCCGAACTTCCGCAGGATCGGCACCATGATGGCGCCGCCACCGATCCCAAGCAGCCCCGACAGGAAGCCGCCGATCCCACCCGCGCAGATCGCGAGCACCCAACGCGTTTCGCCGACCGGCTGCTCCGCTGCGTCGGGCTTGCGACGCGCAAGAGCGATCAGTTCCGCTGCGGAGGCGTAGCAGACGAAGCCGCCGAAGAGGATGTACAGCCAGCCCGTCGGGATCGTGTTGCTCGTCGTGACGCCGATGAGCGCGGCACAGCCGCCTGCGACCGACATGACCGGCACGACATCCCGACGGATCGTGCCGCGACCGCGGTGCTTGCGGGTTGCGGCGGCGGCCACGCAGACGTTCGTGATGAGCGCCGCCGCCTGATAGAGGTGGTACTGGGGACCGAAGAGGATGGTGACGGTCGGGATGATGAAGACCGAACCGCCAAGACCGAGAAGGCCGCCGAGGGTGCCGCCGATGAGGCCGATGACCGCGATGGCGGCGAGGTTGATCGGTGACCAGTCCAACGCCTCGCCACCGTAGCAAGTCCCCGTGCGGAACGCCTCCGCGTCGACGAGCTTCATCCCCGCGAACCAAGCTTCGCTGGCACCCAGGGTGACGGTGAGATGACACGCCCGGCCCCAGTCGCAGGCTCGCGAGCGGCGGTGGGTCGGGTCTCCGCCCCGGTCGAGGCGTTCGCGCGGGGGGTGGAAGGGTCGGGACCGGGAAGGTCGACGTTCGCCGAGGCGCGCTCGTCGCAAGGGCGCAGGATCTGCCGGATGCACCGGTGGTCCGCACTGGGCACGAGGAGACTCCGGAATCCGGCGCGAAGTCTGAACGTCTTCCGTCCCGACGCGGCTTCTCCCACCGCGCAGGGCAGGCGATATCGGTGGCGTTCGACGACGGATCGCCTATCCTCCGCGGGCATGGCGCCGACGCGCGCCCCGATGCATGGACGCTTGGGTGATGGGAGACGACGGACCGGAAGGACTCGGTTTCGCGATGGCGCGACGCCGGGAGCAAACCCTGCGCTTGAACCTGCGTATCGATCCCCGCCTCAGGCAGGGATGCAGCGGAAGCGGACGGAGACCGGCGGGCGGACCAAGTGTGGAGCGAGCGATGACGGCGGCACCCCATCAGACCCAACCACGATCGGCGGCGCGCGGATCCACGCGCGACGTTGTGGGGCTTGGTTCGTCGGGAGCTCGGGACCGTTCGGCCGCGATCGACGGCATCGTCACACCCCGTGCGCTGGCGGTCGCCTCGCTGGTCGCGGCGGTTCTGGTCGGCCTCGGGGTTGCGACGGGACGAACCGCGGAGAGTTCCTCTCGCGTGGAGCGTGCGGCCCTGGAGGCACGTCCTGCCGCGGCGGTGGTCGAGAGTCCCGAGGGAAACCCCGGTGTTGCCGCTGACGACGTGGCCGCAACGTGGTCGCTGCACGGCATCCTGAATCGGCTGCTGGTCCATCAACCTGCGAGCGACCTCGCTTTGGACTCCGGTTCGGCTTCGAACCTGTCGCTCACCGCCCCGGCCGTCACAGTCGGCGCGCCGCGGACCTTCGACGGACGTCCGCTGCGTGCGGTGCGCACGATGTCGATGGTGGTGACCGCCTACAGCCCGGACGAACGAAGCTGCGGTGCGAGCGCGGATGGCATCACGGCAAGCGGGTACTCGGTGCAGGTGAACGGCGGCTGCCTGGTGGCGGCCGACCCCAAGGTGCTTCCGCTTGGTTCGCTTGTGAGCGTGCCCGGCTACGACGGCGGTGCGGTGGTCCCCGTGCTGGATACCGGCGGAGCCATCAAGGGTCAGCGGCTCGACGTGCTCTTCGCGACCCATCGCGAGGCGCTCGAGTGGGGCAAGCGGACCATCGAGGTGACGGTGTGGGAGTACGACGACGGCAAGCCGAATGGCTTCAAGCGCGTGCGTCGCAAGGACCGTGGCGGCGTCTGACGCCCGGACCCACCCCGCAAGCACCCGTCCTGCAACCACGTGTCCTGCAACCACGTGTCCTGCAACCACGTGTCCTGCAACCACGTGTCCTGCGATGATGAGGATCCGCAGCCCGTTCACGCGACCCCCTGCATGCCTCGCATGCGGTCGAGCACGCGGTAGTGGATCGCCTCCGCCACGTGCTCCTCGGCGACCCTTTCGCGCGCATCGAGATCGGCAATCGTGCGCGCGACGCGCCGGATCCGGTCGTACGCGCGCGCGGACAGCCCGAGATCCTGCATCGCGCCCTCGAGAAGTCGCTGCGATCCACCCTCGAGCACGCAGTGCCGATCGAGTTCGCGTCCGCCGAGCCGCGCGTTTGGACGATCGCGTCCCTGCCGGAGCTCCATGCGTCCGCGTGCCTCGAGCACCTTCGCGCGCAGATCCGCGCTCGAGGCGCCGGACCGCGCAGACTGGAGGCTTGCGAACGGCACGGCGCGGATCTCGACATGCAGGTCGATGCGGTCGAGGAGAGGCCCGGAGAGCCGACCGATGTACTTGTCCTGCGCGCGCCGCTCCGAAAGGCTCGAGGCGAAGCCGCCGGCGTGCGACGGGTTCATCGCGGCCACGAGCATGGTGCGCGCGGGAAACCGCATCGTGCCCTGCGCGCGCGCGATCGTGACGAAGCCGTCCTCGAGCGGCTCGCGCAGCGATTCGAGCGCGACGCGCGGATACTCGGGCAGTTCGTCGAGGAAGAGGACGCCGTGGTGGGCGAGGCTGACCTCACCGGGCCGCGGGATCGTGCCGCCCCCGACGATCGCGGCGGAACTGGCGGTGTGATGCGGTGCGCGGAAGGGTCGCTCGCGGATCAGGCCCGCTCCGCGCGGTACCGCGCCGACCGAGGAGTAGATGCGCGTGACGTCGAGCGACTCGTCCGGCGAGAGCGGCGGAAGGATCGCCGGCAGCGCGCGCGCCATCATCGTCTTGCCGCTTCCGGCTGGGCCGATGAGGAGGACGTTGTGTCCGCCCGCAGCCGCGAGCGCGAGCGCACGTTTCGCGGCCTCCTGGCCGCGCACATCCGCGAAGTCGATCGCCGCACCGAAGGGCGGGGGGCACGCGCCCGGCGGCTTCTCGGGGGTAAGGTCGTAGAGTCCGTTGACGAACCCGAGCGCCTCGCGCAGCTCGCCGACGCCGTAGACCTCGAGACCCTCGACTGCGGCGGCTTCGGGCGCGTTCTCGAGCGGGACGATGACGCCTCGAAGCCCCTGCGCCCGGGCGAAGGCCGCGAAGCTCGTCGCGCCTCGGATCGGACGCACCGCGCCGTCGAGCGCAAGCTCGCCCGCGATCCCGAACTTCGCGAGCAGGGGATCGGCGCTCTCGTCGATCACACCCTGCATGCGGAGGAGGGCGATCGCGATCGGCAGGTCGTACACCGGACCCTCCTTGCGCAGATCGGCCGGCGCGAGGTTGATGGTGCATCGTCCGCGCGGCGTCGGGAGCTCGCAGTTGCGGAGCGCGGCCCGCACGCGGTGCGTCGACTCGCGCACCGACGCGTCGGGCAGGCCGATGATCGGCATGCCGGGCGAGGACGAGCGCTCGTCGGGACCACTGGCGGTGGCACCACCGTCCGACTGCGTCTCGTCGCACTCGATCTCGACAGGAAGGGCGTCGATCCCCCGGAGGGCAAAGCTGAGAATCCGCTGCATGCGCGCGGTTCTAAACCACGCTCGCAGGCACTCTGCGATTTCCGGCAGAAAATCCGCGCGGAAACATCCGTGTGAAAATCACGCGGCAGGTGGTTGCGCCACCGCTGCACGCGGCGGCCGCCGCGAGCGATCGCCTCGCTCGGTCGCTTGCTCGATCGTTTATTCGAGGCCAGGTGCGAAGCCGCGTCGCATCGTGTTCTCGCACACCGCGCGCGGCTCGACGAACTGGAGCAGGTAGTCGCGGCCACCGGCCTTCGAACCGATGCCCGACATGCCGAATCCACCGAACGGCTGACGACCGACCAGCGCGCCGGTGATGCCGCGGTTGAGGTAGAGGTTGCCGACGCGGAACTCGCGCCGCGCGCGCGCGAGGTGCGCGGGCTTGCGGCTGTAGACGCCGCCGGTCAGCTTGTACTCGGGTGCATTCGCGATCGCGAGCGCCTCGTCGAAATCCTTCGCATGGATCACCGCGAGCACCGGTCCGAAGATCTCCTCGCGCGCGATGCGCGCATCGGGCCTGATGCCGCTGAAGATCGTCGGTCCGACGTACGGCTTGCCGACCTTCGCCTCGAGACCCGCAGGCACCTCGAGCGTGAGTTCGTGCTTGCCCTCGCCCTTGCCGATCTCGATGTACGAGCGGATCTTCCGAGCCGCCTCCTCGTCGATCACCGGCCCGATGTCGGTGCCGGGATTCGTCGGATCGCCGACGACGAGCGCCTTCGTCGCACCCACGAGGCGATGCAGGAACGGCTCATACGCGCTGCCGACCACGATCGCGCGGCTCGCGGCGGAGCACTTCTGTCCACAGAAGCCGAACGCGCTCTGGCGGACGCCGAGCACGGCTTCGTCGAGGTCGGCCGACGTATCGATGATGACGGCGTTCTTGCCGCCCATCTCGCAGACGACCTTCTTGACGAACTCCTGGCCCGGCGCGACGACTCCCGCCGCCTGCACGATGTCGAGGCCAACGGCCTTCGAGCCCGTGAACGCGATGAGCGCGACGCGCGGATCGCGGACGAGCGTTGCGCCGACCGTCTCGCCGGGGCCGGCCACGTAGTGCAGGACCTCGCGCGGTGCGCCCGCGCGCCAGAGGATCTCGCACATCGTGCGCGCGATCGACGGAGTCTGCTCGGCGGGCTTGACCACGACGGTGTTGCCGGTGACCAGCGCCGCGACCGTCATGCCGCAGCAGATCGCGAGCGGGAAGTTCCACGGCGCGATCACGGCGGCGACGCCGCGCGGCTGGTACCACTGCTCGTCGAGTTCGCCGACGAAGCGCCCGAGCCGCTCTGGTTCGAAGAGCCGTGCGGCCTCGCGCGCGTAGTACTCGCAGAAGTCGATCGCCTCGCAGACGTCGGCGTCGGCCTCGCGCCAGACCTTGCCCGACTCCTTGACGATCACCGCGGAGAGCTCGTCGCGGCGCGCGCGCATCTCGGCGGCAGCGGCGACGAGGACTGCCGCGCGCGTCGCGTAGGGGCTGTCGCTCCACGCGGGGAACGCCGCGTGCGCGGCGGCGACGGCGCGCTTCGCGTCGTCGGCGGTTCCGGAGTTCGCGACGGCGGCGACCTGCGATTTCGCGATCGCGGCCGCGAAGTTCGTGCGCGCCGGCGCCTCGGCGAAGTTGCGCATCGGCTCGGTGAAGAACGCGCGGCCATTCGAGACGCCCTTCGGCGCGGCGCTCAGCGCGTGGCGCTCGGGGCCCTGTGCGATCCGCTCGATGCCCGGGTCCGATTCGAACGCGCGGTGTGGGCTCGCGAGGAGCTTCTCGGCCGACGCGTTGTCCTTGAATCCCGCCTTCAGCCACGACTCGTTCGAGCTGTTCTCGAGGAGGCGCCGTACGAGGTACGCCATGCCGGGGATCAACTCGCCGACGGGGCAGTACTCGCGCAGGCGGAGGTCGAGTTCGACCGCCGCGCTCTTCAGCTGGTCGCCCATCCCGTAGAGCATCTGGAGTTCGAGCGCCGACTTCGGGAGGCCGCGCTTCTCGAGGGCAGACAGCGTGGCGGCGATCGAACGCGCGTTGTGGCTGCCGAGCGCGAGCTTCACGCCGCCCTCGCCCTTCGTCGCGGGGGTCGATGCGACGAATGCCGCGGCCATCCGCTCGAAGCTCGCGTCGGTGTCGATCTTGCGGCTCCACACCGGCACGGGCCAACCCTGCTGCTCGGCGTTGATGGTCTCGTAGTCCCAGTAGGCGCCCTTCACGAGGCGCACCGTCACCTGGCGGCCCGTGCGCTTCGACCAATCGATGATGCGGCGCGCGTCGTCGTCGCCCGAGCGGAGATACGCCTGCATCGCGAGGCCGGCGTGGAAATCGTGCTTCTCGCAGGCGCGCATGAAGAGCTCGAGCGTGAGATCCTTCAGCGCGAACTGCTCCATGTCGAAGTTGACGAAGACACCCTTCCGCTTCGCGGTCTCGAGGATCGGCCCGAGCGCGTCGAGCAGGCCGCGGATCGAGCCCTCGGTATCGATCGGATCGACGCGCGCCGAGAGCGAGCTGATCTTGATCGACACGTTCGTGCGCGGGATCGCGCCGAGGTGGTCGTTCTCGAGGCGGGGATTCGCGCCCCACGCGGCCACGGTCGCGGGCAGGTTCTCGATGAGGTCGAGGTACTTGCGGCGGTAGGCCTCGGCCTCCTCGTCGCTCACGCACGCCTCGCCGAGGAGATCCACCGAGAAGCAGAGCCCCGAGTCCCAGATCTTGCGCAGGTTCGGGAGCGAGCTCGCCGCGTCGGTGCCGCAGATGAACTTCGACGCCATCGACGTGATCTGCGTCGACATGGTCTTCGTGACCACGCCCTTCATCAGGACGCCCGCCTTGAGCGCGGTCGCCACGAAGGGCGGCGGCGTGACGCCGGGCTGCGCGAGGTAGTCGGTGAGGTGGTCGTAGACCGCGTCGTTGTCACGCAGCGTCGGGAAGCAGTCGACGAAGCGGAAGATCTGGACCTTGAACGCCTCGTCCTGCATCGCCCAGTCCATCAGTCCCTCGGACCAGACGGCGAGCATGTTCGTCTTCGCGTTGCGCGCGCGCGTGAGGAAGTCGGTGCCGATCGCGACTGTCCGCGCCTCGAGCGCCGGATCCGCGGGCGCGATGGCGCGTCCGCCGGGTGCCGTGGGAGCGGCTGGTGCGGGAGCGGGAGCAGGCTTCTTCGACTTGAAAAACAGCGCCATGGGGAAGCGCGCAGTATAGATCGGCCCACCCTCCGGGCGGCCGCAGGAAACCGCGTGAAAGCGGGGGCCTGTTCGGGACTTCGTCTGCGCGGGAGCCGCGCGGCGCGCCGGTCAGAACGCCGGACGTCCCAACCCCGCCGCCGCGACCGCGCGGTCGTAGCAGCGGATCGTGCGGGTGGCGGCGCCATCCCAGTTGATGCCGCGGATCTCGAAGGCGCCGTGCTCGACGAGCTGGCGCGAGAGCGGCGGATGCCTCAGCACGGCGATGATCTTGTCGGCCATGTCCTCGATGTCCCAGAAGTCGACCTTGAGCGCGTGCATCAGCACCTCGCTCACGCCCGACGACTTCGAGATGAGGACCGGCACGTTGTGGCTCATCGCCTCGAGCGGCGCGATGCCGAATGGCTCGCTCACGCTCGGCATCACGTAGAGATCGGCCATCGCGAACACGCGCGAGATGTCGCGTCCGCGGAGGAACCCGGTGAAGAGCACCTTGTTGCCGATCCCCATCTGCGCGGCCATCTCGATCATGCGCTGCGCCTGGTCGCCCGAGCCCGCGACGACGAACTTCACGTTGTCCATGTACTCGAGGACCTTCTTCGCGGCCTGGATGAAGTACTCCGGGCCCTTCTGCATGGTGATGCGGCCGAAGTAGAGGACGATCTTGTCCTTCGAGTGGATCGGCTGGACGCCCGCGGAGGCGGGATCGAGGTCGACGCCGTTGTAGACGACGTCGATCTTCGAGCCGCTGACGCCGTAGCGGTTGATGCACACGTTCTTCGTGAGCATGCTCACCGCGATCGCGCGCGTCGCGCCGTGCATGCCGCGGCGCTCGATGTTGTAGATCTGCTGGTGCGGATGCTCGCCCGAGCGATCGAACTCGGTCGAGTGGACGTGCACGAGGAGCGGCTTTCCGCTGAGCTTCTGCACCGCGAGTCCCGCGGGGTACGTGAGCCAGTCGTGCGCGTGGATCACATCGAAGTCGAGGCCGCGCGTCGCATCGACGACGAAGCGCGCGTAGCGGTCGGCCATGCCGAGGAGATCGCCCGAGTAGTCGGCCGCATCGGCGCCGCGCGCGCCGACCGCCTCCTTGGGTCGATCCGCGGTCTCGGGCAGCGCCGTCGCGAGCGCATGCTCGACCGGATCGCTCGTGAGCTCTGGGAACGCGCCCGCCTTCGCGAGCGTGCGGATCCGTTCGATGCTCCAACCGGCCTCGCGCATCATGCGCACGCTCTCGGCGATGCGGGTGGGCGTGGCGGTGCCGCGCGACTCGTACACCGAGCCGTAGTCGCCGGGAATCTCGAGGAAACGGGTCGACGTGAACTCGTGGACGATCTTGCTCCACGACTCGCGCTCGACCGAGGTCATCTGGACGCCCGGCGTCGGCGCGGAGGTCGGAGCCTTGGGTGCCGTCGGGGGGTTGCCCACGCGCGACGCGACCGCTTGCGCGGGCTGCGCTGGTTTCGGCGCGGCCTCGGCCACGCCGTTTCCCTTCACGCGTTCGATGATCGAGCCCGGGCTCACGAGCCGCACGTGCGACGCGCTCTCCGCGGGCACCGACTTCGGCAGCACGAACGTCACCTCGACGCCCTGGCGGTCGAGGGCCTTGGTGAGGCCGTAGCAGGCGGTCCCGAGGCCACCCGTGATGAAGGGAGGGAACTCCCAGCCGAGCATGAGTACGCGCAGTGCCATCCCAGTTCCGAACACCTTCTGCGCCGAAGCGCCCTTTGCCGCCCTCGACCCTGCGACCGGCCTCATGGCCGGTCGTCCAACCGCCCGTCGTGCTCCCGCCTTCCCGCGTCCCTGCCGCACGTGCTCCGTTGCGGCGGTCGCGCCTCACTGCAGAAGGCTCACTCCCAGGTGCTCATTCCTCGTCGCCGCCTCCGACGTCGCCGAGCGAGCGGAACGCCGCCTCGTAGGCGAGCAGGAACTTCTCGGCGAGTTCCGCCATCGGCAGGCCCTCGGCGCCAGGCAGCAGGTTCTCGAACGTGTACAGCTTGGCGTCGTCGCGGAAGTGCTTCACGGTGGGCACCTTGCCGCGCCAGCCGAGTTCGGCGAGCTCCTCCTCGACGAGTTCCTCGATCGGGTCGCCGAAGTGCATCAGGTCGGACTCGATCGACTCGCTCAGCCAGCGGTCGGGGGTGGCGAATCGCACCATCAGGCCAGCCGGGGTCGAGGCGAGCTCGTACCACGCCGGCTCGGGGCAGTCCTTCGCATGGCAGCGGATCCGGTCGGCGAGCGACTCGATGCGCGCGAACGCACCGCGAGGGCCGACCGAGCCGGCGACGGCGGAGAGGACTTCCTGATGCTGGGCGGTGCTGGTGGTCATCGGGGAGGGATCAAACGGAGGGACTTCGGACGAGGGCAGGGTGGCCGGATGAATCTCTCACCGCATCGTCCGACGGGCCGTGCAGCGATCGGTTCGATGGGGCGGCCATGGTAGCGGCCCGGTGCGGGTGGGGCGACAAGCGGCCGTCCCCGCTCGGGCTTTCAGGCGTGCCCGGCGGCCGCCTCGCCGGGGCGACGGTCGCGACGGACGCACAGGCGATCATGCCCCTCCGGAGCCTCGGAGGGGGTTCACGCGGTGTGCGGATTGCGTTCGCGCGAAAATTGCCCGTCGTGGAAATCTCTACCATCGGGGCCACCGGTCTCCCGTCTTCCGGATCCGCCGCCGCGAGGGGCCGCTTGCGGGGGAGGCTCGGACGGAAGGAGCGCCGATGGTCGGTACGGATGCCGCGAGCGGGCCGCAGAACGCCCCCCGCAATCTCGCACAGAACTCCCAGCAGGACGCGCGCGCGTGGACCGTGCGCGCGCTGCTCGCATGGATGGTGCCGTTCCTCACCGAGCGCGAGGTCGACAGCCCGCGCGCGGTCGCGGAAATTCTGCTGACCTCCGTGCTCGGTGTCGAGCGCCTGCGCCTGTACATGGAGCCCGAGCGCGAACTCGCGCCGGAGCAACTCGCGCGGCTTCGCGAACTGGTGCAGCGCGCGGGCCGGCATGAACCGGTGCAGTACCTCGTCGGACGCTGGCCGTTCCTCGGGCGCGACTTCGAGGTGGCGCCGTGCACGTTGATTCCGCGTCCGTGCACCGAGGTGCTCGTCGAGCGCGCGCTCGCCTGGGTGCGCGAGCGAGCCGAACGCGACGCGTCGGCGACCTCGATCGAGGCCCTCGACATCGGTACCGGCACCGGGTGCATCGCGATCTCCCTCGCGCTCGGGATGCGCGCGATCCTCCGTCCGGATGGCGCGGGATGCCGGCCACTGCGCGCGGGCGATGCGGCGTCGCGCGGCGCGTCGGCAGCGGCGGTCACGCCGTCCGGTCCGCTGCGCGTTGCACGCGACATCTCGCGGGACATCTCGCACGATGGCGCGGTCGACGTCACGGCTGAAAGCGCCGCCGACGCAGGTGCGGAGACGCCTGTGGAAGTCGGCGTGGGCAAACCCGCGTTCCGGATGGTCGCGACCGACATCGTCGCCGAGGCGATCGAGCTTGCCGCGCGCAACGCCGCGCGCCTCGGCGCCGAGATCGACTTCCGGCCCGGCGACATGTTCGCACCGATCCCCGATGACGAGAGGTTCGATCTGATCGTGTCGAATCCGCCGTACGTGACCGACGCCGAATACGAGGAACTCGACCGGAACGTGCGCGAGTTCGAGCCGGCGAGCGCGCTGCGCGGCGGCGCCGATGGCCTCGCCTTCGTGCGCACCGTGGTGGCCGGCGCCGAGCGTCGGCTGCGTTCGGGTGGGCTTCTCCTCGTCGAGATCGGCTGGAAGCACGGCGATGCGGTGCGCAAGCTCGAGGGCCGGAGCGCGTGGAGCGCGATCGAGGTGCTGCGCGATGCCGACGGCCACGAGCGCGTGCTGGTCGCACACCGGGCGTAGCCGGCGGAACGGCGCGGAGACGTGTGTCCGGAGACGTGCGGGCGCGCACGTCTCGCTGCGTCACTTCGTGGACGAGAGCGCCTTGCGCGACTCCTCGAGGAGCTGCGAGATCTCGATCGGCTTGAACAGGTGGCAGTGGAGGCCTTCCTGGCTCGAGCGCACGATCGAGTGGCTCGGGTCGTAGCCGAACGCCGTCATGAGGATCACCGGAACCTCGGGGCGCGCGTCCTTGGTGGCGCGGAACACCTCGTAGCCGTTCGCGTCGGGCATGCGGATGTCGGAGATCACGAGGTCGAGCGGTCCCCGCGCGGCGGCGCGATCGCGCACCACGCGGATCGCCTGCGCGCCGTCGGCGCATTCGATCACGATCGCACCCTGCTGCTCGAAGACCTCGCGCACGGTCGTGCGCGTGGTGGCGTCGTCGTCGGCGACGAGGATCGTCTTCCCGCCGAACGCGGGGTCGATGCGGCCCTCGCGCATGAACTCCTCGGCGCCGAGGATGCCGCGCTGGGCGGTGCCGACGTTGCGGAGAACCTCGTCGACGCGCGCCGCCTGCTCGGCCACCTCGGCCGCAAGCGCACGCGTCGCGTCGTCGGTCGTGCGCTCGCGCAGCGCGCGCAGCGTCGCCGCCAGTTCCTCGAGCGGCTTGGCCGCCTCGCGCGCGAGCGTCTCCGACATCGCGCGCAACGTGTCGCAGCGCTCGGTGACGAGCAGGTCGAGCATGTGCAGCGAGAGCGCCACGTAGCGCCCCAGCAGCTCCGCGCCGATCCGGTCCTCGTCGTCGAAGTGGGCGCGCTCGGTGCTCTCGACGTTGAGGACACCCACCACGCGGTCGTAGAGGCGCAGCGGCACGGTCAGCGTGCTGGCGGCGCCCGGAAGGCCCTGCACGTAGCGGGGCTCCTGCGAGACATCGGCGCACACGATGCTCTTGCCCGTGATCGCGACCACGCCGCTCAGGCCGTTCGATTCGGCGCGCGCATAGATCCGCTGGCCGATCCCGAGCGGCGCGAGCCCCGAGCTGAAGACAAGCTCGAGCTGCCCCGACTGGCGGTTGGTGAGGCGGTACTCGAAGTTGTCGAAGCCGAGCACGCTGCGCGTGGCGCCGAGGACGCGCGATTCGAGCGTGCGCAGGCGTTCCGGCGGGTTCTGGGATCGGATCTCGTCGAGATCGAGCTCGAGAAGCGCCGCGCCGGCCTGATCGATCGCGTCGAGCCTGTCCTGGACGCGCCGCGCGGCCGTCGCATCGACGAGCAGCGCGACCGCTCCCTCGATCGAGGCACCACCCGAGCCGAGCATCGGCGTCATCACGACGTCGCACCACTTGCCCTGCGCGCGGAAGGTCGCGCGCACGCTCGACGCGGCGTGGTTCGTCGCAGCATGCGTGCGCCGCCAGTTCTGGATCGCGTGCACGCAAGCATCGGCGAAGCGCCGCATCGTCTCGGGCGGTTGCCGCGAGAGTCCGTGGTTCATCCACACGAGTTCGCCCGTCGGCTCGACGATGCCGACGCCCTCGCCGAGGAGTTCGAGCGCCCGTGTCGCGCGATCGGCCGAACCACTGCTCGCGCGCTCGGTGATCGCGTAGTCGACCAGCGCCTGGCGCTGCGTCTCCGACAGTGGCGCGGTGCCGCGCAGTTCGTAGGAAAAGAAACCACGAGACCCGGAGGGGGTGGCATCGGGGGGTGAACCGCCCGAAGAACCGCCCGAAGAGCCGCCCGAGGGACGACCGCTCGACCCTCCATTCGGGCCTGATGGTCCGCTGTCGCTGTGCGCTTCGCTCGACATCATCGCGCTCGCATCCCGCACGGCGTCCTGCCGCGCGCTGACCCCGATCGGGGTTCGTCGAGAGTGTAGATCCTTCCAGCGCTCGTGTCGGAGTTCAAGCCCGGTTTCATCCCGTCTTTGGGTCCGCGCCAGACAACAGCAACGGGCATGGCGGGAAGGGCCGAACCCGTCGATGATCACCAGTCCGCGCGATCCGCTCGGTACACTCCCGGCCGTGTCCGACGCGTCCCGTGGAACTCCCCTTGGCGCCATCGCCGCGCGCACGGCAACCGTGCCGGACGCGTCTCGTGAGCGCGGTCTGTCGATCGCGGTACGTGCACGAGGTCTGACCAAGCGATTTGGATCGGTCGAGGCCGTCCGATCGGTGTCGTTCGAGCTGCCCGGACATGGTGTGTGTGGCCTGCTCGGCCCGAACGGCGCTGGAAAAACGACGACGATCCGCATGATCGCGGGTGTCCTGCTGCCCGATGCGGGTTCGCTCGAGGTCGCGGGGCATGATGCCTCCTCCGACGGCGCGCGGCTCCGCGCTTCGGTCGGGTACCTGCCCGAATCGGCGCCGCTCTATCCCGAACTCACCGTGCGCGAGCACATGCGTTTCCGCGCGTCGCTCCGAGGGCTTTCCGGTCGCGGCGCGCGTGCGGCGATCGACGACGCGATGGAGCGGACCGATGTCGCCCGCTTCGCCGATCGATGCGCGGGCACGCTGTCGAAGGGCATGCAGCAGCGCGCGGGGCTGGCGCAGACGCTCCTCGGCGAACCGCGCGTCCTGATCCTCGACGAGCCGTCGGTCGGACTCGACCCCGGGCAGACGCTCGCCTTCCGGGCGCTTGTGCGTGAACTCGGGAAGAGTCGCCTTGTCCTCCTTTCGTCGCATCTCCTCTCCGAGGTCGAGGACGTGTGCACCGAGCTCGTGCTGTTCGCCCGCGGGCAACTCGTCGCGCACGAGTCGATCGAGAGTTTCCGCGCCCGTGCCGGCGGAGGTCGTGCGTTCCGGCTCGAGAGCGACCGATCCTTGGCGCAGCTTGCGGCGATCGCCGAGGTCGCGCAGATCACCGAGGAGCGTCCGATCGGCACTGCCGATGGATCCGCCGGCGACGGCTGGTACGCCTCGATCGGCGAACTGCGGGAAGGCTCGTCGCGCAGCGATCTTGCGCGCGTCCTGCGCGGGGCGGGGGTCGCCGTCCGCGCGCTCGAATCGGCCGACGCGCGGCTCGAGGAGATCTTCGTCTCCCTCGTCGCCGGCAACGGAGGCGCGCGATGACGGGCTCCCTCCGCCGGATCGCCGTGATCGCGCGCCGCGAGGTCGCCAGTTCCTTCGCGGGACCGACCGCGTGGATCGTGCTCGCGATCTCGGGCGCGGTCGCCTGCGCGGCGTTCTTCGCGGGTGTCTTCGAGGATGCGCGGCCAGCCACGCTGCGCAGCGCGCTCCTCGCGGCGGGCTGGGCGCTGCTCGCGACGGCGCCCGCGATCTCGATGCGCGCCTTCAGCGAGGAGTTTCGCCTCAAGACATGGGAGACGCTCTTCGCCAGTCCGCTGACGCCGATCGAGATGGTGCTCGGAAAGGCGATCGGATGCGCGGTGCTGGTCCTCGCGAGCCTCGTGCCGCTCGCGGTTCTCGTCGTTCCGCTCGAGGTTTACGCAGCGCCCGATCTCGGCGAAGCGGCCTGCGGACTCCTCGGGCTCTTCCTCGCGGGTCTTGCGGCCAGTTCGATCGGCATCGCCGTCAGCGCGGCGACCGCAAGCCAGACCGTCGCGTTCCTCGGAGCGTTTTTCCTTTGGTTCGCGCTCGTCGTCGGATCACGGCTGGCGGTCGGCGCGGTGCCGCTCGAGTGGGCGCCGACCGTGGCGGCGTGCGATCCCTTGCGAAGGCTCGAGGGCTTCGCGCTCGGACTCTTCGATACGGGCGCGGTCGCTTACTTCCTCGCGCTTGCGGCGGCTGGGCTTGTGACGGCGGTCGTCCTGCTCGAGCGGCTGCGCATCCGCTCGGCGCGTTCACGCATCGCGCGCGCTCTCGGTGCGCTCGAGGGGCCGGTCTTCGTCGTCAGCGCCTGGACGGCGCTCGCGGCGGCCGGCGTGCTGTTCGCACAGCCGGCGTTGCGCACCGAACTCGATGCGACCAAGACGCGCGCGTACAGCCTCGCGCCCTCGACCGAGGAACTGCTTGCGGGTCTCGAGGGTCCGTGGAAGGTCTTGCTCTTCGTGGACGCGGCGAAGTCCGATCCCGCGGTGCTGAGGCAGGTCGACGAGGTGCTCGAGCGCTTCCAGGATGCAAACCCTGCGATCGACGCGCGGCGCATCGACCCAACCGATCCCGCGTCGAGCGGCGTCTTCGAGGCTGAACTCGCCGGAATCGTCGCCATGCGCGCCGGCGACCTCGCGCGCAGCGAGGAAGCGATCCGCCGTGGACTCGAGGTCTTCGACGCGTTCCGTGCCGAGAGCGCGACGCAGCCCGCGGGTCTGCGCGCGGCGGCGGGGCAGTTGCCCGCCGAGAGTCCGGCGCGTCGCACGCTCGAGCAACTGGCGGGCATGTTCGCGCAGGTCGCCGAGGATGGCGGCCAGTTTCGTTCCCGCGTGAGCGAACTGGCGAAGACAAGCGCCACTCGCCCGCTGCCCGACATCGAAGGCGCGCGCAGCGCGCTTGCGCAGGGCTTCCGCCTGTGGAGCGATCAGCTCTCGTCGGCGGCGTCGATCTTCGCCGGATGGCGCACGCAGACGTCGCTACCAGCCGCGGTGCGCGGCGTCGCGCAGGCGCGCGTCGCGCCGTTCGAGGAGATGGCGATGAAGATGCTCGCGGCGCGGCAGGAACTGGAGGCGCTGCCGGCGCTCGAGTTCGACCTCCTCGGTCGCGAACTGACCGAGGGCGAGGCCGCCGTGGTGGTCGGTGCCGGGCGCATGGCGACCGTTCCGGCGTGGCGGATCTTCCCGCGGTCCGGTGCGCTCGAGGGTGACGCGGGCCGCTACAGCTTCTCGTTCCGCGGCGAGGAAGTGCTCTCGGGCGCGATCCGCAGCATCGCTTCCGGCTCGATGCCCGAGGTCGTCTTCCTCCATGGCGAGCGCGACTCGCTCCTTCGCCGCAAGCAGGACTTCAGCGACCTGACAGCCGTCGCCGACGCGCTTCGAAGCGCGGGCTTCGGCGTCACCGAGTGGACGCCTGGGCGCGGCGCGCGGCCGGCGAAGCGCGAGGGGCGTCCACAGGTCTTCGTCGTGCTGCCGGCGCTCCGGCGTGCGCAACTCGAGCTCTCGCGCGAGGAGCGACTGCTCGCAACGATGGCCGCCGAACTCGTCGCCGAGGGCGCCCCGGTGCTCGTGACCGCCGGACGCAGCATGCTCGCGGTGCTCGGGCAACCCGATCCGTGGGACACGCTCCTCGAGCCCTTCGGGCTCTCGCCCGATGCCGGCAAGGTCGTGCTCGAACTGGTTGCCCGCGACGATGGCACGCCCCAGTCGCAGTCGTGGCAACTGCTGCGTCGCGTGCCGGATTCGCCGATCGCGCCGCGCCTGGCAGGGCGGCCGATCCTCCTCAATCAGCCGCTCCCGATCGAATTCTCGCCCGAGGTTCCCGCGGGGGTCTCGCGCACCGTCGTCGCCGAGATCGAGCCCGACCCCGCGCGCTGGATCTCGGACGACTGGCGCGGCGACGGCGATGGCGTGCGCGAGGTACCCGCGTCGAAGCGCCTCACCAAGGCGATTCCCGTGGCGGTGACCGCCGAGCGCTCGATCCCCGGCGGCATGCAGCGCGTGGCGATCGTCGGGAGCGGTGGGTGGCTGCTCACGAGCCTCGCCGATCTGTCGGACGACCTCGGCGGAGGACGCACCGCGCTCGGAAACGCTGGAAACCGCGAACTCCTCCTCGCGCTCACCGCCTGGCTCGCCGGACGCGGGGATCTCCTCGACGCGGGTCTCTCGGGTCGCGAGGTTCCGCGCATCGAGGGACTCGGAGATGGCGCGCGTCGCGCGTGGCTTATCGCGGGCGTGCTCTTCCTCGTGGGCGGTCCGATCGCCCTCGGTGCGATCCACGTGGGTCGCCGGAGGCGTCGCGCATGAGGTGGATCCGATCCATCGTCGCGCTCGCGCTCGCCGCGCTTCTCGCCCTCGCGGCGCGTTCGCTTTCGGAGGAATCGCCCGACGCCGGTCCGGTGAGGCGGCCGCTCGTCGCCGAAGGCGCGCTCGACCCCGATCGCGTGGACCGCATCGAGCTGGTCCGCGAGGGTCGGCGCACGGTCTTCGATCGGACGCCCGGCAGCGAGGGCACGACGTGGACGCAGACCGAGCCCGTCGTGCACGCGGCCGACGGCTGGGCGGTGCGCCAGTTGATCACACGGCTCCTGAAGGCCGAGTCGGTGCGCCGCGTCGAGGGTCTGGCGGCGGCCGGCGATGCGAGCGCGACCGATGCCGAGCGGAAGGCGCTTGCCGACGCAGGGCTTCTCCCGCCGGTTGCGACCCTTGTCCTACGCGAGAGCCCGGCGGATGGCGGTGCGCCGCGCGAGTTCGTCGTCGAACTCGGTCGACGCAGCCTCGCGGGCCGCGCGTTCGCGCGCGTGCTTCGCGCGGGCGACGGCGCGACCGGAACCGGTGGCTACGACGTCGTCGACAGCGCGCTGCACGAGTTCGCGCTCGAGCGCGACGTGCGCGACTTCCGGCGGCGCGAACTCTTCCCGGATCTCGGCGAGGTGGGACGCATCGCGTTCGAGTCGGGAGGTCGACGCGTGGTGCTCGTGCGCACGAAGTCGGGATTCCGCCTCGAGGCGCCCGTCGCCACGCGTGCGGACCGTCAGCAGGCCGAGGAACTGGTCGACGCGCTGCGTCGCGCGCGCTCGTCGGGCTTCATCGTCGATGAACCGCGCGAACCGTCGGTGTACGGGCTCGACCCCGCCGCCGCGCGGATCGAGATCGAACCGGCTGCGTCGGGCGCGACCGGGCGCGCGACGGGTGTTGACCCTGCGCGTCGCGCGCTCCGGATCGGCGATGCAGTGTCGATCGGCGCGCAGGACCGCTTCGGTCTGGTCGAGGGAACGTCGTCGGTGGTGCGGGTGCCCGCCGCCGAGATCGCGGCGATCGTGCCGCGCGTCGAGCGGTTGATCGACGCGGTCGCGACGGGCGTGCGGGCGCGGGATGTCGCCCGCATCGAGATCATGCTTGCCGGCGGCGCCGATCCGGCGACCGCTCCGCGCGAGCGGATCGAACTTGTCCGGGAAGTCGACGGTTGGAGCGCGACGCGCGTCCCGGCCGGCGAAGGCGCCGCACCGATCGTCGGGACGGCGTCGGGCGAGGCCGTCGACCGACTGCTGGCGGCGCTTGCCGAGACGCGCGCAGGTTCGGTCGAGATCGCGGCGTTCCCGCAGGACCTCCGCGTGGCGGAGATCGTGCTGCGCGGATTCGCGGGCGAGGCGCTCGATACGGTGCGCGTCGCCCGACGCGAGGGCGGACAGACGATCCTCGAGAACGGCGACGGCGTGCTTCGCGTCCACGGCTCGATCGATCTGCCCGTGTCGCCGGCGGATCTCGGATTCACCGCGAAGGCCGCGCGGTGAACGCCGCTGGCCGCGCATGGCGTGCCGATCACCGGCTGCGACGACGCTCCGCGTGATTCATGCCCCGCGACCGGAAGCCGTCCAACGGTAGTGGAGGAGGGCGTCCTCGCCGCGACGGCGCACCGAGAGGAGTCTCGCACGGGGGATCGCGGCGAGCACTTCGGGCGCGAGTCCGCGTGCCGATCGTCGCGCGACATCGTCGGCGACGAGGAGCGGCGCCACGAACACCCACGCTTCGTCGAGGAGCTGCTCGCGCGCCAGTCGTCCGACAAGTCCGCCGCCCGCCTCGACGAGCACCGTGGCGACGCCGTCCGCGGCGAGCGCACGCAACGCCGGCTCGATGAGGTCGCCGTTACCGAGAGGAAGCACGCGTGCCCCGCGCGCGGCAAGCGCGTCGACGCGACGGCTGAATCCGTCGTCGCCGTCGTGTTCGCGTCGAACGAGCACGGTGGTCAGCGCCGGATCCTGCGCGATCACGAGCGCATCGATGGGCGTGCGGGCATCGGGATCGAAGACGACCCGCCGTGCGGTGCGATGGATGCGCACGTCGCGCGCATTGAGCCGCGGATCATCCTCGAGCACCGTGCCGATCCCGGTGAGGATCGCATCCACGCGGCCGCGCTCGCGATGCACCATCCGGCGCGAGCGTCCTCCGCTCAGCCAGCGGCTGTCGCCGTTCGCGAGCGCGATCGCACCGTCGATCGACTGGGCCCACTTCGCCGAGATCCACGGAAGCCCCGTGCGCACACGCTTGAGGAAGGGGAGCACGAGTTCCAACGCGCCGGCATGCGGCACGTGGAAGGCCGGGATCCCACGCTCGGCAAGCCGGGCGGCACCACCCTTCGCAAGCGGATTCGGATCGGCGACGGCGTAGACGACTTCGGCCACGCCCGCGTCCGCCAGCGCCTCGCTGCACGGACCGGTGCGGCCTCGGTGGTTGCACGGCTCGAGCGTGACGACCGCGATCGCGCCCCGCGCGCGCGGGCCGGCGGCGGCGATCGCGTCGACCTCCGCGTGCGGTCCGCCGCACTTGCGGTGATATCCCTCGGCGATCACGCTCCCATCGGTTGCGGCGAGCACGCATCCGACCATCGGGTTCGGCTCCGCGCCACCGTGGCCGCGGGATGCGAGCCTCGTGGCACGGTCGAGCAGTGCCGCGATCCGCGCCTGCGGGAGCGTGGGCGCCGACCTCACTCGTCGAACCCCGGCGTGGTCGCGAGCCAGCTCGACGGCATGGTCTCGGCCCGCATGCCAGGCGCATCGCTGCGCTGGAGCAGCGTGATCTCGGCGATCAGCAGATCGTCCTCGGCGACGCCGGCCTCGAACGTCTCGAGCAGGCGCATGAGGAACTGCGTCCACTTCGGCGGCGCGATCGGTCGTGCGATCGTGTCGCGGAGCTGCTCCATGCCGAACCGCTCCCCGCGCGGATTCTTCGCGTCGTACGCGCCGTCGGTGAAGAGGATGAGCGTGTCGCGCTCCTCGAGCTGGATGGTCACCTCGTCCTCGCCGAAGACATCGTTGTCGACGGCGCCGAGCATGAAGGTCGTCGAGGCGAGTTCGGTGACCTGTCCCTTCGATCGGTGGAAGATCGGCGGGTGGCCGGCGCTCGCATAGCGCATCTCGCCCGTGCGCGGATCGATCGTGAGGAGGAGGCCCGTCGCGTACAGGCGGTGCCGCGCGAGCAGGCGGTGGAAGTAGCGGTTGAGGCGCGCGAGCAGTTTCGCCGGGCCTTCGTCCGGGTGTTCGTCGCGCAGTCGCTCGATCTCGCCGTGGATGCGCGCGACGCTCATCGCGCTCGCGAGGCCGTGGCCGGTGACGTCGATCAGCGTGAGGTAGAAGCGGCCGTCCGGGCCGATCCACGCGTGGATGAAGTCGCCGCCGATCTCGGCCGCGGGGCGGTAGCCGAAGTCGAAGCGCATCCACTCGGTCGTGAAGGGCTTCGGAAAGAGCGACTCGTGCACGGCGCGCGCCTGCTGGTACTCGCGGCGCATCTCAAGGAACCGTCGCCCGACGAAGCCGGTCTTGAACCTGTCCTCGTGCCAGCGGAGCCGGAAGTAGCAGAGGACGAGGGCCGGCGCGAAGATGAACGGGAGCGCAAGCACCTTCACGCCCAGCACCGACCACGATTCCTGCGCGACCGCGAGGCCGAGGCTGAGGAGCAGCCAGCACGCGAGGAGGGGCGCGATCGGCTTGAGCGACTCGCGCCACGACCATGGCAGGAAGAGCGAGGCGGTGAAGTGCCAGAAGAAGATCGAGACGAGCGGGCTGGCGGGGATCGTCGGGATCGCGATCAGGAGCGCCGCCTCGAAGATGAAGTTGATGAGGCCGAGGATGAGGATCATCCGCGACGCTGCGGCGACGAGCTCGGCGCGCGTCAGCAGCTTCGGGCGCACCAGCAGTCCGAACCACGCCACGACGAGGAGATATGGTCCGCCGAGCGCAAGGAAGGTCCACCACGGAAGCGCCGCGGTGGGTGCGAGCGCATCGCCGCCACCGGCGGTGTCCGCGGCGTCGCCGGACGACGCGGCGGAGTCGTCGTTCGGTGCACCGTCGGCGGCCGACCCGCCGGACTGACCGCTGTCACCGGACTCGTCGTCGAGGGAAGGCTTGTCGGCGGGGGTTGCGACGCCTGCGCGTCCCGACTCCTCGAGATACCAGCGGTCGGCCGGGCGCATCGGTGCCGCCGGAGCAGGCCGTCGGCGCTCCCGTCCGCTTCCGGCGACTCCGCGGGCCGCGTCCTTCACCACCGTGCTCAGCACGTCGAGCGTCGACACGACCGCTTCGCGACTGCGCTCGCGCTGACGCGCGATCTCCTCGCGCTCGCGGATCTCGGCGGCGATCGCCTTGGCGCGCTCATCGCCCGGTCGCGGGGCCAGTCCGGCGTCGGCGCGTCGCTCGGCCTGCTCGGCGCGACGCTCGATCGGCGTCGGCGCGCGCTCGGTCTCCGCGCGACCGATGATCCCCATCGAGTAGGCGACCAGCGTACCCGTCGACAGGATCTGGAAGACGACATACGCGATGCAGAGGTAGCCGAGTCGCCTGCGAAGCCATGTGGCAAGCTCGCGGTCGTACTCCGCGCGGATCGCGCCGCTCTCGAGCGGCACGTCGATGGCTTCGTCGTTCGGCCCGGCCATGCCGCACCCATCCTAACGCGAGGACCCTTGCATCGTCACGGGTCCCGTGCGGATCATGCGTTTCGAATGAAAGCGCCCCCGCCGGATGGCGGGGGCGCGTTGGATGCGTGGGAGCGGCTGCGGGCGACTTCGGCCGCACGGGAAACGTGCGGCACGAACTGCCGGAGATCCGATCACTTCTTGAGAACGGCTTCCTTGAGCTTCTCAGGCATGACGCGGTAGGTGAGCGGCTCCATCGAGCTGGTCGCGCGACCCTGCGTCATCGAGCGGAGCGCCGTGGTGTAGCCGAACAGCTCGGACAGCGGCACTTCGCAGGTGAGGAGACGGGCGTTGCCGCGCATCTCCTGGTCGGTGATCTGGCCGCGGCGGGACGCGATGTCGCCCGACACGTTGCCGAAGAACTCGTCCGGCGTGGTGACCACGAGCTTCATGATGGGCTCGAGGAGGGCCGGCTTCGCCTTCATGACCGCCTCGCGGAAGGCGAGCATGCCGGCCTGTTCGAACGCGACCTGGCTCGAGTCGACGTCGTGGTACGAACCGAACACGAGCTGGACGCGCACGTTGATGACAGGGTAGCCGCCGAGAACGCCCGAGGCCGCTGCCTGACGCACGCCGTACTCGATGGACGGGATGAACTCGCGCGGAACGACGCCGCCCGAGATCTTGTCCTCGAACACGATGCCGTCCTTCATCTTGAGCTCCGCCGCTTCCGCCTCTTCCGGAGTGATCGGCATGACGGTGACGACGGCGTCGCCGAACTGACCGCGACCACCGGACTGCTTCTTGAAGAGACCGCGGACATCGTTGGCCTGGCCGGTGATCGTCTCGCGGTACGAGACGCGCGGCTTGCCCACGTTGACGCCGATCTTCATGTCGCGGGTGAGCTTGTTCTTGATGATCTCGAGGTGGAGCTCGCCCATGCCCGCGATGATGGTCTCGCCGGTCTCCTCGTTGTAGTTCGAGCGGAACGACGGGTCCTCGCGGCGGATGGTGGTGAGCGCATCGCCGAGCTTCTTCTTGTCATCGGCGGTGATCGGCTCGATCGCCATCGAGATGACGGGCTCAGGGAAGGTCATGCGCTCGAGGATGATCGGGTTGTCGGGATCGCAGATCGTGTCGCCGGTGTACGAGTTCTTGAGGCCGACGACGGCGACGATGTTGCCGGCGTCCACTTCCTCGAGCGCGTTGCGGTTGTTCGCGTGCATCTCGAAGATGCGGCTGACGTTCTCGCGCTTGCCGTTGCCCGGGTTGAGCACGCGGGTGCCCTTGTCGAGCTTGCCCGAGTAAACGCGGATGTAGGTGAGGTCGCCGTGGGTGTCGGACACGACCTTGAACACGAGCGCGGAGAACGGAGCGGTCGGGTCGTGCGGACGGGTCATCGCCTGGTTGATGTCGTCCGGGTTGACGCCCTTGGTGTCGGGACGCTCGGTCGGATTCGGCAAGTAGTCGATCGCAGCGTCGAGGATCTTCTGAACGCCGATGTTCTTGAGCGCCGCGCCGCAAAGCACGGGGAAGCACTTGATCGCGATCGTGCCCTTGCGGAGACCGGCCTTGATCTGCTCGTTCGTGATCTTCGACGCGTCGGTGAGGTACATCTCCATCAGGTCGTCGTCGACTTCAGAGACCTTCTCGATGAGTTCGGCGCGGTAGTACTCGGCCTTCTCCTTGAGATCTTCTGGGATCTCTTCATAGGTGATCGTGCCACCCTGGTCCTCGGTCGAGAAGCGAACGGCCTTCATCTCGACGAGGTCAATGACGCCCGCGAAATCGTTGCCCTTGCCGATCGGGAGCTGGATCGCGATGCCGTTGGCGCCGAGGCGCGAGCGGATCGACGCGAAGGAGTAATCCCAGTCGGCGCCCATCTTGTCCATCTTGTTGATGAAGCAGAGACGAGGAACGCCGTAGCGGTCTGCCTGACGCCACACGGTTTCCGACTGCGCCTCGACGCCTTCCTTGCCGTCAAACACGGCGCACGCGCCGTCGAGGACGCGCAGCGAGCGCTCGACTTCGATGGTGAAGTCGACGTGGCCCGGGGTATCGATCAGGTTGATCTTGTACTTGACGTCGTCCTTCTCCCACGGGCAGGTCGTCGCGGCCGACTGGATGGTGATGCCGCGCTCTTGTTCTTCCTGAAGGAAGTCCATGGTCGCCATGCCTTCGTGCACCTCGCCGATCTTGTAGTTGCGGCCGGTGTAGAAGAGGATGCGCTCGGAGACGGTGGTCTTGCCTGCGTCGATGTGGGCGCAGATGCCGATGTTGCGGACCTTGGTGAGATCGGTAGCCATGACGGTTTCCTGAGGAAGTGCCGGGCCGACGGGCGCGGCGGTGGGGAAGGACGGATCGCCGCGGAGCGGCGGGTGAACCGGATTGAAGAGTTCTCGACGGGAGTGACGGGCGGAGACGCGCGGGTCGCGCGGTGCATCGCCTACCTCAACCAGTCGCGCGGCGACGACCCGGTGCGCAGGCGCGCGCAGGGCTCGTCGACGGCGGGGGCTGGTTCGGAGTCGTTGGTCACTGGACGAGGGATGCGAGAGGCGCGGTTTCGAGGAGTCGCACGGCGTGGCGGATGCCACCGCCGGAAACTCGGTCGAGTCGACGAGTGTAGGAAACTGCCCCGCGCAATGCAACAGTCGCGGGTGCAAGCCCTTCCAATCCGCCGACCGGAGGGTTCATTTCACACGACCCTGACGAAACCGGCCTCCGGGATGCCCTCCTGGGCCAGGATCGGCTTCACCTCGGCGAGGTAGCGGCGGCCGTCCTCGACGTATCCGGCCGTGGGGGCGACCTCGGGGAGAAAGGCCGAGAAGTACGCGTTCAGGCGCGCCATCGACAGTTCCCGAACGTACTTCGCCGCCATCGAGGCGAGGGCGACGGGGAGGTGGCGGTCCTCCGCGGCGACCTCGAAGCTGACCAGCAGGCCATTCCCGACCTCGTAGGTCGAGCGCTCGAGGTCCTCGTGAAGCACCCGGACCTCCTCGCCCCGGGCGACGTGCGATTCGAGCTCCTCGCGGTACGACGCCCGACCGCCCTGCCGGTCGATCGCCACGAAGGCGGGGGTCCCGTCGCGGAGGTCGTCGAGTGCGCGAAGGGCACCGAAGACGAGCGACATGTTCACGCGCGCCTTGTTGCGGAGCGACCCGTAGAGGGCGTTGAAGTCCTCGGGGTCGAGGGCGCTGACGGCAAGGCGCTCGATGTGGATGCGCGCATCCTCGCAGGAGCGCGCCAGCAGATTGCGCGCGATCGCGATGCCGTCGGGGGTCTGCACGATCGGCAACGGGCGCGGACTCGCGTGCCACGGCGACGAGCGCGACGCGCGCGTCTGGACGCCGAGTGCTGCGAAGAGCGCGGCATCGTCTGCGTGCGGGGCACCCGGAGCGAACGCGAGCACGCCGCGCTCGAGATGGACAAGCGGCTGCTTGCCCGCGCTCTTGAGCTTCTTGCTGTCGGCGACGGCGATGCGACGGCGGGGGTCCTTCGGCTTGCGGCAGACGGCAAACTCGAGGTGGCGCCAGAGATCGAGGGCGTCAAGATCGGGGGCCCCGTCGGTGCCGAGCGGACGCGTCCCGTCGGGCAGACGGAAGGCGCTCGCGCCGACGCAGAGCGGGCCGAGCAGGGGGCCGTAGCCGGATTCATCGATCCCGCCGTAGATCACGCGTCGCAGGATACCGCAGCGTGGCGAGCAACGAGTTGGCCACGCGCCCGCTCCCTCAACGGTGCGCGGCACGTGCCGCGCGGTGCCTGGCACCGCACGGCACGTGCCGTGCACTACCTGGCACCGGGCTCGCCTCGCGACAACCACCCTCGAAATCCACGCATCCGCGGGGTGCGCCTTCTCAGATCAGTCGGTGCCAGGCACGTGCCCGACGGTGCCCGGCACCGGTTGGCACGTGCCGTGCACTGTCTGGCACCTCTCGCCGCGCGTGGAACGGATCCACCCTCCGCCGAGGATCCGTTCCTCAGCGTCGTAGCAGACCACCGCCTGACCCGGCGCGACGCCCGGTTCCGGTCGTGCAAACGACACCCGCAGCACCCCGCCCGAAATTACCGCGCGAGCCGGGATCGGCTGCCCATGAGCACGCACCTGCGCCGTGCATGTCACGTCCGCGGCCGACGCGTACCACGTCACGTCCGTCGCCTCGACCTCGGAGACCTCGAGCGACGTGCGTGGACCAACCACTACTTCGTTGCGCGATGGATCCTTTCGAAGCACGTACAGCGGGATCGACGCGGGCACACGGATTCCCTTGCGCTGACCGACCGTGAAGTGCTGGTGTCCACCGTGCCGGCCGAGTTCGCGCCCCGTTTCGTCGACGATCGCACCCTCGGCGAATCGCTCGGGCGCACGGCGTGCAAGGAACTCGGCGTAGTCGTTGGGAACGAAGCAAATCTCCTGCGAGTCGGGCTTGTCCGAGACTGGCAGCGCGAAGTCGCGCGCAAGGGCGCGCACCACCGGTTTCTCCATGTCACCGATCGGAAGCAGCATGCGGGCGAGCGCCTCGCGGCCGACGCCGAACAGCACGTACGACTGATCCTTCGCGACGTCGAGTCCGCGCGCGATGCGCGGCCCCTCGGCCGTCGACGCGATGCGCGCGTAGTGTCCGGTCGCGACCGCGTCGCATCCGAGCTGCTCCGCGTACTGCCGCAGTTTTCCGAACTTCAGCCAGTCGTTGCAGCGCACGCACGGGTTCGGCGTGCGGCCGGCGTGGTACTCCTCCTCGAAGTACGAGATGATCCGGCCGAAGTCGTTCCGGAAGTTGACGACGTAGAACGGGATCCCGAGCTTGGCCGCGACAAGCCGCGCGTCGGCGGCGTCGTTGATCGAGCAGCAGCCTTGGTGACCGATGCGCGCGCTACCCGGAACGGAGGTTCGACAAACTCCGCCTGTGTCGCCCTTCGGCTCTTCGCGCGGCGTCTCGAGTTCGTCTCCCGGGCTCCCGAGCCGCATGAAGCAGCCGATGACCTCGTGGCCATCGCGTTGCAGCAGGGCGGCGGCGACCGAACTGTCGACGCCGCCCGACATGGCGAGAAGGATCTTCACGCGGTCAGGTTAGGCGACGCCGACCTCGCGGCAGAGATAGACGTCCTGGATCGCGTGAAGGAGCGAGACGCCCTCCGCCATCGGCTTCTGGAACGCCTTGCGGCCCGAGATCAGGCCCATGCCGCCCGCACGCTTGTTGATGACCGCGGTCTTCACGGCCTCGGCAAGGTCGTTCGAGCCGCTGGCGCCGCCCGAGTTGATGAGGCCCGCGCGCCCGCAGTAGCAGTTCAGCACCTGGTAGCGGCAGAGGTCGATCGGGTGATCGGTCGAGAGATCCGAGTACATCCGCTTGTCGAGCTTGCCGTAGCTCGAGTCCCCCGAGTTCAGCGCCGAGAAGCCGCCGTTCAGTTCGGGCAGCTTCTGCTTGATGATGTCCGCCTTGATCGTCACGCCGAGGTGGTTCGCCTGGCCCGTCAGGTCGGCGGCCACGTGGTAGTCCTTGCCGCCGGTCTTGAACGCGTTGTTGCGGAGGTAGCACCAGAGCACGGTCGCCATGCCGAGCGAGTGGGCCTCCTCGAAGGCGCGCGCGACCTCGACGATCTGCCGCGTCGAGTTGTCGCTGCCGAAGTAGATCGTGGCGCCCACCGCACAGGCGCCGAGATTCCAAGCCTCGCGCACCGAGCCGAACATGATCTGATCGAACTTGTTCGGATAGGTCATCAGCTCGTTGTGGTTGATCTTCACCAGGAACGGGATCCTGTGCGCGTACTTGCGCGACACGCTCGCGAGCACGCCGAAGGTGGTCGCGACCGCGTTGCAGCCGCCCTCCATCGCCAGCTTCACGATGTTCTCGCCGTCGAAGTAGATCGGGTTCTTCGCGAAGCTCGCACCGGCCGAGTGCTCGATGCCCTGGTCGACCGGGAGGATCGACAGGTAGCCCGTGTTCGCGAGGCGACCGTGTCCGTACATCGCCTGCAGGCTGCGCAGGACCTGCGGGCTGCGGTCCGTCGGGCCGAACACGTTGTCGACGAAGGCCGGCGACGGGACATGGATCATGTCCTTCGAGACCTTGGCCTTGTGGTTCAGGAGCGAGTCGGCGTCGTTACCGAGGAGCGATTGGATCTGTGCGAGCTGCGACATGCGCGGGAATGTAGCAAACGCCGCACGCGCGGAGGCGTGCGGCGGGTGTTGCTGGAGGTTGCGTTGCGCGCGGTCCAACAGGTCCCGCCGCGGCCGCGACCGCGGCTGCTCCTCGCGAGTGGCTCGCTCAGGCCGACGCGAGCTTGCGCACCGGCTTGGCGGCCACATCCGCCTCCTGGCGGCGGCGGATCTCCTCGGTCGCGGCGAATTCCTCGCCGAAGCGGACGAGCCGCAGCGAGTTCGCGATGACGAAGATGTACGCGGCGGCCTGGTAGAAGGGGCCGATCCAGATGTCGAGGCTGCCGGTCGCGGCGAGCGCGAGTCCGACGATCGCGAGCAGGATCGACACGGTGATGTTGAGCGCGATCACCGACTTCGCCTTGCGCGCGATCTCGAGCAGGAACGGGATGTTGCGCAGATCGTCGTTCATGAGCGCGACGCCCGCGCTGTTGGTCGCGATGTCGGAGCCGGAGAGACCCATCGCCACGCCGACGTCGGCCGTCGCGAGGATCGGGCCGTCGTTGATGCCGTCGCCGACGACGAGCGTGCGGTGACCCTTGCGGATGAGGTACTTGAGTTCCTCGTGCTTCTCCTCGGGAAGGCACTCGGCCTCGATCGCGTCGACGCCCACCGCCTGTCCGACGCGCGTCGCGACGGGGAGCCGGTCGCCGGTGAAGATCGCGACGCGACGCACACCGAGTTCGCGCAGCTTCGAGACGACCTCGCCGGCGTTGCGACGCAGCTTGTCCTCGAGGCCGACGGCACCGAGATAGCGCCCGCCCTGCATGACGTGCACGCCCGACATGCCCTCGATCTTCGCCTCCACCGCGCGCACCTCGTCGGCGAGCGCGGGGCTGAGCTCCACGATCCATGCGCCGCGGCCGGCGTAGATCTCGCCGCTCGCGGTCGTCGCCGCCACGCCGCGACCATGCACCTCGCGGTACGCGACGAGCGCCTGCGGCTGGATGCGCGCGCGCTCGGCGGTCTCGAGGATCGACTTCGCGAGCGGGTGGTTCGACGACTGCTCGGCATCCGCGGCGGCCTGCAGCAGCGCGGCGCCGTCGACGCCCTCGGCGGGTGCGAGGCGGCTCACGGCGAACTTGCCGGTGGTGAGCGTGCCGGTCTTGTCCATCACGACGGTGTCGACGTCGGCGGCGGCCTCGAGCGTGCGCGTCTGCTTGATCATCACGCCGAGGCGCGCGGCGGCCGCGAACGCCGCGACCATCGCGGTCGGATACGCGATGAGAAGGGCGCCCGGGCAGGTCACGACGAGCACGGCGATCGCACGCTGCGCGGCGTCGGCCTTCGCGTCGGGCGAGCCCGACTTCGAGATGAAGAACCACACGATGCCCGCGACCATGAGGACGACGGGGACGTAGTACGCGGCGATGCGCTCGATGAGCTCCTGCTTGCGGCCCTTCGCGCTCTCGGCCTCGCGGATCAGCTTCTCGACCTTGCCGATGGTGGTCTCGCCCTTGACGGCGGTGACCTCGATGTCGATCTGGCCGGTCAGGTTGGTGGTGCCTGCGTAGACGGGCGTTCCGGGCTGCACCTCGATCGGCACGGCCTCGCCCGTGAGCGACGCCTGGTTGATGCTCGAGGTGCCGGCGCGCACGTTGCCGTCGGCGGGGAGGTTCTCGCCGGGGCGTACGCGGATGATCGAGCCGCGCTTCACCTCCGAGAGCGACACCTCGCGCTCGGCGCCGGAGGCGTCGACGAGGCGTGCGATGTCGGGGGTGAGCTCGATGAGGTCGCGGATCGCGCGCTGGGCGCCCCAGGCGGTGCGCGAGAGCACCAGCTCGGAGAACCAGAGGAAGAAGGCGAGGAAGCCCGCCGCGAGGTACATGTCGTTTGCGATCGCGGCGAAGACCGCGAGGCTCGCGAGGCTGTCGCTCGATGCGCGGCCTTCGGTCAGTTCCTCGAAGGCGCCGCGGGCGAGCGGTACGGCGAGCACGAGCGCGCCGACGAGGGCCGGCAGCTTGGCAACGGAGGCCTCGATGCCGAAGAAGGGTGCGATCCACGCCACGAGCAGCAGCACACCGCCGAAGAGGGCGATGAACAGCTGTCGCTCGAGGCGCTCGGCGCCGCCGGCATCCTCGGAACCAGTGCGGGTGGACTTGTCGATCGCGGTCGAAGTGAGGGTCGACATGTTCGGAGCTCGAGCGGGGAGGGTAGCAGAGGCTACGCCCGCGGTCCTCGGCAGGATCGCCCCGAACCGAGGACATCGAGAGGACATCGAATGGACACCTCGGCGCTTCCTGCGGGATCGTCGACCGATCCGCTCGGGTCGCTCGCGGTCGGCGCGGGAATCGTTCCGCCGCGCGGCGCTCGGTCCATCGGGTTATCCTGCGGCCGTGACGACGCAAGCGCCCAGCCCACACGTCGGGATCGTCGGGGACGGTCAGATGGCCCTCGTCCTCGCCGACCTCCTCGTCGTCAGGGGCGTGCGCACCACGATCCTCTCGCCGTTCGCGCCCGAGGCCGAGCGGCTTGCGGCAACCCGGACCAGCGTGCGTCTGCCAGGCTTCCGGCTCGATCCGTCGGTCGCGGTCGCGGCCGACCCGTCGGCGCTCGCCGCCGCGGATCTCGTCGTGTGCGCGATCCCGACCCAGTTCATCCGCGCCACGTTCACGCGGGTCGGTGGATCCATCGCGCGCGGGACACCGGTCGTCAGCGTGGCGAAGGGGATCGAGAACGAGACGTTCCGCCTTCCCTGCGACATCCTCGATGAAGCGCTCGGCGGTCGCTCGCCCGTCGCCGCGCTGAGCGGCCCGACGATCGCAGCCGAACTCGCCCGTCGCCTTCCCGCGGTGCTGGTGGCTGCCAGCACCGATGCGGCGCTCTCGACCACCATCCAGGCGACGTTCTCCTCGCCGTGGACTCGGATCTACCAGTCGAACGACCTCGTCGGCGTCGAACTCGCCGGCGCCTGCAAGAACGTCATCGCGATCGCGGCGGGCGTCATCGACGGCATGGGGCTCGGCATGAACACGAAGAGCGCGCTCCTCGCACGCGGGCTCGCCGAGATCGCGCGCGTCGGCGTCGCGCTCGGCGGCCGCATGGAGACCTTCTTCGGGATCTCGGGCGTCGGCGACCTCGCCACCACCTGCTTCGCGCCGGAAGGCCGCAACCGTTCGTTCGGCGAGGCGCTCGCGCGGGGCGAGGCTCCCGAATCGATCCTCGGCCGCATGACCTCGGTCGTCGAGGGCGTCCCGACCTCCCGCGCGCTCGTGCGCGTGGCCCAGGAGCGCGGCATCGAGCTGCCGATCTGCGAATCGGTGGCGGCGATGGTCTTCGATCGACTCGATCCCCGCGAGGCGCTGCGCCAGCTCATGAGCCGTGCGACCGGCGCCGAGCGCATCGGTTGATCCGAGCGCCTGCGTGCGGGGTCACTCCTCCTCGCCGAACTTCGACTCGACAAGCGCGATGAGCGCCGCCAGCGCATCCTGCTCGTCGGGTCCGTCGGCGCCGATCTCGAGCACGGAGCCGCACGTCCCGGCCAGCATCAGCATCTGCAGGATCGACTTGCCGTCGACGGTCTCGCCGTCCGAGCACTTGCGCACGCTCACCGTCGCGTTGAAACGCGAGGCCTCCTCCACGAACGACATCGCGGGCCGTGCGTGCAGCCCGAGTCGGTTCGAGATGGTGACCTGCGCCGAGACCATGTTGGGTGGTGGGTTCGGGTGGGAGATCGGAAGGCAGGGCGGACGGCCGCGGGTGGGGATGTTGCGATCCGGCCTGCTCAGCGGCCGACGGTGCCTGCGTCCGCCTCGTCGAGGAGCCGCGTCACGGCCTCGACGGTGGTCGCCTGCCGGAGGAACCGGCGGAACTGGTCCTTGTTGAGCTGCGTGAAGATCGCCTTCATCGCGTCGACGTGCAGGGTCGGGTTCTCCTCCGGCGACAGCATGAGGAAGATCGAGTGCACCGGCTGCTTGTCGAGCGCGTTGAAGTCGACGCCGTTGCGGCTGATGCCGACGGCGACGAGCGGGGACTTCACCGAGGTCGTCTTGGTGTGCGGGATCGCGACACCGTGGTTGAGGCCCGTCGAGCCCTTCTTCTCGCGCGCGAGGATCGCCTTGGCGAAGGTGTCGCGCATGTCCTTCGAGACGCGGCCACTGGCGACGAGCGCGTCGAGGAGCTCGTGGATCGCCTCCTCGAGCTTGGTGGCGGCCAGATTCGGGACGATGGCCTTCTCGACGACGATTTCTCGGAGTTTCATCTGCTTCGGGTTCCTCTGCGCTTCGATGGTCGTCCGAACGGTGACGGTGTGCGGACGGCGTGGCTCTCGGTGTTGGTTCACCGGCGCGGACATCGCGCGACGGCTCGGCGTCAGCCGCCGTGCTTGTGGTCGCGCAGGCGCTTCTTGTGCTCGCTGATCACGCGCGCCTCGCGGTCGACGGCGAGGTCGATGGCCGCGTAGAGGTCGGCGTCGCGGTAGTTCACGATGAAGTCCTCGTGGTGGGCGACGTCGACGATGAACTCGACGTGGAAGCCGTTGTGCTCCTTCTCGATCACGCAGTCGATCGACTGGACCTGATCGAAGTAGCGAACGAGCCGCTCGCACTTCTTGCGCACGTAGGTGTCGATGGCTTCGGTGATCTCGAGGTGCTTGCCCTTGACGTTGATCTGCATGGAACTTCCTTTCGATGAACCGGCGTGCGACCCGATCGACAACCCGATGGGCGACCAGCTTCGCGTCCGGGGCCGAGGCCCGCGACCTATCGCGACTCCTGCGACGAACCTCCGCCGCTGGATGCCGGACCGCGCCCGGCCGACCCATCGGTCGGCACGACCACGCCGGCGGAGACAAGGTAGCGGAGCGCCTCATCGACCGTGAGGGGGATCTCCCGGACATCCGCGCGGGGGACGGTGACCGTCCAGCCCGAGAACGGAGCCGGGGAGTTCGGCACGAAGACCGTCACCGAGTCGCCGCAGGCCGCGACGATCTCCGGCGTCGCATCGCCGGTCACGAGCCCCATCTGCCAGAGTCCGGGTCGCGGATACTCGATCATGACCACGCGGTTGAAGTTGAGCTTCTTCTTCTCGCTGCCGAAGAGGAACTCGACCACCTGCTTGAGCGCCGGGTAGACCTGCCGGATGCCGGGCACGGTGAGGAGGCCCGACTCGAACGCGGCCAGCAGCCGTCGTCCGAGGTAGCCGCCGACGAGCCGCCCCAGGATGTACACCGCCACGATCGCCAGGACCAGTCCCGCGAGGTCGAGGTACCAGCGCGCGGACCACCAGTTGGCGACGTTCTCCCGGACGAGCCGCCAGCGCGCCGCGTCCTCGGTCGAGTCGAGTCGAAGCCGCGAGGCGCGCGTCTGCTCCTCCGCGACCTCCGCGGCCGACGGCACGAAGGCGTCCGATCCGGCCGCCTCGCTGCTTGCGGCGACGAGCAGTCGGATGCCCGCGTTGATCGGCTCCGCGATGTTGCCATCGACGAAGCGGAATGCAGCGACGAGGATCCAGAGCGTGAGGACGCTCGGAAGAATCACTCCGAGTCCGCGCAGGAAGAACCGTGCGGATCCCGAGCGGCGTGCTGCATCCGACCCGGTCGCCGAGTTCGTTCGTTGTGCGCCGTTGAGACCGCCGTCGAGACCCACGCTGCCCTCCTTCGGGGTGCCGAGTGTAGGGAAAGCGTCGCGTCTCGTGGCGGGGCAAAATCCAACCGGTGCGTGTCACTCCCCCAGGGGACGCGGGGTGACCTCCGCGGAGAGCTCCCGACCGTCGCGGCGGTAGTCGACGCGGATCGGTCGATCGACCTCGAGGCGCGCCACCGCGAGCACCAGTTCCTCGCGGTTCGAGACGCGCACCGAGTCGATCGCGAAGATCACGTCGCCGACGCGCAGGCCCGCCGCCTTGGCCGCGCTGCGGATGACGAGCGAGCGGATGCGCACGCCGTCGCCCGCGTCGTCGGCGGTCAGTCCGAGCGAGGCGTCGCGCCGCGAGACGGTGTCGTCGACGGCGCCCCGGTCGATCATCCACTTCTGCCAGCGTTCCTCGACCCGCGCGATGGGCATGCCGAAGACGCGCTCGAGCGCGGCGGTGCCGTCGGGGTCGTCGCGGGAGGTCGCGCAGAGCGCCTTGTAGAACTCCTCGAGCTTGCCCTCGCGCGCGAGGAACTCGAAGATCGCGCGCACCTGCGGATAGGCGCGCTGGGCGTCGGCCATGAAGGCCTTCGGATCGAGCGCGAAGAGTTCTTTCCACGGCGTAACCGTCTTCGAGACGACCTGCCGGCGCGCGATGTTGAAGCGGATGTTCGGGTTGAACTCGAACTTGCCGTCCGCGCGCACGGTGTAGTTCTCGTACAGGCTCGCGAGCCCCTCCTGGATCCAGATCGGATGACGCTGGCCCGTGCGCTCCATGTGCGCGAAGTGGAGGAGGTGCACGAACTCGTGCTGGAGCGACTGGCCCATGTCGCGCGCGACGAGCCTGCGCGCGTCGTGGAGGTACATGCCCTTGACCTCCTCGCGGTCGAGGTACTTGCGCGCGTCCTCGGGGCGCACGATCGCGACGAGCACCGGATCCTCCGGCGGCTTTCCGAAGTACGACTCGAGCAGATGCGCGCCGAGTTCGTCGAGGATCTCCTTCATGCGCGCGTGCGACGACTCCTCGAGGAAGGTGGCGTACACGAGCCCGCGGTCGGGATCGCGCTCGTAGCGGTAGTCGTCGCCGTGCTCCTTCTGCCAGTTCGCGAGCGGATCGGGCTTCGGGCC
>JAJTGL010000069.1 GCA_021297795.1 Planctomycetaceae bacterium
GTTCGGCTCGACGTTCGGAGGAACCGTGTCATCGAGCATCGTCGGCGCGAAGTACACGATCGCCGTGCTCGGGCGGCCGAGCGTCGCGGGAGGAAGGCTCGGACCGTCGGGATACTGCGCATTCGGACCGTATTCGAGCGGCGAGACGAACGTGTAGTCCTTGCCGAAGAACCGCACGCGGAAGTCGCGCAGGTTGATCGGCGTGTCGTAGGGATTGGCGATCTGCACGGCGATCAGCGGCGCCTTGTTGCACGTCGAGTCGACGAACTTCTCTCCGTCGTCCTGTCCGTACTGCGGCACCACCTCGCCCGTCGGATCGGTGCCCTGCCACGACGGATCGCTCTCGTTGAACTTGCTGCGCATGTACGCGACGCCGAAGAAGACCTCCATGATGAAGGGCTGCTTCTCCATGCCCGTGTAGAAGCGCTCGTTGTCGAACGGATCGCTCGCGGCGTCCGATCCGCCCGGGAAGAACTCGGTGCCCGGCACCGGCGGGATCGGCACGAGCGGATCGTCGTCGGCACGGATCGCGGGGTTCGGAAGCGACGGAATCGTCTCGACGAACGGCACCGCCTCGTCGCTGGCGCAGTCGATGTTGCTGACGTAGCTCGCGATCATCGACAGCGTGCGCTGGTAGTCCGCCTGGCGCGTGCCGTAGATCGACTGGTAGAGCGTGTTGCCCGTGGCCGGGTCCTGCGTCACCTTCGTGAGCGATCGCTCGAGAAGCCGCGCGAGGTCGCGGCGCCAGAAGAACGCCGTGAACGGATCGCGCACCGGCGCCTGTCCGTCCTGCGCGCTCCAGTTCGGCTTGCGCAGGTCGACCTTCAGCTTCTGGCGCTCGTACTCGGCGAGGTTCGCCGCGGCGAAGCTGCCGTAGTTCGGGTCCGAGGTGTCGGTGATCGCCGCCACGCGCGGATTCATGTAGTTGACCGTCTCCTCGTAGTACGGAGTCGGCCAGAGCCACGGCGGCGCCGTCTCGTTGCGGGCGCCGTTGAAGAGCGTGAGCTTGCGGCGGTTGTCGACGAGCAGCTCGCGCGAGTTGAGCTGGTCGAGGTACTCGTCGGCCTCCTCGCGCATCGGCGACGCGCGGAGGAACTGGAAGTTGTTCGCGTCGTTGCCCTGGTAGATGGGGCTGTACAGGCTCACCGCCTGCTCGAAGCGCGACAGCGTGAACGGCGAGTTGTTGCCGTGGAACGCGCGGAGCTCGAACTCGTCCGAGGTGTCGAACGGCGTGAGGCCGAAGAGCGGCGACTCGGGGTCGAGGCCGCTGATCTTGAAGTAGGCGAGGCGCTCGCGCGCGCTCTCGAAGCTGCCGCGCGGCTGCGGATCCGACGGCGTCGGCGTGACCGGGAGGTTGGGATCGGCGAGGGTGTAGCCGGCCGAGGGAGCGCCCGAATCGGAGAGCCCGTTCGCCGTGCGCATGCCGATCGCGCCGAGGAACGAGAGCGGCTGCGTGCCGTAGTCGCCGAAGCTCAGGCGGAAGTGGTCGATCTGCGCCGGCGAGAAGTTGAGGTCGGCGCGCCAGTAGCTCGGCGCGGGCGACGGACCGAAGGTGCCCGCATCGGTGAGGGCGTTCGGCCCCTGGGTGCGGGTGTTGCGGCGGTTCATCACGCCGTCGAGGAAACCGACGCCGAGGGCGCCGGGGCCGGTCAGGTCGGCGACGCTCGTGACAAGGGCGAGGTCGGACGGCGTGTGTCCGGCGGTCGTGTTGAAGCTGAACTTGGTGGCGACGTTCGCGTTGAGCAGTGCGCCGTTGTCGACGACCGAGACGCCGACGATCGTGCGGATACCGCGGTCGACGGTCGTCGGCGCGAGGAACCAGAAGCTGTCGGTGAAGCCGTCTCCGTCGGTGTCGGTGAACGTGCGCGAGACGACGTTGCGCGCGGTCCCTGGCTTGAACTCGTCGGTCGGCTTGCCGAGCGCACTCAGATCGAAGAAGTTCGGGAGCGCCAGCGCGGGGTCGCGATAGACGTTCGGGTAGTTGCCGAACCACTGGTTGCGTCGCGCGATGAACTGCGCCGCGTTCGTGATCCCCGCGGGGATCACGCCCGGCAGCCACTGCTCGTAGGGCAGCGCGACCGCATACGGCGCCGCGCCGGCCTCGTTCATGTTGTCGAGGGTTCCGTTGTTCCCGTCGGTGGTGAAGGGAACGGCGTTGGTGATGTCGGAGATGTCGTCGATGACGCGCCAGGCGTTGTTCGCCGACGGCAGCCACGAGAGGTGCGTCCAGTGCGTGAAGTCGAATCGGTCGGGAACGCCGTCGCCGGTGTCGTCGATGCCGATGCGCTCGGGTTCGGTCGAACGCAGCCAGCGCGAGTCGCCCATGCCCGGACTTCCGTACGGGTTCGAGTCACCGACAGGCACGTTGGCGGCAAGCGAGAGAATGCCGTTCGGCGATCCTGGCCCCGCCGGCCACGGGCTGCCCGCGCCGAAGAAGTCGGGCCAGTTCGTCCACGGCTTCGTCTCGTACGGCGCGATGTTGTAGCCAAAGTCCGGGAGACCGTCGCCCGCGAACGGATTCGTCGCGGAGGGAAGCGGCAGGACGTCGCGGTCGATCGAGTAGCGCGGCGCGTCGGCCGGCGACGCGAGACGGGGCCAGGAGGAACTCGCGACGACGACGTTCGGGGTCACGGTGGTATCGACACGCGCGAAGGGATCGCTCGTGTTCACCGGCTTTGCGAACAGGGCGCCCGCGATCTCGTTGGCGACATCGATGCCGATCGACTCGGCGCGGCCGTCGCGGCCCGCCGAGTTCTGCTGCGCGGCGGAGATGTCACGCACCGCGCGGGCGCGGCTGATGAATGCCGTCGCGATGATGACGAGAAGCACGAGGATCGCCGTCACGAGCACGATCGTGTTGCCGCGGCGCGCCGTGGTCGGCCGAGTGATGTCGTGCATGCGGGGCTGTCGGGTGGTCATGGGAGGCTCCTTCCCCTCGGCCGCGTGGGCCGCTGCGCGATCAGCGCTTGGGAAGATCGACGATGAACTGGTAGTCGCGGCCGCCTTCGATGCGGCCGAGTGGATCGTGCAGACGAAGCGTGATGCGGATCGCGCTCGGAAGCGGCGTGTACGGCCCACGCCCGAAGGCGAATGGGTCGATCTGGCCGGGGTTGTCCTGGTTGAAGCCGAACACCGCGTGGTACACGCGCTTCGATCCCTGCAGCGCGCTCGTGCGCCAGATCGGTCCGCCCTCGGCGTTGTTGATGGCGCCCTCGACCGAGCAGAGCACCGGGATGCCCTCGTCGGGATCGACGACGAGCGGCGCGCCGATCGTGCCGCGCGCGGGCTCGTAGGCACCGTTCAGTCCGAAGTTGGCCATGTTCGAGGCCGGGCGCACCTGGCTCGCACCCATCCCGAGGTTCGGATCGTTGAGTCCGAACCACGGCTGCATCGCCCCGCGCGGAACGAACATGCCGATCCCCTCGGAGCCGGTCGGATTTGATGCCGAGCCATACCAGTCGCGTCCGACGCCGTCGTCCCACGTCCACTCGATCTTGAAGCTCGAGCAGTTCGGGGCGAGCACCGGCGCGGTGAGCATCTGCTCGGCCTTCGCGGGGCCCAGAGCGGCCTTCTCGACACGC
This sequence comes from Planctomycetaceae bacterium, assembly GCA_021297795.1. GTDB lineage: Bacteria > Planctomycetota > Phycisphaerae > Phycisphaerales > SM1A02 > QWPT01. The sequence goes on from JAJTGL010000069.1 coordinate 3,582, forward strand.
GGATACGTCACGAAGAGCGCCTGCGCGCCGTTCGTGGTGTTCGTCGCGGTCGCGGGCGTCGCCCACGGCGCGAGCGTCTGGATCATGCGAAGCCGCGTCGAGGGTCCCGCCCACGGCGAGGACGGCGCTGTGTCGTAGTTAAAGGCAAGCGCTCGGTTGAGCGTGCCGTTCGACCGGTACTGATAGGCCATCTGCGAGAACAGGTCGTCCATCTGCCACTTGACGATGTCGACGCGGCTCGAGGTCCACAGCGGATCGACCAGGGTGTTCGCCATGGCCGCGGTCGACATCGGTGCGAGCTGCACCTGCGGGCTCGTGAAAAGCCGCTGGGTGGCGTTGGTCGACGTTCCCGCGTACACCGAACTCATCGCGCCGGTCGACGCGTAGCCATCGGTCCCGAGGAGCGTCGCGATACGCGCGAGCGGCCAGTTGCTCGGACGGGTGACGGGCATGCGGGATGCGGGGCCGAACGCGTTCGCGGCGTCCCACTTCTGCGTCTCGACCTTGCCCCACTGCCACGGGACCACCGGTGCGCCGGCATGGTTCGGCTCACCCGGGAACGGCGAGTCGTAGAAGGTCGGGCCGTATCCCACGGGCACCGTCGGCGCCATCACGCCGTGCCCGTAGTAGATGCGCGCGACGGCCGACTCGGGCACCCACGCGGTGGTCACGCCGTTGAAGGGCACGTTCTGCGAACCGGTGTACTGCGTGGTCGTGCGCGCGCCGCGCGCGAAGAACGCGATCTGGTCGGCACGGATCTCGAGCGGTCCGAGCGACGGGTCGATCGTCTGCGGGGTGTTCGGCGGATTGACCTCGACCTGCTGGATCACCATGAACCCGTTCTTCGGGAGATTGGCGAAGTCGGCGCGGATCTGCGCCTCGATCGCCGCAGCGGTCTGCAGGAGATCGGCCGAGGCCTGCGACATGCCGGCGACGCGGCTCGACGCGGAGAAGATCTTCGCCGCGGCGACGATGACGACGACGAGCACGCCGACGGCGACGAGAAGCTCGGTGAGCGTGAACGCCGCGGCGCGTCGAAGGCGGGATGAGGGCGAAGGAGCGAGGGGCATCAGAGTTCCTCCACCGCTGCGAAGACCGGGGTGATGACGTTGCCGCGTGCGTCGCGACGCGGGATGAACCAGATGGCGCTGATCGCCGAGTTTGGTCCGTTGCCGGAGGCCGTGGGCGGGTAGCCGTTCACCGGCGACCGCGGCAGGATCGGGATCGGACGCGCGAGCTTGACCGGCCCCTGCTGCACGGCGTTGCGACCGACGAGCACGCGGTGCACGGTGCCGTGGTTGTCGATCCACCAGGAGCCCGGAGCCTGCCAGTCGTCCCACACCTGCTCGGCCGAACCGAACGAGTTGGCCTGGTTGATGCCGGTTCCCGGGATCTCGTCGGCGATCGGCGGCGTGGTGTAGCCCATGATCGTCGTGTTGCCCGCTCCGAGCGATGCGGTGCGGTTCGGCCACGAGGCCGCGGTGCCGAAGTTCGGTGCGAGATACATCGCGGGCATCGGCGGGGTTGTCGGAGTTCCATCGAAGGCGCCGCTCGGCAGGCCGCCCGCGCCGCTCGCGGCGGTGAACGGACCCACGGTGTACGGGCGCGTATCGCCGCCGGCGATGTTCACGCGGTAGACGAAGACCGCGACCTGGATGCGGCCACCGTTGCGCCGGAACATGCAATCCCAGTAGTAGGTCGACTGCGGGATCGAGCTCGCGGTGCCGTACTTCGGGTTGCCCTGCGGCCACGAGCGCTCGGCCTGCGTGAAGGTGACGGCCGGTTCGAGGAGCTGCTGGAGCAGCGGGTCGGTCGGCCGCGCCGCCGCCGGCAACGAGTAGAGCGGAAACTTGCTGACGTTGTAGGGAATACCGAAGAGCGGCCCCGGAGCCACGTCCTCGCTGATCTCCGTGGCCAGGGTGCCGACGACGCCCGACGGGAGACCGACGCGCGAACGCGTGTACGCGGCGCTGAAGACATCGATCGTGCCCGCGTCGGTCTGGTTCGCGGCGGTTCCGAAGAGGAAGCCCGGCCGCATCCAGCCCCAGTCGCCCGACACCTGCGGGATGTCGCTGCCACCGAGCGGACGCACGGTTCCCGCCACGCCACCGGCACCCAGATACTGCGGACCGAATCCAAAGTCCTCGATCCGGCCGAAGTCCGACTGATCGAGCTTCGAGCGAATGGTGGCGAACGCGTTCTTCACCACGATCGGCCCGACGATGTCGTCGGCGGCCTGGCGCTGGAGCACGATGCCCGCCGGGAAGAGCGCGGCGATCGAGATCACGCCGATTCCGAGGATGAAGACCGCAAGCAGCATCTCGACCAGCGAGAAGCCCGCGCTGCGCGTGGCTCGACGGCGCACCATCACCGCACCTTCCTTTCGGGAAGTCCGCTGAAGCGGTTGAAGCTGATCCGGTCGCCGTAGAGCGCGATGTAGCCGTTCGGCCCCGTCAGTTCGTTGAACATGTTCTGCACGACGCCCCAGTTCGTACCCTTGAGTTCGCGCGCGGCCTTGTCGTCGTAGACGTTGAGGTACGGGACGAACATCAGGTTGCACTCGTCCTCGAACGCGTCCTGGAGCCAGTACTTCTCGAAGTTGCCCGAGGCGCAGTTGCCCGCGTTCACATCCTGCGGATCGAAGGTCGGTTGCCCCGCGCCGGCGTTCGCGCCGTTCTTGTTCCAATCGACGTAGCACTTCATGTCGCCGAGGGTCGATCGCGGCGGACGCGTGAGGAACTGGCCATCCGGTCCGAACAGGACCGCGACGACGCGGTTGAAGTCGATCACCTCGGCGCAGTTCTCGAGGGCCTTGAGATCCGCCTGCGTGGCATAGGTCGACTCATTGATGGGCGATCCCGCGATCGCCGGCGGGTCGTACATCGGCCCCGCGACCTTGATGCCCTCGGGGAGCGTGATCGCGGGGACGTCGTCGACGATCACCCAGCGCTCGGCCATCGAGAGCAGCGGACTGTCGTCGTCGCCGAACACGATGCGCTCGCCGGTCGAGCGAACGATCGTCATCTCGGTGCGCTGCGGGATCTGGCGGCGCGACGGATCCCAGACGGGCCGGAAGACGATGCCGGTGGCCACGCCATCGCGGATCGCGGCGGCGCGCGCGATGCCGAGCGCGTTGGTCACCGCGTTGGTGCCGCCCGCAAGCCGCGAGCCCGCGGTCAGGCGACGCGCGCCGAGCGTGGTGAGCGCCGCGAGGAGCCCGATGATCCCGATCACCACCAGCAGCTCGATGATGGTGAAGCCGCGCGGACTCCGGAGGTTGTGGCGTGATTCGGGGTGCATGGTGGACCTCGCGGCTCTGTGCTGACGAGCCACAGGGCTCGCATGCAGGTTCATCAGGGCTCGTAGCTGTAGAGGTTGTCGGTGCTCGGGCTGTAGACCGTGCCGGTCTGGATGGTGAAGCGCGAGTCGTTGCCCGCGGACGCCCAGAGGATCTTGCGGTTCTTGCAGGAAATGCCGAGGCCGCCGTTGGTGGCGGTCGCGGTCTCGCTGTCGCACTTGATCGTGCCGTCGGCGTCGACGTTGGTCGCCGGATCGACCAGGCCGTTCGAGTTCGCCTCGCGCCCCGGGAAGATCGCGATGATCGGCGTATCCCATGCGTCGACCGCGTGGCGCACCCCCGTGAATCCGGCGCTCGTACCCGACGGACGCACGCCGCGGAACGAGGACTCGGGGATCTTCTGCATGATCGAGGCGCTGGACGGCGACTGCGTGAGCGCCCAGATCAGGTGCACGGTGCGCTGGAACGGACGCACCGAGTAAGCCGGAAGGCCCGGTCCGGTGACCGACGGATACGGAGCCGCCAGCGCGGCCCACGTGGCCACGCCGGAGCCAACCGGCGGCGTCGCGGGAGCCGTGACCACGTCGTAGCGCACCGTCTGCGATGCGGCGATGTCGGCCGGCGATCCGCCGTTCATCGCCGACTGGTACGACACGCGACGATCGAGCGTGCGCTCGTACTCCTCGGTGGCCGAGTTGAGGATCTCGAGCGTGTTGCGCGTCGAGCGCTCCTCGCTGGCGCGGATGACGCTGCCGCTGACGGCGAGCACGAGGCTCGCGAGCAGCACGATGATGCCGATCACGACGAGCATCTCGAGCAACGTGAAGCCGCCGTGACGCGGGCGGAGGGTTCGGTTCGACTCGTCCATGGTCGTGCAGCGGCCGCTCAACGGCCGGTCTCCGAGAGGTTGTCCTTGTTCAACTCCGCGAGGTCGCGGCGCACGGTGCGGTCGAAGCCGAGGTCGGGGCCGCGCGAGAAGAGCGCGAACGCCGCACCCTTGAGCGCGGCCGACGACGTGTCGTCGTCGTTCGCGTCGAGCGCCCCCTTGGCGACTTCGCCGGTGGCGACGTCCCACGGACGGAGCGCGAACACGTCCGCGAGGTTCGCGAAACCACCGGCAACCGGCAGCTCGCTGCGGAGATCCGAGCCCGAGTACGGCGCGCGGTAGTACGAGATCGGCGTACCCCAGTAGTCGAGGATCACCTTCGGAAGGCTGTCGAAGTTCGGCACGCCCCGGTCGGCGGTGACGACCTGCGGGTTGCCCTGCGCGTCGATGCCGGTCAGGCCGCCGAGCAGCTTCTCATCCGAGAGCTCGAGGTACGGGCCGTAGACGCGCCCCTCCATGCCGACGGCGTTCCAGTTGGCGTTGTTCATCGCGAGCGGCGATGCATCGCGATTGGGATTGCGCGCCTCGTAGATGCCGGGGAACGCGGCGTACGCGTTCTGCGGCGCATCGACCGAGCCCCACGCGCCGTCGGAGCCGGGCGCTCGGATGCCGAACGGCGGGTTCTCCTTGGATCCCTGTCCGTTCACGCCGCCGGCGAACACTCCGTAACCGTCCTCGGCTCGGTTTCCGTAGCCGATGAGGTACTCGGGGATCGTGGTGTAGCTGAACCAGTTCTGCTGCTGCCCGACACCAGCGGCGCCTCCGACCTGCCCCACCGTCGTCACGCTGCGGCCGTAGCCGCGCGAGCCGGGAGTGGAGGGACCGCGGTTCATCAGCACCGGCGGCAGGTAGCCGAAGTCGGTCTGGAACTGCGCCAGACCGCCCGAGATCGTGTTCATCAGGAACAGCGTCTTGGCCTTCTGCGCACGCCGCGTCGCCGCCGAGATCGCCACCGTGATCGTTCCGATCAGGAGGACGATGATCGCGACCACCGTGAGCAGCTCGGTCAGGGTGAAGCCCTGGCGGAGCGAGGAGGTGTTGTGGCGGTTCGGAGTGCGCATCGTTGGTTGGCCCCCTGCGGGCATGTCGATCGGGTTTCGGGAACTCGCTGCTTGCTCGTACTCGTGGCGTGTCGATCTCGCGCGTACCTCTCGCGCGTACTTCTCGCGCCTACTTCTTCGAGGTGTTCGACACCGACTCGATCATCGAGACGAGCGGGAGGAACAGCGCGAGCACGATGAGGAGCACGATGCCGCCGAGGATGACGACCATGAACGGCTCGAGCAGCGACAGGAGGCTGGCGACGGCCACGTCGACCTCCTCGTCGTAGTTGTCGGCGATCTTCATGAGCATCACATCGAGGTCGCCGGTCTCCTCGCCGACGTCGATCATGTTGACGACGATCAGGTCGCAGGTCTTCGACTCCTTCAGCGGCTGCGCGAAGGTCTCGCCCTCGCGGATCGAGTCGTGCACCTTGGTGAGCGCCTTCTCGAAGACGTAGTTGCCGGACGTGTCGCGCGTGATGAGGATCGCCTCGAGGATCGGGACGCCGGCGCTGATGAGGGTGCCGAGCGTGCGGGTGAAGCGCGCGATCGCGGTCTTCCGGACCAGCGTTCCGACCACGGGGATCTTGAGCACGATCCAGTCGGTCGCCGCCCGTCCTGGCCCGGTTTTCCGGATCAGCTTGAAGAACAGGAAGATGAGGACCGGCGAGACGAGGATCCAGATCACGCCAGGAACGACCTGGTCCTTGCTCGATGTACCGGCCACCCACTTCGAGACGTCGATCATGAAGATCGTGAGCTTGGGGAGCTCGACGTCGAAGTCCTCGAAGATCTCCTGGAACTTCGGGATGACGAAGTACATGATGCCCGTCACGATGAGGACGGCGATGCAGATGACGACCGTCGGGTAGATCATCGCGCCGAGGATGCGGCGCTTGAGGCGCTGGCCCTTCTCCATGAAATCGGCGAGACGCTGGAGGATGACGTCGAGCACGCCGCCGACCTCGCCTGCCGCCACCATCTTCACATAGAGGCGGTCGAAGGCCTTGGGGAACTTCGCCATCGCCTCGGAGAGGCTGGTACCGGACTGGACCTCCTCGGCCACGCCCTGCAGCACGTTCTTGAGCGCGCTCGGCTTCTGCTGGCTCTCGAGGATCTGGATCGAGCGGAGGAGCGGCAGGCCTGCGTCCTGCAGCGTCGACAGCTGGCGGGTGAAGAGGGTGAGCTTCTTCGTGCTCACGCCGCCGAAGGTCAGGTTGAAGCCCTTCTTCTTGGCCTTCGCCTCGCGCACCTTCTTGGGCCCGCCGCCACCGCCGCCGCCGGCGATCTTCTGCTCCTTCATGCCCGAGGGGAACAGCCCCTGGCCACGGACGAGCTTCATCGCCTCTTCCGGGCTTCCTGCCTCGATGGTTCCCTTGACCGGCTTTCCGGCTGCGTTGACGGCGTCGTAGGCGAAGGTGGGCATGGGTGCTCCGTCTGTCGGTTTGCGGCGTCAGCTGCCGCGGCGGGGTTCGGGAAACTCGTTCTCGCTTGGCCTGCGCGACTGCGCGCGCGCTCTCTCGTCGCTTCTCGTCACTCTTCCGTGATCGTCTCGCGCACGACCTCGTCGATCGTGGTTCGGCCGTTGAAGATCGCATCGAGGCCGGACTCGCGCAGCGTCTTCATGCCGCGCTTGCGCGCCTCGGCGCGCAGGATGTTCGTCGAGACCTGCTTCATGATCAGTTCGCGCAGATCGTCGTCCATCGACATGATCTCGAAGATGCCCATGCGGCCCTTGTAGCCCGAGCCGCGGCAGCGCTCGCAGAGGCGTCCGTTCTTCTTGCGCGAACCGCGGTAGAACTCCTTGCCCTCGACGTCGGCCGGACGGAGCGCGAGCTCCATCAGCATCTCCTCGGTCGGCGTGAAGGCCTCCTTGCAGTCGGAGCACACGGTGCGCACGAGGCGCTGGGCGACGATCGCCTCGATGGTCGCGGTGAGAAGGAAGGTCTCGACGCCGAGGTCGACGAGACGCAGCACGGTGCTGGGCGCGTCGTTCGTGTGGAGGGTCGTGAGCACGAGGTGGCCGGTCAGCGACGCCTGGATCGCGATCTGCGCGGTCTCGAGGTCGCGGATTTCGCCGACGAGGATGATGTCCGGGTCCTGACGGAGGAAGCTTCGCAGCAGGCGCGCGAAGGTGAGTTCCTGCTCGAGGTTGACCTGGCACTGCATGAGGCCGGCGACGTCGTATTCGACCGGGTCCTCGGCGGTGAGGATCTTGACGCCGGGGTCGTTCAGCTCGTTGAGCGCCGCGTACAGCGTGGTCGTCTTGCCCGAGCCGGTCGGGCCGGTGACGACGACGATGCCGTTCGGCTTGTTGATGATGTTGCGCACGCGCTCGAGCTCGACCGGGCCGAGACCGACCTTGTCAAGCGACAACTGGACGTTCGACCGGTCAAGAATACGCATCACCACCGACTCGCCGAACATGGTCGGGAGCACGGCGACGCGGAGGTCGATCGGACCGGTCGGCATGGCCAGCTCGATGCGGCCGTCCTGGGGCAACCGACGCTCGGCGATATCGAGCTTCGACATGACCTTCACGCGCGAGACCAGCGCCGTCGCCAGCGACTTCTGCACGGGGATCATCTCGTAGAGCACGCCGTCGATGCGGTAGCGCACCTTGAACTCGTCCTCGAACGGCTCCATGTGGATGTCGGACGCCTTGTCCTCGATCGCGACCATGAGGAGCTTCTGCACGAGCTGGACGACCGCGTTGTCGTTGGCCGCGTCGGAGAGCGCGGCGGTGTCGTCGTCGAGCGACGAACCACGGCCCTTGAAGCGCTCATCGGCGAAGCCCCTGTCGACGTCGAGGCTCGAGTCGACCGTGCGCGCCTGGTCGGACGGGTAGTGCCGGTCGAGCATGGCCCGCACCTGCGCCTCGTCGGCGACGACGACGTTGACGCGGCGCATGTTGCCGACCTCCTTCAGGTTCTCGACGACGTAGATGTTGTTCGGATCGAGGACCGCGACGGTGATCGACTTCGCGACGGGATCATGCTCGAGCGGCATGAACACGAACTGCCGCGGCATGCGGCGGTCGACGCACTTGATCGCCTCGGGGGCCGGTTCGAAGCCCTCGAGATCGACGAACGCGAAGCCCTTCTGGGCGGCGAGCGCCTTCTGGATGCCGGCCTCGTCGATGAGCCCCCGCTCCTTGAGGAGCTGGCCGAGCATGCGGCCCTTGCCCTCGGGCGTCTGCTGGAACGCGACCAACTCCTCGATGACCTCGGGGGTGATCTGCGTGAACTTCCCGAACTGACCCGCCGCCGAGAACTTCCGCAGGATTCGTCCGATGCGGGAGCCCTTCAGGGATCCAAGGGCCTTCTCGAGTTCCGGGGAGACAATCGACATCTCGTGTTCGTCCAGTCTGCCGCGTCAATGCTTCCTGCGCTGCTTCCTGCAGTCCGTGGGCGCCCGCCGAACAGCCCGGCCAGGCTCCACACGGTGCTATACGGCACGCGCACCCCCCGTCATCGCGGCACAACGGGGGTCTCTGTTCGGGACACTTGGATTGGTGTGCACGGCCGATGGCCTCCAAAGGCCGATTCGACCGACACACCGATCCCACTCGCGTCGCCGGCCCCAAGCGTCGGGCGCTGGCCCGACCGCCCCCGGGACCGGCGAATCTCTCGCCTCAGACCTGGTGATCCTGGTCCAGTTCCGCCCGGCCGATGGTGCCGCCGGCGCGGTGGATCTTGTCCTTCAGATCGCCCGGGTTCTTGCACTTGTCGATGACCTCCTCGGCGCCGACCTTGCCCTCGGTGTAGAGGCGCCACAGGTGGTCGTCGAGCAGCTGCATGCCGAACTTCTTGCCGGTCTGGATGGCCGAGTCGATGCGGAAGGTCTTGTTCTCGCGGATCAGGTTCGAGATCGCGGGGGTGACCACGAGGAACTCGTAGGCCGCCACGCGGCCCGGCTTATCGGCGCGCGCGCAGAGCTGCTGCGAGAGCACGGCGATCAGCGAGGTCGACAGCTGGACGCGCACCTGCTCCTGCTGGGTGACCGGAAATGCGTCGATGATGCGGTTGATCGTGCTGGCGGCGCCCGAGGTGTGGAGGGTGCCGAACACGAGGTGGCCGGTTTCGGCGGCGCGGATGGCCGACTCGATCGTCTCGAGGTCGCGCATTTCGCCGACGAGGATCACGTCCGGGTCGGAGCGGAGCACGCGGCGGAGCGCCTCGGCGAAGCTCGGCACGTCCTTGCCCACCTCGCGCTGGTTGACGACCGACTTCTTGTGATAGTGGTAGTACTCGATCGGATCCTCGATCGTCACGATGTGACGGTCGTAGAACTCGTTGATCCAGTTCACCATCGAGGCGAGCGTGGTCGACTTGCCGGAGCCGGTCGGACCGGTGACGAGGAAGAGGCCACGCGGACGGCGCGACAGCTCCTCGACGATCTTGGGGAGGCCGATCTGCTCGAACGTGAGCAGCGTGTTCGGGATGAGACGGAGCACCATCGAGATGTCGCCGCGCTGGCGGAACACCGAGGCGCGGAAGCGGGCGGCATCGCCGAAGGCGAAGCCGTAGTCGGTACCGCCGTGCTCGGCCAGCTCCTGCTGGTTCTTCTCCGGCGTGATCGACTTCATGAGCGCCATCGCGTCGTCGGAGTCGACGACCTTGGTGGCGAGGCTCCGGAGCTTGCCGTGGAGACGGATGGTCGGCGGTCGGCCGACGGAGATGTGAAGGTCGGACGCGCCCTGCTTGACGATCGTGTCGAGGAGGCGGTCAATCTGCATCGCGGACATGTGTCGTTACCTCTCTTCCGGCGCCCCGCGCCGGCAAATCTGTCCATTCAGTTCCGATCAGCCGTGGCCGATCTCCGTCGGGTCGAAGCCCTCGATCTGCGCGAAGTTCGCGATCTCGCTCGCGGTGGTGTCGCCGCGGAGGATCTTGATCTTGCCGTCCTCGACGAGGCTGCGCATGCCTCCGCGGATCGCGGCGGAGCGGAGCTTCGAGATGCTCGAGCGGTTGAACGCGAGGTCGCGGATCTCGGAGTTCATCGTCATCATCTCGAAGATCGCGCGTCGGCCGCGGTAGCCGGTGCCGCCGCACGCACCGCAGCCGACGGGCTTCATCATGCGGCCGTTCGCGAGCTCCTCGTCGGTGATGCCGACGAG
>JAJTGL010000070.1 GCA_021297795.1 Planctomycetaceae bacterium
CATCCACCGGGGGCGCGATCTGCTCGAGGATGTGGTCCTCGATCTCAAGGTCGGGCTCGCCCCATCGACCGTAGAACATCCCGCGGAAACCGAGGATGATCTCCTCGGTGAACGGATGATCGCCGCGCAACGCCGCTTCCTTCGCCGCATTGGATTCCTCGTCTCCGTCGAGTCCGGAGGTGAAGGCGTGGTCGGCCGCCAGGAAGGCTCGGAAGGACGCGGCGCATCCGAGCACCACGCGGTTTCGCTTGTCGCGCAGTTCGCGTGCGGTCGCGTCCCGCGTCGCCGCGTCGAGCGACCGACTCTTCTCCACGGTCCAGAGCCTCGCCTCGAACCAGGTCCAGAAGGAGAGAAGCTCGCCCGCGAACCCTCCGTCGCGGCAGGCGTTCGAGATGACCTCGACGCGCAGCGCGTCCGCCGCGTCGACGCCAACCTCGGCCCCGACGCGATCGGCGAACGCGAGATTCGCCGCGAGATTGGCGCGCGCGAGCCGCGCGATCGCGCGGAGCGCGTCGGCCTCGGCCTTCGCGGAGGCCCGAATGGACTCGGCGTCGAGCAGAACTGGAGTCCGCTGATCGACGGTGCCGAGTTCGAACCCGATCCGACGCAGTTCGCGATGCTCGCTGAGAATCCTCGGCCATTCGACCGCAAGAAGCGCATCAAGCGTGGCCCGGCGCTCGCGAGGCACTCGCTGCTGGACGCGAGGATGTCCGACCGCGACGGCGAGATCGACGCACGGCGTGGTCACGATCGGGAGTCTGTCGACCGACAGCGACGTCCCATCCGAAAACGCCACGCGATGCGCGACGCGCCCGCGGAAGTTCGCCTGCGCGGTGGCATCCATCGCGGTCGACGCGCCGGTGGCCTCGCAGGCCTCGATCACGCGCGCGACGAGCGCTCCGTGCAGCGCGTCGGAGTCGGCCCACGCGGCCTCAAGCGCGCGAAGCGCCGCCGCATCGTCCGCTTCGGCCGCGGCGTCGATCATCCGACGCGACTTCGGCGGCATCCGGATCCTCCACTCCGCATCGAACCCCGCGTACGCATCGCCGATCGCGGCAAGCGCATCGCCGCCCGCATCGAGCGTGCGGGTGGCCTCGTAGAGAACCTCGACGAGCGTGATCGGCTGCGGCATCTGATCGAGCGGCGTGATCTGCCGACCGTACTGCGGCGATGCCATCGCGTTCGCGGAGGCCGTCGCATGCGCAACGGATGCCGTGGCAGACGAGGCGAGCGCGGTGCCTCCGCCCAACACGCAGACGAGGCAGGCTCCGGCTGCAGCACAGCCGATCAGCATGCGCTGTGCGCGGCCGTGCAGGCATGGTCCTTGCTCGTTCATGCGCCTCGATGGCTTGCTCGACGGCTCGCTCGACGGTGTGCTCGACGGTTTTCTCGACGGTCTACTCGGCAGTCACGACGGGTCCGGCGGATGGAGAGGGCCCCGATCCGATCCCAGGATGCCATGCACTCATTCGAAAGTCGAACGATTCCAACAGCCTGCGACCCCGATCGACTGGCCCGCGTCAGTCGTCATCGGACACCGTCCACGGCATCCGGTTCGGGTCGGTCGGTCGGACCTCGTTCGGATCCTTCACGAGCCCCGGGATCTCGGCCGCGCGCTCGGCGCCGAGGATGCGACGGAGCTCGCCCAGCGTCTTCTCTGTACGCTCGGCACGGGCGAACCTCGCCTTCTCGACCGCCTCGCTCCGGAGCTGGTACTCCTTCCACTGCTCCTCGTCCCCGGCGCCGCTGAAGCCCGGATTCGACGGCATCATCATCTCGCCGCTGAGCTTCTCGTACATCGCCGAGTACTCCGCCGCGAGCGCGTCGATCCGCGCGCGCTCGTCCTCGGTCAAACCAGGAAGCCGCTCTGCCGCGGCCAGCTGCGAGAGCGCGCTGTCGGACAACCGATAGATGGTTGGATACATGCCGCGGAGGCGCGCCTGCTTCAGTCCAGCCGCAACGGTCGGGTCACCGGCATGCGTTTCGAAGGCAGCGTCGAGGACGCGCGCGATCTCCGCCCAGTACTCTTGGTCGCCCTTCGCGCTCTCGGCGATCATGCGCGTCCATTCGGCGGACGCGCGCTCGACATCGGCCTGGTCGCGGCGCGCAAAGGTGCGCTCAAGATCCTGCATGCGGAGCGTGGCGCCCATGCGTTCCGCCGTCCGGGTGGGCAGCTTCGCGGCAAGCGCCGAGAGCTCGGCCTTCGCACCCAAGATGATCGCCTTCGCAACCGCCGGGTCCGTGCGCGCGAGTTCGAAGATGCGCGCCGGTGCGAGCAGCACCGCCGGGTCGGAGTAGCCCATCTGGCGCGCGCTCGCCATCTCAATCCGCTCGAGCTGGAGGAGGAGAAGGAGCGGATCGTCGTTCGCAAGTCCGAGCGCAGACATGAGGTCGGTGCGGAGCCGCTCGTCGAGCTCGAAGACGAGGCGCGCCGCACGCAGTCGGCCCTCGGCGTACTCGCGGCAGACCTGGTCGTTGTAGACGATCTCACCGTTCTCGACCGAGTGACGCTGCGAGGCGAGCGACTCGAGGCGTTCGGCAAGAGGCTGCATCTGCGCATCCCACTGCGAGCTCTTCCAGCCCTCGACCACGGCCTCGACCACGCTGATCGCGGACATGTCGAGACCGACGATTCCGCCGATGCGGACGACCTCGTCCGCGGTGATCGGATCGGGCGTCGACATGCCACTGTTCGAATCGAGGAAACCCGCTCGACGCATCGCCTCGGACAGGCGGGACTCCTCGGCGCCATCCTCCTGCGGCCTCGGAGCCTCGGTGACCCGGAACATCTCGAGCTGCGTGCCATCCTCGTCGAATCCCTCGTAGGTCGAGATGTAGCGCGTGCTGGCGTCGCCGAGCTGCGTGGCGATCCGCTTGAGCGCCTGGTTGCCGACGTCGCGCACCTTGCGTCGCGCCGCCGAGGCCTCCTCGGCACCCTGCTCGCCACCCATCATCATCGCCATCGGCGGCGCCGACTCGATGAGGAGCTCGGCAAGCCGCTCGCTCGCCTGCGCGTGCTCCTTCTTCCACTGATCGATCAGCCGGAGCGCCTCCGCCTTGACCTCGGGTGAGAGCGCCTCGTCGCGCTCGATGCGCGGCCCAAGCGTGCGGAGCCCAGGTCTCGACACGCTGCCGAACGCGAAGTCCATGCCCGCCGAGTGCGCCGATCGATCGGCGATGTCGATGCGCAGCGCGAGACCCACCGACTCGGGCAGGAGCGCCGCGAGCGCCGCCGTTCCCGAGCGGTTTGACTCGAAGTTCGACTTCACGACCCGACGTACATCCTCGCCGAGTGCGGCGAGTTCCTGGATCATGGCCTGCTGGCGGTTCTGGTACGTCTCGAGCGCGGCCGGATCGTTCACGTCGGGCGCTTCGCCGAGCCCCGCCTGCATTTTCGACATGGCGTCGTAGAAACCGGACAATGCCTTGCGGGTCGCGAGGTTGTATTCACGCGCCTGCGACAGAAGCCTGGTTTCCTGCGAACGAAGTGCCGCGTCATAGGACTCCCGATTCTCCGGCGTGACTCGGCCGCGGTATTCCTCGCGGAGCGCGCGCGACGCGATGTCGACGAAGCCGCCGCCGCCGCCGAACATCATCGGTGCGAACTGGACGATTCCGGAGAGAAGCCGCTGACGCTCGCGCGCCTCGCGCACACGCTGCATACCGCCGCGTCGCTCCTCAGCGAGGAGCTCTGTTGCCGACGTCAGCAACTGATTGTCGGCTTCGGCGAGCTTGTCCTGCACTCGATCGAGGTCGCGAAGGAACCGCTCGAACTCTTCCTTCGACGGCTGACCACCTGACATTGTGGTCATCAGCTTGGTCGCCTCGGGCTCGATCTCAGCGCGATACCGCTCAAGGTAGGTCTCGTGCAGTCGGTCGATCGCGGTCTGCTCCGCGGCCGTCGGCTTCACGTAGGCGTCGAGCAAGCGCTCAAGTCGTGCCGTCGTCAGCGGGCCGCCGACGATGTCACGGCTCGACTGGGCGTAGGCCGAGCGGAGGACGAACAGGAGGACGAGCACCCCGGCGAGCGCGATGAGGCGGCGGAGATGCGTGCAGGAAGACTGGGTTCGAACGTGCATGTGCGGCTCCATCTCGCGGGCGATCGTCGGCGGGCAGGCCCGAGGAGTCCTTCCACCGAAACTCCTCCGGCGGGATTCCCGGCGGCTGCCCGGCCCTGGTCGGGAGGCAGCAATCGGGTCGGGCAGGTGCGACGAGGGGAAAGGTAAGCGAGCGGCGCCGAAATCGTGCCGATCGCAGGGCTTTCCACGACAAAAGAACCCGTCGCGATGGACGGCACCACGATCCCGGGCCGGTGGAACCGCATCGAACGGCGCACCGCCGCGCAGGACTCCCGCGCGCGACGCAGGGTGCGGTTCAGTGGGCCGAACCGAGTCCGGCCGCCCGGCGCCAGGTCGAGATCTGCCCGAGGTGCATCATGTTGTGACCGCCGCAGAGGAAGTTCACGGCGTCGCCCACGGTCGGGAACATCTCCTTGAAGCGTCCCTCGGCGGGATTCTCGCGGAGGAGGACGGCGTCGTCGACCGTCGGCAGGGTCTTCAGCACGGTCGACCAACCCTGGGTGAAGGTGGCGCAGATCACGTCCTTCGAGGGATACCGGCCGTCCTGCGCCACGCAGGGCGCGCCGTTCTTGAAGTGCTCGTCGCCGAACGGCATCGCGATCTTGAGATCCGCGCGGCCGATCATCTCGAGGGTGCGGTTGGCGTAGATCGCGAGGTGCCCGACGCAGAACGCCGGATGGTTCATGTCCTTCGTCGGCATCTCGCAGAATCGGTCCGCGGGGATCGACTTCACGAGGTCGTCGGCGTACCGGAGGGTGAGGGCGAGGCTCGAGGCGATCATCGAGCCGATGCTGTTCGCGGTGGCGGTGGAGTTCGTCATGGGCCGCCCAGTGTACGCGAGGGCTCTCGATTCACCCGCGTGCGATCCACCACAACGCGAACATCGCGACGATGCAGACACCTGCGAGAATGCCGACGATCCAGCGATGTCGCCGAAAGTCCGCCCGCTCCCGCGGGGATGCGCCCAGCCCATCGCGCTGGGAGCGGCGCAACCCGCTCCACGACTGCGCGAGAAGGTCGACCATCAGCTCCAGGAACGAACCGATCATGCAAGCCCGGGGTTGAAGAACGGACCTCTGGCCATGAGGAGGCAACCGGCGGTCGCGGTCACCGAAGCGCCCCGCGAGCGGCACGTGCGCATGCCGTGCATCAGAGCCCGTGTTCCTCGAGCAACTTGCGGAGGCCTTCCACGCCGCCTGCCGCCTTGATCAGGTCGGCCAACTCGCGCTTCTCGCGCGGCGTGCGCGACTTCCGGCGACGCGGCTCCTGCGTCTTCTTGAGGACACGCGCGTCGACCTCCGCGAAGTCGATCTTGCCGGTGGTCCCGGCCACACGGATCGCCGGATCGAACTGGTCGACGGTCCACGCGACCAGCGTCAGCATGCGGCCCAGCTGCCCGCTCGTCACGACGCCATCCTCGAGCGGCATGTCGCACACGACGCGGACCTCGCCGTCCGACTCGTCGAGCACGTAGCTCGCGACACGTACCCGCCAGTTGACGGCGAGCATCGCCTCGCACATCGCACCGCGATGCTCGAAGCCCTGCATCGCGTACACCTCGGGTACGCAGATGCGCAGCATCTGTCCGTTCTCCTGCAGCATCACATGCAGCAGCAGGCTCTTCTCGCCATCGTGCGGATCGACGTAGTGCTGCGTTGGAACCGCCACCACGACCTCGGAGTGCTCGCGCGAGGCGCGGAAATCACAACCGATCTCGGCGATCCTTCCCACCAGCTCCGCGAAGGTCATGGACATCGACGGCAATCCTTCCGGGAGGTCCAACGCGGGCGGCCTGGCGGTCTCCGGACCGGGACACCCGGAACGGAACGCAGGCCTCCGAACCTCCGTCCCGAGTGTAGCTTTCACAGGACCAACGCCAAGTCGTGCGCCGGGAATCGATCGACTTCCCGCCGTCGGCCGCGGATCCCCTTGCCCGTGTCGGACCGGGAATCCTCCCGACGCCGACGATTCAACCGAGCACCCGTGCGACCACGCTCCGAGCCACCTCGGGGTCATCCGAGCCACCGACAAGGGCGCGCGTCGAATCCGTCGCGGCCACCACGACAAGCGATCGTGCCCCGGTCGGTTCGCTCCATGCGCAGGAGATCGACTCCGAACCCCCGAACGATTCGCGCCGGACCTCGCCACAGGCCGCCATGCGCGCGGCGATGCGGTCGCGAGAGGCGGGCGAAAGCGGAGCGCCAAGTGGAATCTCGACGGCGTTTCGCCCGCACAGGACCCGTGGCCTCGAGGCCATGAAATCGCCGGAGTCCCCCGTCGCACCGTGCCGATCGGTCTGCGCGAGAAACTCGAACACTCGGCGGCCACACGCGCTGCAATCGGGATCCCGCGCGCCGAGGAGAGAGGCCGACGAGAACGATCCCGTGGCGAGATCGAACCGGACGAGTGCAGGCTCGACGGAAAGCGGTGTCTCGGCGAGCAGTCGGAGTGCGAACCCAGCCTCGAGCGAGGCCGCGATACCCGCAGCGGACGAAAGCACGCCGACCGAGTCGCAGGTCTCGACCTCGCCGGGCTCGGGAGGCTGAGGCGCGAGGCAGCGGAGACATGGCCCGGCGCGCGCGGCGTCGTAGGCGATGACGCGACGCTCGGCGCCCGTCACGGGAAGCAGCACCGCGGCCATGCCGCGGAATCCGACCGCTCCGCCGTAGACGAGCGGGATTCCCAGCGAGACCGCGCAGTCGTTGAGCACGTAGCGTGTCTCGAAGTTGTCGAGACAGTCGACGACGAGATCGTGGTCCGCACAGTATCGCAGCGCATTGCCCGCATGCACGTCATCCACGATCGCCCGCACGGCGACCCCGGGGTCGACCTGGGCGAGCCGTGCCTTCGCCGCCTCGGCCTTCGGCACTCGCCGCTCGGCGTCGCGCGTCGTAAAGAGGGTCTGGCGCTGGAGATTGGTGACATCGACGATGTCGCGATCGACGATCGTCACCGTGCCGACACCGGCCCGGACGAGTTGCTCGCTGACGACCGTGCCGAGCGCTCCGCATCCCACCACGAGGACACGCGACTCCCTCAAGCGGCGCTGGCCTTCCTCGCCAAAGCCCGCAAGACGCTTCTGCCGGAGATGTCGGTCCTCGAACTCGTTCAACGGTGGATCCCGTGGGTGGCTTCGGCGTCCTCGGACGGCCGTCGCACGAGCGAGGGTAGCGCGGCATGGCGAACCGCGTCGATCCCGTATCCTCCAGGCATGTCCCGAACGCACACCGCCCGAACGCAAGGTGCCCGTTCCGATGCGGCACCGTGGCGTACGTCGTTCTCCAAGCGGTTGCAGGTCGAACTGATCGCCCGGCTCGGCTATCCGCTCCTGTCGGGTTGGGGCAGCACCTACCGCTTCCGCA
Organism: Planctomycetaceae bacterium; assembly: GCA_021297795.1. Taxonomy (GTDB): domain Bacteria; phylum Planctomycetota; class Phycisphaerae; order Phycisphaerales; family SM1A02; genus QWPT01. Next base: position 7,442 of record JAJTGL010000070.1, read on the forward strand.
CCGAAGGCGCCGAGAACATCGAACGGGCGTTGGCGCTCGGGAGTCCGATCGCGTCCTTCTGGCACGGCCGCATCGTGCCGGCCTTGATCTACTTCCGGGGACGGAATGTGGCCGCGATGGCCAGCGAGAGCTTCGACGGCGAGTGGATCTCGCGCCTCCTCTCCCAGTTCGGCTACCGCACGATCCGCGGCTCGAACTCGCGGGGCGCACGCCGAGCGACGCTCCAGATGCTGCGCGATGTGAAGAACACGCCGATCGCGCTCACCGTCGACGGACCGCGCGGCCCGAACCGCGTCGCGCACCCCGGTGCGACCTGGCTTGCCCGCGCAACCGGAAACCCCGTGCTGCCCTTCCACCTCGAGGCCGATCGCTACTTCACGCTGCGGCACTGGGACAGGTCGCAGGTGCCGAAACTCGGAGCCCGCGTGGCCGCCGTGATCGGCGAACCATTCCTGATCCCCCCCGAGTCCAACGACGACGAACTCGAGTCGTATCGCCTCCGACTCGAGGAATCGCTCCGGCGCTGCGAAGCGCGTTGCCACGATCTCCTGGCCGGTCTCGATGAACATCGGACCCCTCCCGCGTGATCTCGCGGGATCGGCGCTGATCGACTCGATTCCTCCGAGCGGCTTGATGCCGAACGGCGCGTCGCGCTTGCGCCGCGAAGGTGGCGCGGTCGGCGCGGCCCCTTCCCAGCCGCGTGGTGTCGGCCGCAATCCGCACGCGCGTCGCCACGCGTCGAGCGACTCGGCGGTGAGCCTCGTCAACCTGGTCGAGGCACGCAACCGACCCTCGGCGTCGACCCCGACGCTCTCGGCAACCTCGCACGCAACCGGACGCATCGCGAGGAGGAGCGTCGCGAGCTCCGCGCACGCGAAGCCGTGCGATCGCGCATCCCGCACCTCACGCAGCACGCGATCAACGGGCTGCACGACCCCTGTCGCGGGCGCAACGCCATCGTCACCGACCGGTCTCGGATCCATGGTGGATGCGATCTCGGGATCCCAACCCGCCTCGATCAGCCTGATGGCGCGGATCGTGCGCACGATGGCGCGTCCTTCCGGGTCGGCGATCGAGGCGAGCATTCCATGCAGCGTGTCGAGCCGCGCGAGCCATGATCGCGCGACCGCAAGCGCCTCGCGGTGATCGCCCTCGAGTTGGATCGCACGTTCGCGCGAGCGTGCGGACGGCGTTGTTCGCGCGAGGGACTCGATCTCGCGGCGAAGCCGATGGTCGCCCCCGGGGTGCCGAGGCGGAGGAGGCAACGACTCGACGAGCCGGCGGATGGTCGCAGGCGCCAGGGCCGCGGACGGACCCAGCCCATCCGCCGCCCGCTCGTCGAGCGCGCCGGTCAACGCCGCGAGAAAGGCGTGCCGCACCACGATCGCGTTGGCGCGATCGAGATCCTCGTCATGCAGGAGACTCGCGGCACGCGAGGAGTGCCTCGCGCCGGAGCGAACGGCTTGGCCGGTCACGTCGCCCATATCGCGCACGCCGCGCGATCGTCCTTCGCGCAGCGCATGCCACGCGCCCCGCGGGGGCGGCTTGATCGGCGAGCTGAGCGCCGCGAGCAACTCCCCATGCTCGAGCGCGACCGGCGCCGACACGACGGGCGAGACCGGCCCTTCCCAGGCGGCATCGCAGATGGCGAGACTCGCCTCGCGCGACGCATGTTCAAGCGCGAGTGCGACCACGCGCTCGGATGCATCCGGACCAGCCCGGCCTGCGGCGGAACACAGCCCGCCCGCATGCGTCGCGATCCCTGGGACAGTCGCTGCCATCGCAAGCCCGACGACGGGTGGACACCGCGACGCGCGACGGAGCGGTCCAAGGACACGCTCGGCCCACGATCGGATCATCCCGACGACCGATCGACGCTCCACGCCAATCCGTGCACGTCGACCGATGGCGCCGTCGCACCCGTGCGATGGCTCGCGTTCGTGCGATTGTTCGCCTTCGTGCGTGCCATCGCGCTCCGCTGCGGATCGCCTCCCGCATCGCCCTCGCTGTCGCCGCGGCGCTCGTCGGCTCCGCTCGTCGTACCCCCCCGCTCCCGGCATGTCTCCTCCCAGCGCGCTCCCGCTGCGTCTTCCATCGCGATCCGGCGCATCGGTCAGAGGCTTGCCGGACGCGAGGAAACTACGACACACCGCATCGAGACCCGCGACTTCGGGAACTTTTTCCAACCTTGTTTTTGTCCGAGGAAAATCAGGACGCGCACTTCACGGCTCGGCTCAGACCGCCGGCATGTCGCGCGGCGGATATCGCGTCAGCAACTCGCGGATCACCCCAAGCAGTTCCATCGGCGGGAATGGCTTCGCCAAGAAGCGCTGGTGCGGCGCGAGCTTGCCACGCGAGAGCTGGGCGTCCTCGTTGTGTCCCGACATGAAGATCGTGGGCATGCACCTTCCGCCGCGCTCGAGTTCGGCGACGAGCTCCGGACCCGACAGGCCCGGCATCACGACATCGGTCACGAGGAGGTCGAACGCGCGACCGCGCTTCGCAAGCTGCAGCGCCGCGTCCGATCCAAGGCTGGAACCAACCTGATATCCCGCCTGCGTCAGCACGCGCTCGAGAAGCTTGCGCACGAGCGGCTCGTCCTCGACGAGCAGCACGCGCTCGCCACGACCACCCTGCGCGAGCACCGGGGCATCCGCGCCGGGCAGCGATGCACCCTCGCTTCTCGGCAGGTACACGCGGAACGTGGTGCCCGCACGCGGCGCGCTGTCGACCGCGATGTGACCGCCGAGCTGCTCGATCAGCCCGTAGACCGACGAGAGCCCGAGGCCGACGCCCTTGCCGACCTCCTTGGTCGTGAAGAAGGGCTCGAAGATGCGCGCCTTCGTCTCGTCGTCCATGCCGATCCCGTTGTCGATCACGCGGATCTCGACGAAATCCTCGCGCCTGAGCGAGTCGCTCGGCGCGACCGTCGGCAGCCGCACCTCGATCGCGACGGTGCCGCCGTCGGGCATCGCATCGCGCGCGTTCAGCACGAGGTTCATGAGGATCTGCTTGAGCGCCGCCGAGTCGGCCGTGGCGCGCGCGGCATCGACGTGCACCTCGCACTTCAGCGTGGTGCGCTCGCCGAGCAGCGGCTTCGCCAGCCGCTCGAGCTCGCCGATCTCGCGTCGAAGATCGAGGGCCTCGATCCGCACCGGCTGCTGGCGGCTCATCGCGACCAGCGAGCGCGTCAGCGCCGCGGCATGATCGGTCGCCAACCGGATCTGCTCGATGCTGTTGCGCTGCGGGTCGCTCGGCGCCATGCGCGACAGCGCCAGCGCGGCGTAGCCGTGGATGGCCATCAGGATGTTGTTGAAGTTGTGCGCCATGCCGCCGGCGAAGCGGCCGACGAGCTCCATCTTCTGGATCTGGCGCAGCTCGTCCTCGAGACGCTGGCGCGAGTCCATCTGCGTCCGAAGCCGGCGCGTGAGCTCGCGCACGTCGGCGAGGCTCGACTCCTGCGTCTGGAGCAGGATGAGGAAGTCGCCGCGCGCGTCGTGCGGCGGGAAGTCCTTCATCGTGAGGCCGAGCTCCGAGAGCTCGCTGATGCGCGTGAGCCACGGACCACCGACGAAGAGAAGCCGATCTCCGCCGTCGTCGCCCTTCACCGCGACGAACTGCCCCCGCAGCCGGAACTGCGGGCGCGCGACCATGGACAACATGAAGACCGCGCCGTCGTTCTCGCGGATCGCGTCGAAGCCCCGGACACCCGTCGGGCGATCGATCGCGATGTGCTCCGGCATGGATGCGCCCCGCACGAACTCGGGCGCGACCGCCTCGAGGCGCGGACCGACCGCCGTCAACCGAAGGTCGCGATCGAACGCGAAGAAGAACGGGAACAACCGCCGGACGAGCGGCTCGTCCGAGTCACGTGGAAGTGCGCCACGGTCGGGATACGTCACGCCGTGGAACTCCCGCGGGCCGATCCTTGGTTGGCTCTGGCCGTCCACCGGATGTGGAACAGATCGTGCGCACGCCCCACCTCGACACGCTCGGACTTGAGCTCGAGATCGAGGTTGAAGCGCTCACCCAGCCCTCGGAGCAGTCCGACGACCAGCGGCGCGAGACCGGGCCTGCTCGAGTAGTACTGAAGGTCGAGGCCGTCGGCGTGCTCGCCCTGCACCGCGAAGCTCGGCGGCGAGAGGTGCGGGAACGACAGCTGCACCCGCGTATGCAGCTGGTCGAGGTTGCGGAGGAACTCGGGGAGCGTGGATCCCGCGCTCCGCATCAGTTCTCCGTATCCGACCTCGGCGGTGTACACCGTCCAGTAGCGGCCGAACTCCTCGAGAATCGCCTCGGCAGGAGCGCCAAGCTCGGCACTCGCCGCTGCGACGAGATCGTACGTGGTCTTGTCCGGATACTGCTCCATCGAAACGAACGGCTCGTCGGGAAGCCCGGCGCGCGTTCGGATGCGGGCCCATGCGTCGTCGCCGAAACGGCTCCGCACGAGACCCTCGACGGCCTTGTTGATCAGTCCGTACATCTCAACTCCTCGCACGCAACGGATGGGGACGATCCGAACGAACTCTTGCGCCGCGGTGCTGTCGGGAGTCTCGACCGCGACGACGAATCATCGCGACGCCCTCCACGACACGTGGAAGATGTCGTGCGGCACGGGATGCTCGCTGCGCGCGATCTCGATCGACATCGAAACACCGAAGCGGTTGCCGAGCCCTCGAAGCATGCCGACGACGAGTGGCGCAAGTCCGGGACGTTCGGAGTGGTAGTGCAGCACGAGGCTCGTCGGCGTCTCGTCGGTCACGCGGAAACTCGGCGGCGAGAGTTCGGGGAACGACGACTTGAGCCGCGCGTGCATGAGATCGAGGTTGCCGAGGAACTCGGGAAGCGTGCTGCCAACCGAGTTCAGGAGGTCGCCGTACGCTCCGACGGCGGTGTACTCGGTCCAGAACGTGCCGAACTGCTCGAGCACGGCCTCCATCGGCGCACCGAGTTCGGCGCTCGCGGCGGCGACGAGCCCGTACGTCGACTGATCGTCGTAGGGACTGAGCGGCATGAAGGGTTGGTCGGGCAGACCGGCACGGGTGCGGATGCTGTGCCACGCGTCGTCCCCGAATCGGGACCGGACGAGGTCCTCGATGGCCTTGTTGATGAGTCCGTACATAGGGGTAAAGTACCCCGTTTTTTGACGCGGCCGCATCAGGTGTCCACCCGCTTCGAAGGTCCGTGACCTACGGAGCACGGGTCTCGTCGACGCGGGTGCGACCTCGTGGAGGAAATCCGCTGCGGCGGCTCCCTCCGGAGACATCGGCGAGATCCACGCCAGAGCAAGCAAAGGCCCTCGGTCGCGGCGAAGCCGCCCCGAGGGCCAGTTGCGAGCGCCAAGAAAACGGCCCTCGGTCGCGGCGAAGCCGCCCCGAGGGCCGGTTGCGAGCGCTCAATACGCCTTACCAGGCGAAGTGCGCGAAGGCCTTGTTCGCATCCGCCATGCGGTGCGTGTTTTCCTTCGTGGTGACGGCCTTGCCCTCGTTGCGGGCGGCGTCCCAGAATTCCTTCGCGAGACGGAGGTGCATCGGGCGACCCTTCTCCTCGCGCGCAGCCTCGATCAGCCAGCGGAACGAGAGCGACTGCTGGCGGCGCTTGTTCAGCTGCATCGGGACCTGGTAGTTCGCACCACCGACGCGCTTCGAGCGGACTTCGACCGCCGGACGCACGTTCTCGAGCGCGAGGTGGAAGAGCTCGATCGCCGAGCGGGGCATGCTCTCGGCCTTCTCCTTGTCGGCCGCGCGCTCCTTCTCGAGGCGCGTCTGGATCGCGTCGAGCGCGCCGTAGACGCAGCGCTGCGCGGTGGCCTTCTCGCCGCCGATCATCACGCAGTTGATGAACTTCGACAGGATCTTGTCCTGGAAGCGGGGATCGGGCTTGAGCCAGACGTCGTCGGGACGCTTGAAATGACGTGCCATGTGAACACTCCTGATGGCTGACGGTCGTTCGCCGGTTGGCCTCGACCACTCTTCACCGCGGATGGGAGATGGACATTCCCGTGCGTTCGGATCCGCGATTACTCAGCGTTCCGGAGCCACCTCCGGAACTATGTCCTGAAAGCCGAGGCACGCGCGTCAACGCGTGCCTCGGAATGATCTCGATTACTTCTTCTTGGCGGCGGCGGCGGCCTTCTTCTTCACGCCGTACTGCGAGCGGCCCTTCTTGCGGCCGTCGACGCCGAGGCAGTCGAGCGCGCCACGCACCACGTGGTAGCGCACGCCGGGAAGGTCACGCACACGACCACCGCGCACGAGCACGATCGAGTGCTCCTGCAGATTGTGGCCTTCGCCACCGATGTACGCCGTGACTTCCTTGCCGTTGGTGAGACGCACGCGGCACACCTTGCGAAGCGCCGAGTTCGGCTTCTT
>JAJTGL010000005.1 GCA_021297795.1 Planctomycetaceae bacterium
TGGGCGCGGTCGCTCCTGTCGGACGCGGCGACCGCGGTGCAGAGCGAGCTCGTCGCCGAGGGGCGTTCGGCCGCATGGGAGGTGTTCCGCCGCCACATCGTGAACGGGGAGGCGTACGCCGTGTGCTGCCCGCCGCTTGGCTACACGGTCGACGACGGGCGCACCGTGACGCGGATGGTGTCGATCCGGGTGCGTCGCACGCTGCGCGAACTGCTGTTGCAGGAGGGGACGCCTGAAGCCGAGATCGGATCGGAACTTGCGGCGCTCGAGAGGTTGCTGGCGCGATGAGGGCGCGGGTGGAGTTTGACGCCGGGGCGAGGCGCCGGCTGGGGGCGAGCTGGGGTGCGGAGGCGGGGGATCCTGGCCGAGGCGCCGCGGCGGGCGGTACGCGAGTCCCGCGGGCGTGGGCGTCCTTCGCGTTCTTCCTCGCGATCGGACTTTTCGTCGGGATCCTGCACGAGGCCCGTGGTGGTGGCTTTCTTTCGCACGCACCAGGCCGTGGTGCCGTCGCTCCCGGAGCGCCGGCGGCCGGGCGCGAGTTGCGAGGAAGCGAGGTTGATGTGCGTGGCTCGCGCAGATCGCCTTGAACTACAGCCTTGGCGTCGGATTGGATGCGTCTGGTTCCGTGCACTGTTGGGGGAGCCCGGACATTCGAGGCGTGTCGCCGACGACAGCGGAGTTCGTCAAGGTCGCAGCCGGCACCGACTGGGGGCTCGGACTTCGCGGAGACGGCACGATCGCCGCGTGGGGAGGGAACGGTTTTGGGCAGTGCAATGTTCCGTCCGGTCGTTTCCGCGACATCGCCGCAGGCGATTGGCATTCGCTCGGACTTACGCTGAAGGGGCAGCCGATCTCGTGGGGTAGCTCGAACTTCGGACTCGCGCAGACCCCTCAGGTCACACTCGACGTCGTCGCGACGGGCAACTGGCACAGCCTTGGAATCAAGCCCGATGGCCTTGCGGTGGCATGGGGATGGAACGAGTACGGACAGACCGCGGTTCCGATCGGGATCCAGTTTCAATCGGTCGCGGGTGGCTGGAAGCACTCCGTCGGGATTCGGTCGGACGGGACGATCATGGGTTGGGGTTCGGACGAGTATCAGTGCATCTCGGAGATTCCCGCAGGCTCCGACTTTGTGCAGATCGATTCAAATGGAGGGCGGTCGATCGCACTGCGTGTCGATGGCAGTGCAGTGCTTTGGGGCGTTGGGGATACAGGCATGCCACGGGTTCCCGAGGCTGCGCCTCAGCGTGGCTTCAGCCAGATCGCGATTGGTGGCTATGTCGCAGCCGGTCTCTCGTGCCCATGCCCCGCCGACTTTGTCGACGATGGCACAGTGAACGCCGCCGATCTGGGTGTCCTGCTCAACTTCTGGGGGACGGATGGGTCGGAAGTCCACAGAGTCGACCTCGACGGTGATGGAATCGTCGGCGGTGGTGATCTCGCCGTGTTCCTGAGTGCGTGGGGCCCGTGTCCGTAGTGACGCTGACGGGTAGCGGGTGATCTTCGATCGGGTGCCCCGGGATGAAATGCCGGGAACACCGGACGTGGGAGTCGATCGGATCGACGGCTGACGTCGTCGACGGCTCACCTCATCCGTTCCGCAGACTCCGGCTTGGCCTCCGTCGGCGGGCACACATGCCCATCGACTCCGACCGTCGGGAACTGGGAGTACGACCGACCTGTGTGCCCGCAGACGAAGTCTGCGGAACACCGGACGCTGGAGTCGATCGGATCGAGCGCTGACGTCGACGACGGCTCACGTCATCCGTTCCGCAGACTCCGGCTTCGCCTCCGTCTACGGGCACACATGCCCATCGACTCCGGCCGTAGGGAACTGGGAGTACGACCGGCCTGTGTGCCCGCAGACGAAGTCTGCGGAACACCGGACGTGGGAGTCGATCGGTCGTCGGCTGACGTCGACGGTTCACGTCATCCGTTCCGCAGACTTCGGCTTCGCCTCCGTCTACGGGCACACAGCTCCTTCGCCTTCGTCTACGGGCACACAGCTCCTTCGCCCCCGTCTACGGGCACACATCTCAATCGACTCTGACTCTCGCGGATCGGAGCGTCGGACCGACGTGCGCTCAGGCTGTGATGCCGTCACCCGCCGCGACCGCCGCCAGCGCTTCGCGCCACTCGAGGTAGCGGTAGGGCGCATCGACCGCTTCATGCAGCGCGATGACCTCGCGATGCATCTCCTCGTAGAGCGCGCTCTGCCATTCGTCACCGCGGCCATCCGCGCCTCGGTCGCAGTAGAAGATGCGGCAGCCGAGCGGCCGCTCCTCGTGCTCGCCGCAGAACGCGGAGCCCGACGGATCGCCCGATCGCATGATGAGATACGGGCAGTCTCCGCGCCCGCGTGCCGCATCGACGTCGAGGACGCGCAGGGGATTGGCCGCGCGCGCGCGTCGCGCAGCGTCGATCCGCGCCACCACGAACGCCGCCTCGAGGCCGGAGACGTACATCCGGTGGCCGAACCGATCGAAGTGGCAGCAGGCGCCGGAGGCGAGGCAGATCGGCCGTTGGCCGCGGACGACCTCCGCGATCCGCAGCCTCGCCTCGACGAAGAAGCGCTCGACCTCCGGATGCGTCGCCAGATCGCACCAGCGTCGGATCTGGTCGGACGTCAGTTCCACGCGTTCGCCAACGCTCCGCTCGGGCCAGTCACCGGCTCGGCCGCGGCGCGGTCGGGCATCACCTCGATCACGACCGAGGCCTTCCGCACGGTATCCGCGTCGGCCTGCGTCTCGGTGACGGCGCGCTCCGAGGCCGCCTTCGAGAGACGACCGTCCACGCCCACCTCGTCGAACTTCACCGCCACGCGCCGCGACACGCCGCGCTCGGGCATGGTGACGCCGTAGAGCTGGTGGCACGCCTGCATGGTGCGCTTGTGGTGGGTGATGACGATGAAGTGCGACACGTCGAGGAACGGCGTGAGCGCATGGCAGAAGCGCTCGACGTTCGCCTCGTCGAGCGCGGCGTCGACCTCGTCGAGGATGCAGAAGGGCGACGGCTTCGACTGAAAGATCGCCATCAGGAGGGCGACCGCGGTCATCGTCTTCTCGCCGCCCGAGAGCTGGCTGATGACGCGCGGCTCCTTGCCCGGCGGCTTCGCCCGGATCTCGACGCCCGACTCGAGCCAATCGGTCTCGCCGTTCTCGAGGGGCAGCAGGTAGATGTCGGCGCTACCGCCGCCGAAGAGGCGACGGAACATGCCGGTTGGGCCTGCGAACGTCTCGCGGACGCGCTCGAACGTCTCCTGGAAGCGCGTGCGGCTCGCGTCGTCGAGTTCGGTGATGAGCGACTCGAGGCTCGTCTTCGCGCTGTCGATGTCGACGAGCTGCTTGGCGAGATCCTCGTTGCGGACCTCGAGCTGCGTGAGCTCGTCGATCGCGTCGAGGTTGACGTTGCCGAGCTTGCGGATCGCTTCCTTGAGATCGTCGGCCTCGGCCTGCCCGCTCTCGCGCTCGATGGCCTGGAAGCCCTCGACGGCGCGTTCGCCGAGATACGTCTCGTAGGTCGCGCGGAGGTCGAGCTCGATCTCGGAGAGCGTCTGCTCCTCGAGCGCCTCGCGGCGCACCTCGAGCTCGCGGCGGGAGAGTTCGACGGCGTGGGCGTTGCGCTCGACGCGCGAGGCCTCCGTGCGCGCACCATCCACGCGGCGCGAGACTTCCTCGACGGTCGACTGCGCCTCGCGCAGCCGCTCGGCGATCGATGCGAACTCGCCGACCAGTGCGGCGAGACCCGTGGACGCCTCCTGCAGTTCGCGCGTTCCTTCCTCGAGCATCGCCTCGGCGCGCTCGATGGCGGCCACCCGGCGCAGCGCGCTCTCGCGGAGCGCCGCATCCTGGCGCGCGATCTCGGCGAGCCGCGACTGGATGTGCCGTTCCTCGCGCCGTGCGGCATCGAGCGCAGCCTGCGCCTCGGCGGCCTTCACGCGGGCGGCGGAAAGCGCCTCGGTCGCCTCGGCGACCACGGTCTTCGCGGCCTCGAGCGTGGCGCGCGCCTCGTCGCGACGGGCGACGGCGGCTGCGGTTTCGGTCTGCAGTCCCTCGAGCCGCTCGTGCGCCTGGCGGAGTTCCTCCTCGCTGGCGCGGATCCGCTCGACGAGGTGTCCGCGCTCGGTGCTCGCACCGTCGCGCTGGCGCTCGATCTGGCGCATGAGCTGGTCGATGCGCTCGGTCTGGTGCTGTGCGTCGAGGGCGCTGCGGCGGGCCTCGGCCAGCGCGGCGTTGGCCGCACGCGCCGCCTCCTGCGCGGCCTTCGACTCGACGGCGAGCTGGATCGACTGCTCCTCGAGCGTGGCGATCTCGGAGCCGAGCTCGTTCGAACGGGCGACGAGTTCCGCGTGTTCGGCGCGGCGGGCGAGGAAGCCGCCGCCCGCGGCGTCGGCGCGGGCCGAGGCGTTGGCGATCACTCGGCCGCGCTCGTCGACGAGGGCGCCCGAGCGGGTGGCGATGCGGCAACCGGCGAGCGTGCCGCGCGAGAGTTCGACCGCGCGCTCGATCGTGTCGACCACGAAGGTGCCCGAGAACAGTCGCTCGGCGAGCGGGCGGATGCGCGCATCGACGCGCACGAGCTCGAGCAGCGGTGTCGCGCCCGGGATGGCGGGAATGTCGCGCGCGAAGAAGGGCGACGGGGGGCCGCCATTCGCCGCGAAGGCGACGCGCACGCGCAGCGAGAGCGCGCGCTCGGCGTGGCCGGCGAGGAGCGCCGCATCGTCGACGACGATCAGTTCGAGGAGGTCGCCGAGCGCCGCCTCGACCGCCTCGGCGTTCGCCCGGTCGGTGTCGACGAGGTCGGCGACGACGCCCGTCACCGAGGGGAACTTCGCGGCATCGGCGAGGACGGCGCGCACGCCGGAGCCGAGACCCTCGTGTGCACGGCCCATCTCGTCGAGCACGCGGCGCCGCGACTCGACCGCGGTCTTCTCGTCGCGCACGCGCGCGAGGTCGCGGGCAAGCGCCGACTGGGTCTCGGTGAGCGAGCTCGCGGCGATCGTGCGCTCGTCGAGCTGCCGCTGGATGCGGGTGATTTCGTCCTGCGCGACGAGGGCGCGCACGACGTGCGTGAGCCGTGCCGCGCGGTGCGTGTCGAGCTCGCGCGCGAAGGGCTCGATGCGCGCCTCGAGTCGACGGAGTTCGTCGGCGAGGCTGCGTGCGCGCGACTCGATCGCGGCAACGCGCTGCGCCTGCGACCCACGCTCGCGCTCGAGTCGCGCGGCCTGCTCGCCGACGACGTCGGCGGCGCGCTGCGCCTCGAACGCCTGCTGCTGCGCGCGCTGGCGCCGCTCGCCCTCGGCCTGCGTGACCTGCTCGACCTTCGCGGCCGCTTCCTGCGCTCCATCGAGCTGCGCCCGGGCACGCTCCGCATCGGCGACGAGGTTCTCGTTCTCGCCTTCGAGCCGGCCAAGCTGGGCCCGCTCCTCCTCGAGCGCGGTGCGTGCCTCGCCGAGCGAACGCTGCGCGAACTCGGCGCGCTGCTTCGCCTGCGCCTCGGCGCCCGAGAGTTCAAGCCTGCGCTGCTCGAGGCGGTGCTGCTCGGTCTCGATCGCGTGGCGCGCGATCTCGGCGTCCTGCTTCGCGTCCTCGGCTGCGGTCAGCGCGGCGACCACGCTTTCCTTCTCGCCCTCGAGCGTCTGCAGTTCGCTCGTCAGGCCGCGGAGCCGCTCCTCGAGCTCGTGGAAGAGGTCGAGCGAGAGCTCGCGCCGCAGGAATCGCCTGCGCGCATCGAGTTCCTGGAAGCGCTTCGCCTTGTCGGCCTGTCCGCGCACGATGCGCAGGCGCCGCTCGGTGTTCGCGAGCTGCTCGCGCGTGGTGACGAGGTTCTTCTCGGCGGCCTCGAGCTTGCGCACGGCCTCGACCTTGCGCACGCGGAAGCGCGCGACGCCCGCGGCCTCCTCGAGGATCGAGCGGCGCTCGACGGGATTGGCGAGGAGCATCGCGTCGACCTTGCCCTGCTCGATGATCGAGTAGGCGTCGTTGCCGATGCCGGTGTCGAGGAAGAGGTCGCGGATGTCCTTGAGGCGGACCTTGCGGCCGTTGATGAGGTAGTCGCTCTTCGCATCCGACGTGAGGCGTCGCGTGACCTCGACGATGTCGGAGTCGATCGGAAGGCGGCGGTTGCGCACGGCGCGGCGGTCGACGACGCGCTCGATGACCTCGCCGGTCTCGGGGTCGGTCTCGGGGTCGAGGCTCGGCGTCTCGTCCTCGCCGCGATCGATGGCCTCGGCGAGGAGCGGGTTCTCGAAGCAGAGCGTGACGCTCGCCATGCCCGCGGGCTTGCGCGCTGCGGATCCGGCGAAGATCACGTCGAGCATCGCGCCGCCGCGGAGGCTCTTCGCGCTGCGCTCGCCGAGCACCCACTTGATCGCGTCGACGACGTTCGACTTGCCGCAGCCGTTCGGACCGACGATGCCGGTGATGGGCGCGTCGAAGCGGAACTCCGTGGGATCCGCAAAGCTCTTGAAACCGCTGAGCACCAGCTTGGCGAGACGCATCGAACCGACCTCCGTGTCGACATTACAGTCGCGTGCGCGGACCTGGCGCCGCGGGTTCACGATCGCCTCGGTGCGATCTCGGAACGACGCGACACGCCGGAGAGCCCCATGAACATCTCATGAACACCCCCGTAACGCCCGGGAGCGGGCCTCCAGCCATCTTTCAGCTCGTGTTTCCGTTCGTGCGAGGGCCGAACGCCCTGCTGGCACGGCCCGCGGGGGGCAGAACCACTATCTCGGCACAGTATCGCGTCCCGGAGCGGGAACTTCAACCGGCGGGGGAGGCTGGATCGTGGCCAGATCCGACGCATCCGTCGCCGCGGTGGGAGTCTCGTCCTCGTCGGGTTCGAACTCCGGCCGGACGACCTGCTCGTCCTCCTTCTGGCTGCGGATGATCGCGGCCAGGACGCGGTCCTGCTCGGCCTTGAAGTCGCTCTTGATGTAGCCCGCCCGCCAGAGCTGGTGGAGGGCGCCGATCGTCTCGCCGTACGACAGGCCCAGGCCCGGATAGGGCTTCTCGACGGTCATCTGGTGGCCGAGGAACGGGATGAACTCGGAGAGTCGAGGATCGGCGAGCTGGATCTCGGGACGGGCGTCCGGGCTCGAGCGGTAGAAGACCTGGAGCTGCTCGTCGCCCGCGTCGGCCTTCACCATCAGCCGGTTGCTCCAGCCGAAGTAGGTCAGCGGACGCTCGACGGCGGGCGCATCGCCGAAGACGGCGATGGTGGGGCGGCCCGACTGGGCGACGTAGATCAGCGGGTCCTTGCTCGGGACGAGCGCCACGTCGAACTTGCCGCCGATGTCCATGATGCCGATCGCGGGATCCTTCCGTTCGACGAGCGCCTCGTACGCAGCGAGTCGGACATCGACGTCGGTGTCGTCGAGCAGCGGACGGAGGCCGAGGTCGATGTCGGGGTTGAAGCCCATCTCGCCGAGGAGCTCGATCGCGCGCAGGCGATTCTCGACCGTTCCCGATCCGGCCATCGTGAGGAGCGGCTGGACGACCAGCGCGTCGTCGAGTGCGGCGCCGGCCTCCAGTGCGGCCATGCGGGGGTCTTCCTCGCCGTAGGTGTAGAGGTCCTGGATGATGGGGAGCGCGCGCTTTCCGAGCGCACGGAATCGCCACATGGCCGCCTGGTTGGCGCCGGGATTCGCGATCAGCGCATTGCGCACGGCGAGCGCCGTCGCCTCGGTGGCGCTCACCTCCATCGGGAGGTGCCGCACGAGCTGGATGAAGTCCTCGGTCTTCTTCTCGTAGGAGGGCGGCACGCAGAGCTCGATCGAGTCGGCGTTCTCGCCGCGCGCGGTCTCGGTCTTCTGCTTCGACTCGCGCGGGAACGACGAGTTGATCGCGCCCTGGATCGTGCGGGCGCGCGTGTGGCTCGACGTGGCGAGCTTCAGCTTGATCGTGATGTCCTCGGTGACGCGGCCTCCATCGAGGATGCGGCCGACGAGCCGGTTCACGGCGTCCTTCTGGGTGGCGCCCGGCTCGACGAACGGATTGATGAAGAGATTGCCCTTCGCCTCGGCGATGATCTTCGCCTGACGCGATCCGACGAGGAGGGGGCCCGGACGGAGATCGCAGGTGTAGAGCCGGCCGCCCTCGAGGCTCGTCACGTCGGTGCCCGGCAGCGCCGAGACGCGGATGTCGAACTTGGTGTCGGTGGTCGAGCCGGGTGGCACGACGCCCTCGACGATGACGACGGCGGTGTCGGGGCTGTCGAGCAGGCTCGCGGGCGTCCAACCCTCGGGCGAGGTGGCGGGATTTCCGATCCCGCGCCGCGCCAGTTCCTGCACCATGGCGGCGCGCACTTCGGCGGGCATCAGGCGGCCGCCGGTTCCCTTGAGTCCGACCACGAGTCCGTAGCCGCGCACGATGACGGGCGCGAGGCCCTCGACCACCGTTTCGCTCGCGATGGTGCCGCGCATCATCGGGTCGACGTCGAGCACGAAGTTCGACGGGTTCACGCGGTCCTGCTTCGGTCGGGGAGGCACCTTCTCGACCACCTCGCCGCAGCCGACGAGTCCGAGCGCCGCGATCGCGCTCGCGACGAGACCGAGCACGAGACGTCGTCGACGTCGTGGGCCGGCTGGCGGACAGGTGCGGCGAAGGATGCTGGCGTTCGACGTCATGGGCGAGTCCTGCGGCGATACCGTGGAATGAGCGCTGCAGGACTCGAACCTGCGACACCCGCCGTGTAATGGCGGTGCTCTACCGGCTGAGCTAAGCGCCCCGGGGCGGAAAGTGTACCCGTTCCGAGCGGCCGAGCCGCGGGGTTTCCGGGCCTTTCGCGGAGGGCCGGCGCGGGGTGGGGCGATTCCGCGCACGGCCGGAGACGTTGAGAGGATGCGCCGGGACGGCTATCGTCGGCGTCCCGTGTCCGAGTTCCGCGCGCTCTTCTCCCGCCTCGACGAGGCGCTGCCTGCGGATCGCCGCGACCTCAGGGCTCGGCTCGCCGGACTCGACAAGCGCGCGCGCGCGGGCAAGCCCGTCGATCCACGCGCCCTTGCCGCGGTCGAGCAGGCGCTCGAGAAGAGTGCCGCCGAACGCATCCGCCGACGCGCGCTCGTTCCGGCGGTCACCTATCCGGCCGACCTGCCGGTCACCGCGGCCTTGCCGGAGTTGCGCGCGGCGCTCGAGTCGGCGCAGGTCGTCGTCGTCGCCGGCGAGACGGGGTCCGGAAAGAGCACGCAGCTGCCGAAGCTCTGCCTCGAACTCGGTCGCGGAGTCGTCGGGCGCATCGGTCACACGCAGCCGCGTCGACTGGCTGCGCGCAGCGTCGCGCGTCGCATCGCGGACGAACTCGGCGTGCGCGTCGGCGGCGTGGTCGGCGTGAAGGTGCGCTTCAACGACGAGACCGGTCGCGACACGCTCCTCAAGGTGATGACCGACGGCATCCTGCTCGCCGAGACGAGGTCGGATCCCCGGCTCGAGGCCTACGACACCATCATCGTCGACGAGGCGCACGAGCGCAGCCTCAACATCGACTTCCTCCTCGGATACCTCAAGCGGCTGCTGCCGCGCAGGCCCGATCTCAAGGTGATCCTGACCAGCGCCACGATCGACGTCGCGCGGCTCTCCGCGCACTTCGGCGGCTGCCCCGTGGTCGAGGTCGCGGGCCGCTCGTATCCGATCGAGCACCGCTACCGGCCGCTCGAGAAGGACGACATCGACGAGGAGGATCCGCGCATGCTCGATGCGATCGCCCGTGCGATCGACGAGATCGACGCGCACTTCGCGCCGAAGCCCGCCGACACGCTCGTGTTCCTCTCGGGCGAGCGCGAGATCCGCGAGGTGGCCGCGCATCTCGAGGGACATTTCCGCGCAAGGGGCGGCGCGGCGACCGAGATCCTCCCGCTCTTCGCGCGACAGGGGATCGAGGAGCAGGAGCGCATCTTCTCGCCGGGCCAGCGTCGGCGCGTGGTGCTGGCGACGAACGTCGCCGAGACCTCGCTGACCGTGCCGCGCATCCATGCGGTCGTCGATCCGGGGTACGCGCGCGTGCTCCGCTACAGCGCGAAGTCGCGCGTGCAGCGGCTGCCGGTCGAGAGGATCTCGCAGGCGAGCGCACGCCAGCGCGCCGGTCGCGCGGGACGCCTCGCGCCGGGCCTTGCGATCCGGCTCTACTCGGAGGCGGACCACGCGTCGCGCGGGGCGTTCACGCCGCCCGAGATCCTGCGCACGAACCTCGCGAGCGTGATCCTCCAGATGGATGCGCTCGGGCTCGGGAAGGCCGAGGACTTCCCGTTCGTCGATCCGCCGAGCGCGCGCATGCTCGCCGACGGGCGCGCGACGCTCGTCGAGCTCGGTGCCTCGACCATCGAGGGGCGGCTCACGGCGACGGGTCGCGCGATGAGTCTTCTGCCGCTCGATCCGCGGCTCTCGCGCATGCTGCTCGCGTCGGTCGACGAGCGCGTGGTCAACGAGATGCTGGTCGTCGCGGCGGGGCTTGCGATCCAGGATCCGCGCATGCGCCCGCAGGAGGCGCGCGACGCCGCGGACTTCGCGCACGCGCGCTTCACCGATCCGACGAGCGACTTCCTCACGTTCCTGCGGCTCTGGCGTGCGTGGCGCACCGAGACGCGCGACGCGGAGGGGAAGGAGTTCGGCTCGTCCGCCCGTCGGCGATGGTGCGAGAGGAACTGGCTGTCGCACCAGCGGATGCGCGAGTGGGTCGACACGGTGCAGCAGCTGCGCGAGCTGTTCGCGGAGCACTTCGAACTCAAGGTCGGCGAGGCCGGAGACGCGCCCGACTACGGGCGCTTCCACCGTGCGGTGATCGCGGGCTTCGTCTCGCACATCGGGATGCGCACCGAGAAGGGCGAGTTCCGCGGCCCGATCGGTGGCTCCTCGCATGTGCCATCGCACGCGCCGCCGCATGGCTCTTCCGGCGGAACCTCCGGGAGCGCGTCCGGAGGCGCCTCGGGCGGATCGTCCGGCGGGCCATCGGGCGCGCTCTTCGCGCTCCATCCGTCGAGCACGCTCGCGCGGCGCGCGCCGAACTGGGTGGTCGCGGCCGAACTGGTCGAGACCACGCGTCGCTACGCGCGGATCTGCGCGCGCATCCAGCCCGATTGGGTCGTGCGCGTCGCGCCGCACGTCTGCACGCGCACGCGCTTCGAGCCGCACTTCATCGAGGCGACCGGACAGGTCTCGGCCTGGGAGCGGACGAGCTTCGGCGAACTGGTCCTGATCGCGAAGCACCGCGTCCCGTGGGGGCCGATCGATCCGGTCTCGGCGCGCGCGGTCTTCATCGCGGAAGGGCTCGTCGGCTATCGCGCGCGCACTGCGGGCGAGTTCCTCGAGCGAAACCGAGCCTTGCGCGAGCGGCTCGAGGAGGAGGAGGCGCGTGGCCGCCGGCGCGGGCAGATCCTCGAGGAGACGCGGGCGTTCGAGTTCTACGACGCGCGCGTTCCGGCGGACGTGCGCTCGACGCCGTCGTTCGAGGCGTGGCGTCGAGAGGCCGAGGCGAAGGATCACGACATCCTCGTGATGCGCGACGAGGATCTCCTCCGCGACGGGGCGGAACGGCCCGAACAGGGCGATTTCCCGCGCGAGATGGCGCTCGATGCGCTCGAGGTCCCGCTCGTCTACGCACACGATCCCGACGACGCGCAGGACGGCGTCACCGCACGCATTCCGGTCGAGGCGCTGTCGCTCGTCGATGCCGAGCCCTTCGAATGGATGGTGCCGGGGCTCCTTCACGAGAAGATCGACGGACTCGTCCGCTCGCTGCCGAAGCACCTCCGCGTGCGTCTCTTTCCGATCGAGGAGGTCGTGGCCGGCGCGGTGGAGGCGCTCGAGTTCGGCAAGGGATCCCTGCGCAACCGGCTCGCGCGGCATCTCTCGACCGTCGCGGGCACCGAGATCACCGCGCGCGACTTCCGGACCGAACTCCTCGCGCCGCATCTCTCCATGCGCTTCGCCGTGATCGATGCCGACGGGCGCGAGCTGGGCGCGGGGCGCGACCTGCCCGCGCTGGTCGGTCGGTTCGGCGCCATCGGGCGCGACCGCCTGCGTGCGTCGATCGACGGCGCCACGGATCCCGTGGCGCGGCTCGAGCGTGCGTCGGTCGACGCGATGCCCGACGAGGGCGTGCCGGCGTCGATCCGCTACGCGCGCTCGGGCATCGCGCTCATGGGCTATCCCGCGCTCGTCGTCGAGGACGGCGGCAGGCGCGTGGCGCTCCGTGTCCTCGATGTCGAGAGCGCGGCGCTTCGCGCGCACGCGGCGGGCGTCGCGACGCTGGTCGCGCGCGAGATCGCCGAGGCCGTCGCCCATCACTTCGCCTACCACCCGCTCGCGGAGGAGCTGTGCTCGCTGCTCGCGCGCGCGGAGGTCGACGACGCGCCCGGCTTCGTCGGGCGCTGCGTCGCGCGTCATGCGGTCGGCGATGCGACCGTCGCCGCGCGCGAGCCCGCGGGGCTGCTGTCGGCGGTGCGCGCAGCCGAACGCGGGCTTGCCGATGCGGTCGCGTTCGCGATGCGAAAGATCCACGGCGCGCTCGTCGCCGTCGAGGAGATCCTGGCGCGAACGCGGGGTGTCGTGGCTGATCCGAACGGCGAGCCGAAGGCGCGCATCCTCGCGCGGCTCGCCGGAGTGCTCAGCGGGACGGTGCCGATCGCGTCGGGCGGGCACGACCCGGGTGCCTCTCGCGATGGGCGAGATCCGTTGCCGCCGCTCCTCCGGCTCGAGGCCATCGCATGCGCCGACCGCGACGAGTTCGCGCAGCGCGCGCGGCTCGTCGCCATGCTGCTCGAGCGACTCGAGCGGTTGCGCGAGATCGGGCCCGCGCGCGACCGCGCGATCGACGACGAACTGGCGCCATGGCGTGCGCGGGCGGTTGCGGCGCTCCGGTCGCGTACGCGTCCGCTTGCCGAACTCGTGTCGATCGAGCGGCTTCTCGACGAGATCGAGATCAGCCGCTTCGCGCCGAAGATGCCGCGCACGTTTCCCGCGAGCGAAAAGCGCCTTGCCGCGCTTCTCGGCGACGAGACGTGAGCATCTGCTCGTGCGGCGGCGCGAGGATCAGAGCGCGTACGGCCTGAACTTCTCCAGCAGTCCCAGCTCCTCGGAATGGAGGAGACCGCGGTTCGTGCCGAGGCGGCTCGCCGCCGGCGAATCGATGAGGCTGCTCGAGTCGGCCGGCGAGATCTGGTAGAGCACCTTCCAGTCGAACTCGCGCAAGGCGTTGCGATCGAAGGATCGCTGGAGGTTCGCGAGCGTGTCGGCGACGACGAGCACGTGGACGCCCGAGACCGGGCCTTCGCGCACGATGCCGCCGAGCAGCTTGTCGGGCGATGGGGGCGCATCGCTCGCGCCGAAGGAGAAGTCGTCCTCGTTGCGCCGGAGCGACCGGTAGCGCTGCAGCTGATGGATCACGAGGAACCGTCGCGAACGACCGGGGTTGTCGGCGCGCGCGGTGACGTCCTCGGCGATCTCGGCGAGCTTCGCCTCGATGTCCCGGTAGCCGACGATGTTCGCGTTGATCCCTCGGTCGCGCGCGAAGCGCTCGAGCGCGCCGTACTCGGGCGCGTCGGCGGGGGTGCCGTCGAAGAGGTCGATGGTGGCGTCGGAAGCCTCGGCCTTGATCGAGAGGAGGAACGCCGCCGCGGTCGCCACCGCCTGGTCGTCGCGCGGACTGATCGCGGCCACGTTGGCCCCGGCCGCCCGCGCGAGCCGCGCGCATGTCGGATCCTTGATCGCGACCGCCTCGCCCGCCCAGATCCGCACGTTGCCGCGCGGGTCGGGCTTCGCGTTGCCACGGGCGCCGGGATGCAGCGACATCGCGGCGCGCGCATCGCCCTCGAACACGATGCGCGGCAGCTGGTCGAAGCGGCCCTTCGCGCGCCGCTGCGTCTCGCCGAGCCAGTGGTCCCGTTTCTCGTCGGGGAGGAACGCCACCTGGAAGGGCGAGTTGCCCTCGACGCGGCCGCCCGCATCGTTGTAGATCGCCTCGCCGGGCCGCGAGAGGAGCCGCGCGGCGAGGTTGTCGTCCGAGAGGATCAGCTGCGAGTCCGCCTCGCTGCACTGGAGCGCGATGCGCACGCCCATCTGGCCCATCGTGCTGCGCGCGAGCGAGTACGCGCCGCCGAGCGTCTGCGAGCCGAGGAGCGCGTGCATGCCGAACGCGCGGCCCTGGCGGACGAGGCGGTCGAGCAGCATCGACGCACCCTGCGAGACCCGGTCGTCGTCGAGGAAGAACTCCTGGAACTCGTCGATGACGAGCAGGATGCGCGGCATCCGCACCTCGGGGCGCGCCGCACGGAAGCTCGCGATGTCCTGGACGCCGGTCTCTCGGAAGAGTTCGCCGCGGCGCGAGAGCTCGCCGTCGAGACCCTCGAGGACCGAGAGACCGAACTCGCGGTCCGACTCGATCGCGACCGCGCGGGCGTGCGGGAGTTCGTTCTCGGCGTAGGTCTTGAACTCGACGCCCTTCTTGAAGTCGACGAGCCAGAGCTCGACCTCGTCGGGCGAGTACCAGGTGGCGAGGCCCGTGATGATCGCGTGGAGCAGCGTCGACTTGCCGGAGCCCGTCTTGCCGGCGATCAGCGCGTGCTGGCTCGTCCCCTCGCCAAGCAGGAACTGCTGGAGCCGCGTCGCGCCCGCGCGGCCGACCGGCACGCGCAGGTTGCGCGCGCTCGACAGCGACCAGAAGACGTCCGGCTTCGGAGCGATCGCGTCGAACGGCACCTCGACGCGCGCGGCGGTCTTCGCATGGCGGCCAATCCGAGAGAGCATCGGGATCAGCGCCGCGTCGGCGGGCGCGGTGTCGAGGCGCAGTGGCAGCGAGCCGATCTCGCCGGCGTGCATGCCGCCTGCGATCATGAACCGGGCGCGATCCTTGGGATCCGACCTGACCACGATCGAGGTCGCGGCCAGCTCGTCGGCCGAGAGGCCCTCGGGCAGCGGCGTCTTCGCGTCGCGCAGGATGATCGCGTGGACGCCGCAGCGCTGGCCCGCGCGCAGGATCGAATGCAGCCGCGCCGCGGCCTGCTCGCTGAAGCTCGTCGGGAAGTCGGCGCAGACGAGGAATCGGTAGGGCTCGGCGATCTCGCCCGCCGCGTCGTTGTAGGCGTCGATGTCCTCGAACTCGTTCCGGAGGTACTTCTGGATCACCGTCTCCATGTGCTCGGAGATGTCGGCGAGCCGCTGCTCGATCGCGCGTGGATCGGTCCAGATGCGTTCGCCGACGAGCTGCTCGAACTCGTCGCCGAGATGCATGAACGCCGCGAAGTTCTCGCCGAGCCCGACGGGATCGACGAAGGTGAAGCGCGCCTTCGAGGGCGGGATCGACACGAGGATGCGCGCGATGAGCGACTTCGCGGCGGCGATCGCCGCGTCGCGGTTCTCCGGAGTGGTCTCGATGACGAGGTTTCCGGTGCGCGGGAAGCCGATGGCGGCCGGAACCTCGAACCGGTCGGGCATCTCGACCGCGAAGGCGGGATCCTTCGGCAGCCCGCCGGGGAGATCGCGCGGCGTGATCGTCAAAGTGCCGAAGCGGAACAACGGAGCCCGGTCGCGCGCGACGCCGCCGCGCTCGAAGTCGAACGCCGACCACGCGGCGTTCGAGTTCCGATCCTCCCGTTCGACCGCGGCGAGGGTGTCGCGGCAGTCGGAGGCGGTGCGAAGCCAGTGCTCGCGTGCGCCGCGCAGCCGCGCCTCCTCCTCGTCGGCGAGCGCGGTGGTCTCGCTCGCCGAACGCTCCATTTCCGACCGTTCCGCCTCGGCGGACTCGGCGTCGATGCGGGCGATCTCGCGGACGACTCCGTCGCGCGAGGTCGAGAGCGCTGTCTCGCAGGAATCGCGGGCCTCGGCGATCGCCGTCGCGGCGGCCGTCTCCACGCGTTCGCGTCGCCGGCGCAGCGCCTTCGGCACCTCCGCGATCGGCCCGTCGTACTTCGCGTGCGCCTCGCGCTCCTCGCGGACCTCGGTCTCGCGGAGCTTGATCTGGTTCGCCTCGCGCGCCGCGGCCTCCTCGCGCTCGGCCCGCTGCTTCGCGCGCTCGATCGCGGCGAGATCCGCCGAGAAGGGCGCCCAGACGCGCTTCATCGCGGTGTTGGAGATCCCGCGCAGCACGAGGAGGAGCACGATGACGAGGACAAGCGCGGCACCGGCGCTGATCGAGGCAACGGGAATCCAGCGGTCCTTGTCGAACAGCGTGCTCGCGCCACCGATCACGCCCGCGCCGATGACGAGCGCGCCGGCGAGGAGGAACGGGGTCGGGCCGCTCAGCAGTCGGGCGGCGCGCGTCGAGAGCAACGTCTCGAGGTGCTCGTTCGCCCGGACGAGGAGCCCGGCCAGCTCCTGCTCCGCGGGGATCGCGGGTTCGGGAGAGGGATCGGGGTTCGAGGCCGGCACGGGCAGCCTGCAGCTGCGCAGATAGGACTTCGCGCGTTCCTCGAGCTCGGCCGCCTCCAGCATGGAGCGACGCAGACGTTCGGCGAGTTCACGGCCGCGCAGTCGCGCGGCCTCCTCGCCCGCCTCGCGCATCGCCTCGGCCATCAGCACGCCTTCCTCGAGTCCGCGCTTCAGCTTCACGAGCTCGGCCTCGTGGGTCGAGCGCAGTTCGTCGAGCTTCGCCTCCAGCTGTCCCTCGACGTTCGCGACGGTCTCGTCGCGTGTCGCGATCGCGGCGGTGTCGTGCGCCTCGGCATCGCTCCGCACGCGCTCCGAGCGATCGGTCCTCGACTGGCGGATCTGGGCGATCGTGCGCTCATGGGCGATGCGGGCCTTCTCGCGCTTCGCGCGCATGTCCGCCGTCACCTCGTCGATCACGCGCTGGCGCGCGAGCACAGCCTCGAGCAGCGTCCCGACGGTCCGGGCGAGGCCCGCGCCCGGGTCGCCATCACCGCGCCGCTTGAGATCGGCTGCAACCTCTCGATCGAACTCGGACGCCGTCGAACGCTCGCTCATGGCGCGGAGCGTACCACGGGGCGTGTTCGACACGACGTCGGAGAAGTCCGTCGCGCATCGCGGCGTCGGGCTCGCGTCGGTCACGCACCCGGTCGTCACCCGCTCTTGCGGAGCCCGCGCGCCCGGAGGTCGTGCAGGAACGGTTCCGCGATCGCCTCGGCGGCGCGATAGGGAGCGAGGTAGCCCGTGGCGTCGCCCGCCGGCGGCGGCTTCGACGCATCGGCGTGCACCGGCAGCGTGACCACGCTCTCGGGAAGGATCAGCTCCGCGACGGGGGTGCCCGCCTCGATCAGTCGACCATCGCGACGACGCAGTTCACCGGGTGCGTTCTCGCGCGCGTGCTTCTCGAGCGCGGCGAGCAGCGCCTTCTGCTTCTCCTCGCCGAGCGCCTTCCAATCGGCGCGGCCGCGGCACTTCGGGAACCCGCTGCAGCCAAGCCACGGCCCGCGCTTTCCGTCGCGCACGTTGCAGGCGCGGCCGCACTTCGTGCAGACGACCTCGGGATCCTGGAGCGGCGGGGGCGAGGGCAGCACGATGCGGTCCTTCTTGTCGAGCCGCACCACGAACTTGACCGTCGGGTAGTTGACGCTCGAGATGTACTTCCCGAACTTGCCGCTGCGGAGCACCATCGCGGATCCATCGACCGGACAGACCATGTCGAGCCCGACGTCGGAGACCGGCTCTCCCAGCTCGTTCAACCGAGACGCGAAGTCGCAGTCGGGGTACCCCGAGCAGGAGAGGAACCAGCGTCCGCCGCCGACGCGCTCCTTCGTGCGCTTTCCGCACTTCGGGCAGGCGAACCTCGACCAGCGCCAGAGCGGAACCTCGCGCATGCGGGTGAAGGACTCCTCGAGCGTGTCGCCCTCGAGCATGCCCTTGATCTCGCGGAGGATGGCGCGCCAATCCTCCTCGTCGGCCTCGACGCGGTCGAGACGCTCCTCCATCAGGCGCGTGTACTCGTAGTCGAAGAGGACGGGGAATCCGCCGATCAGGAGCGACACCACCGCCTCGCCGAGCGCGGTGGCGTGGAAGCGTCGCGCCTTCTGCTCGACGTAGCCTCGCGATTCGATCGTGTTGACGATGGAGGCGTAGGTGCTCGGGCGACCGATGCCGCGCGACTCGAGCTCCTTGACGAGCGAGGCCTCCGAGTACCGCGACGGCGGCGAGCTGAACCTCTGCAGCGCGTCGACCGAAACCGCGGCGAGCTCCTGCTTCTCGGAGAGCTTCGGGAACGTCGCCTCCTCGTCGTCCTCGGCGATGTCCTCGACGAGCTTCAGGTACCCGTCGAAGACCACGACGCTGCCCGACGCGCGGACGACGGCGCCGGTGGCGCGGTCGCTGCGCTCGAGGCGCACGGTCGTGAGGTCGTACTGCTTCTCCGCCATCTGGCAGGCGACGAAGCGGCGCCAGACGAGTTCGTACAGCGCGTACTGCTCGGCGCTCAGCGCGCCGCGCACGGAATCCGGCGTGCGCGCGGGATCGGTCGGACGGATCGCCTCGTGCGCCTCCTGCGCGTCCTTGCCGGCGGCGTAGAAGTGCGGCTTCGCGGGCAGGTAGCGGTCGCCGTACCTCGAGCGGATCAGGTCGCGCGCCGCATGCAGCGCCTCGCCCGCGATGTGCGTCGAGTCAGTACGCATGTAGGTGATGAGGCCGACGCGGTCGCCGCCAAGGTCGACGCCCTCGTAGAGCTGCTGCGCGATGCGCATCGTGCGGTCGGTCGAGAAACCGAGCTCGCTCGACGCCGCCATCTGCATGGTGCTTGTCTTGAAGGGCGGCATCGGACGGCGCGACTTGCGCTCGGTCTCGATGGAGGCGACGCGGTACGTCACGCCCGCGCCGACGGTGCCCGAGACCGTGCGCACGAAGCGCGCGGCGCCCTTGCCGGTCGGGTTCTCGTTCGTCGCGATCGACACCGACTCGAGACCGGCGGCCTCGACCGCGGCCTTCACCGACGCCGACAGGTCGCGCGGGGTCTTGCCGGAGAGATCCGCGGCGGCCTCGATCTTCAGTTCCTTGCCGCCGACCTCGACGAGCTTCGTCTCGAGTGCTCCTTGCTTCGCGAGGAACGAGAGACGGTCCTTCTGCGAGGGCGCGCGTCCGCGCTCGTCGCGCCGCGCGAGGAACTCGGCGATCGCCTTCGCGAGCGGGCCGCGGCGATCGAGTTCGGGGGTGAGGCGCACGAGCACTTCCCACGACTCGCTCGGGATGAACTCGCGGATCTCCTGCTCGCGCTCGACGACGAGGCGCGCGGCGACGGTCTGCACGCGGCCGGCGCTGAGGCCGCCCTGGCGCATGAGGCGCCAGAGGAGCGGCGAGATCCCGTAGCCGACGATCCGGTCGAGGATGCGGCGCGAGTTCTGCGCGTTGACCCGCGACATGTTGATCGGGCGCGGATGCTCGAACGCCTCCTTGATCGCGCTCTTCGTGATCGCGTTGAAGACGACGCGCTTCGCGGTCCGCGGGTCGACGTCGAGCACCTCGGCGATGTGCCAGGAGATCGCCTCTCCCTCGCGGTCAAGGTCGGTGGCGAACCAGACGTCGCCCGCCGACTTCTTCAGCTTGCGCAGCTTGGTGACGGTGTCGCGGCGGTCCGGCGTGACGACGTAGGTCGTCGCGAAGCTCTGCATGTCGACGCCGGGAATGTCCATCGGCTTCGCCTCGGGCTTCGGCTTCTCCGCCTTCGGAGCGCCCTTCGGCGCGCGGGGCTTCTTGGGCTTCGGCTCGCCGGTGTCGGCCTTCGCGGCGCGCTCCGGGAGGTCGCGCACGTGGCCCTTCGAGGCCTCGACCACGAACTTCCCGAGGTCCTTCAGGTACTTCTCGATGGTCTTCGCCTTCGCGGGGCTCTCGACGATGACGAGCTGCGCGCCACCGGCGGACAGCGCGGCCTCGATCGCAGCATCGCTCGCGGAGTCCCCGTCGTCACCGGCGGCACGTCCGCGCGGCTTGCGCGCCGATCGGGCCGCGCCCGCGGAGGAGGTGGTCTTCGCGGCGGTCATCTTCGAGGATGTGGATTTCTTCGCAGCCATCGGGAGTGGATCACGGCTTCGGTCGCTCGGCTCCGGCGGGGTGATCGGCCAGCGGAGTTCCTCGGCAAGCAGAACGGGGGAATAAAGGAAGCAGCGGGGAGAAGTCAAGCGGCGTGTTTCCGCTTTCACGCGATCGTGGTGGCTTGCAACGAGCACGTCGAGTCGCTACGCGTGCGCGCGGCGCGCGCGTCACGCGTGCTCGCGCGCGGCGCGTACGAGGGCTTCGGTCACGCGGTCGGCGAGCCCGGCGACCGTCGTCGTCTCGTCGCAGTCGATCGCGAGCCCGGGCCGCAGCGCTCGGAACCGCTTCATCCACGTGCGCTGCTGCTTGGCCAACCTGCGAGAGCGGATCTTCGTCGACTCGGCCGCGTCCTCGAGGTCGCGCGTGCGCGGCGGGCGCGAGCCGTCGCCGAGGGCATGCACGAGCTCCTCGTAGCCGCATGCCGCGCGCGCCTGCGCGCAGAGGCCGCCGTGGGCGAGGAGTCCGGCGACCTCGTCGACGAATCCCACCTCGAACATCCGGCGCACGCGCGCATTGATGCGGCGGTTGATCGCCTCGACGGGCCAGTCGAGGATGACCGTGAAGAGGTCGTCGCGACGGGGGGTCACGCCGGCATCGTCCCACGCGGTCCGGCGGGCCGACGCGCTGTCGCCGGTCGTGTGCGCGATCTCGAGGGCGCGCGTGATGCGGCGGCGGTCGTTCGGATGGAGCCGCGCCGCCGCAGGGGCGTCGCTCGCCGCGAGCCGCGCGTGCAGTTCCTCGTTCGAAAGCGCCTCGAGCGAGGCGCGGAAGGCGCTGTCGGCGGGTGGCGCCTCGTCGAGCCCCTCGAGGAACGCGCGGATGTAGAGGTTGGTGCCGCCCACGACGATGGGCGTGCGACCGCGCGCGAGGATCTCGTCGACCGCCCGGTCGGCGATCGCAAGCCACCGCGCGACGGTGAAGCCTTCCTCCGACGCGTCCACGAGATCGAGACCGTGGTGCGGGATCTCGGCCCGTTCGGCGGCGGTCGGCTTCGCGGTGCCGATGTCCATGCCCCGATAGACCTGCATCGAGTCGGCGCTGACAAGCTCGCCGCCGAGCCGGCGCGCGAGTTCCATCGCGAGATCGCTCTTCCCACCCGCCGTCGGGCCGAGGATCACGAGGACGCGGGGCGTCGCCCGCGCGTTCGGCAGGACGCGCTCGTCGGGATCGCCGCCCGCATGGGTTCCAACGGAATCAGGCATTGTCGATGGCGTCGAGGCACACGAGGTGCTTCCCCTCGAGGACCTCGAGGCTCGCGCCTCCGCCGGTCGAGACGTGCGACAGCTTCTCGGCGACACCGAACTCCTCGACCGCGGCCGCGGTGTCGCCGCCACCGGCGATCGTCACCGCACCGGCGGCCGTCGCCGCGACCACCGCATCGGCGACCGCGCGCGTGCCGGCGTCGAAGGGCGGCATCTCGAAGACGCCCATCGGGCCGTTCCACACGACGGTGCGGCTCGTGCGGATCGCGTCGGCGAAGCGGGCGCGCGTCGACGGACCGATGTCGAGCCCCATCCAGGAATGCGCACCCGCGCGACTTCGCCTTCGCGAGGATTTCCTTGGCCAGGTCGATGCGATCCGCCTCGACGAGGCTGTTGCCTGTCGCCACGCCCTGCGCGCGCAGGAAGGTGTACGCCATCGCGCCGCCGACGATGATGCGGTCGACTTTCATCATGAGGTTCTCGATCGCGAGGATCTTGTCCGACACCTTCGCCCCGCCGAGGATGGCGGTGAAGGGCCGCTCGGCGGCGGCGATGCGGCCGTAGAGGTACTCGAGCTCGGCGGCGAGGAGGTGCCCCGCGACACGCGCGGCGCCGCGCGCGCCCATCGCCATCGGCAGGGCGTGCATCGAGGCGTCGGCGCGGTGGCTGGTGCCGAACGCGTCGTTCACGTAGACGTCGCACAGCGTCGCCAGCTTCTCCGCGAATGCCGGATCACCCTTCTTCTCGCCCTTCACGAAGCGAAGATTCTCGAGGAGCACCACGCCCTTCTCGGGCATCGCCGCGATCGCCGCGCGGGCGGCGTCGTCGGTGCAGTCGCTCGAGGGGAACGCGACCCCGTGTGGCGCGTCCGCGCCGAGGAGTTCGGCCAGGCGCTTCGCCACCGGCGCAAGCGAGTACTCGGCCTCGAAGCCCTTGCCCTCGGGCCGGCCGAGGTGGCTCGCGAGCACAGCCCGTCCGCCGCGCGAAAGCACGGAGCGGATGGTGGGGAGGCTCGCGCGAATGCGGCGGTCATCCGAGATGACCCCGCCGTCCATGGGGACGTTGAAATCGACTCGGATGAAGACCTTCTTGCCGGAAACGGGGACGGACTCGATGCGCTTCTTGTGCATGGGGGCGCACTATACGGACGGTTCCCCGGTTGTTTGTGGGGTCCGTTGCCGTGTTGTGGAGCCTTCGGGCTTCCGGGCGGTATCATCCGCCCCATCGCCGCCGCACCGCGGGCTGCGGCGGGGGCATCCGGGGGCCATCGTGCCCGACGGAATCCGAGACACCCGCCGCGCGTCACGTGCAGATCACCAGCGCATCCACCGAGATGCACCGCCTTCTGGAGTCACCATGAGCCTTCCGTTCGACCTCCGCATGTTCGCTGCTCCCGCCATCGTTGCCGTCGCCGCGCTCGCAGCGCCCGCCGCGGCGCAGGAAGAGACCCTCAAGGTGGGGTCGGCCGCGCCCGCGATCACCGTGGAGTGGCTGCAGGGGAACGTGACCGACATCAGCGACTCGTCGAAGACGTACGTGGTCGAGTTCTGGGCGACCTGGTGCGGCCCCTGCATGCGGTCGATCCCGCACCTCAACGAGATGCACCAGAAGATGAAGAGCAAGGGCCTCGTCATCATGGGCATCTCCGACGAGCCCGCGGGCACCGTGCGCCCCTTCCTCAACAAGAAGGGCGCGTCGATGAGCTACCCCGTCGGCGTCGACAAGGACAATGAGACGAAGAAGGCGTGGATGGAGGCCGCGAAGCAGAACGGCATCCCGTGCGCGTTCGTGGTGAAGGACTCGAAGATCGCGTGGATCGGCAACCCGCTCGACCCGAACTTCGACAAGGTCGTCATCGGCACCATGACCGGCCGCTACAACCCGGCGCTCACGAAGAAGGCCGAGCCGATCCTGAAGGCGGCGAAGGATGCGGTGCGCATCAAGAACTTCCAGGATGCCTACAAGCACTACGACTCGCTGCTCGAGATCGACCCGAAGTTCTTCGGCGATGTCGCGGTGCTCAAGTACAAGACGATGCTCGTCGACGCCAAGGATCCGGACGGCGCCGCCAAGTGGGGCAGCAAGATCACCGTGCAGTCGATGAAGGACGCGACCACGCTGCGCGAACTCACCGAGACCATCCTCAACGACAGCGCGATCGAGAACCGCGACTACAAGCTCGCGCTCACCAGCGCGAGGGTGCTCGACGCCAACCACCCGTCCGCCGCGGCGAAGGCGCTCGTCGCTGAGGTCTACGCGCGCCGGGGCGACTTCGCGAAGGCATCCGAGGAGCAGTACGAGGCTTGGATGAAGGCAGACCCGGCCGAGAAGGCCGACTTCAAGCGTCTCCTCGACAGCTACAAGAAGAGCTCGGCGAAGGCGGGCGTGGCGAAGCCCGCGACCACCGAGACCGCCCCGGGCAACTGACTCGCGCGCGTTCGGGCGACGGAGTACTCTCGTCGCAGGACCGCATCCATGTCGACCACTTCCAACGACCCGCATGGCAACCGGACGGCTCCCCTCGCAGGGAGCCGTTCGCTTTCACGCTTTCCCGCCGGCGCGACGCTCGTCGCTCCGTCGATCCTCTCCGCGAACTTCGCGAAACTCGGCGAGGACTGCCGTGCCGCGCTCGAGGCCGGCGGCGACCTGCTGCACGTCGACATCATGGACGGCCACTTCGTTCCGAATCTCTCGATGGGCCCCGCCGTGTGCGACGCCGTGCACCGCGCGGTGCCGAATGCGGTGCTCGATGTGCACCTGATGGTGACCGACCCGTCGGCCTACATCGAGCCGTTCGCGAAGGCGGGTGCCGGGCACATCACGTTCCACATCGAGGTCGTCTCTGACCCGCGGCCGCTCATCGCACGGATCCGCGACCTCGGGATGACGGCCGGTCTCGCGATCAATCCCGACACGCCCGCCGACCGCATCCTTCCGTTCGTCGAGGTGATCGACATGGCGCTCGTGATGAGCGTGTACCCCGGATTCTCCGGGCAGAAGTTCATCGCCTCCGTGCTGGGGAAGACGCGTGCGATCCGCGATGCGGGTGGCGCAAGCCTGCGCGTCGAGATGGATGGCGGCGTCGGTCACGACAGCGCGGCCGCCTGCCGCGCGCACGGCGCCGACGTCCTCGTCGCGGCGAGCGCGATCTTCGGGAAGCCCGACTACCGCGCGGCGATCGCCGCGCTCCGCGCCTGATCGCGTCGTCCGTCGCGCGCGCTCCCGCGGTGGCGTTTGCGCTACACTCCGCGCCGTGGCAGAGACGACCTGGACGCCGACCGACCTCGCGCAGACGCCCAAGAAGGGGGTCCCCGAAGGCCTTTGGATGCAGTGCCCCGCCTGTGCGGAGACGCTCTTCAAGAAGGCCGTCGAGTCGAACCTCTGGGTCTGCCCGAAGTGCCAGCACCACATGCGCATGAGCGCGCGCACGCGCGTCGAGCAGATGCTCGATCCCGGCACGTTCGAGGAGATCGACTCGCAGCTTGTGGCGGTGGATCCGCTCAAGTTCGTCGACACGAAGCCGTATCCCGCGCGCATCGCCGACACCCGCCGCAAGACCGGGCAGCGCGACGCGCTTGTCTCGGGCTACGGCTACGTGAAGGGACGCCGCGTCGTCGTCGCGGTGATGGACTTCACCTTCCTGGGTGGATCGATGGGTTCGGTGGTCGGCGAGAAGATCACCCGCGCGATCGAGGCGGGCATCGATCACGATCTTCCGGTGGTGACCGTCGCCTGCTCGGGCGGCGCGCGCATGCACGAGTCGGGCTTCTCCCTCATGCAGATGGCGAAGACGAGCGCGGCGCTCGCGCGCCTCGACGAGGCCGGTGGCCTCTACATCTCCGTGCTCGCCGATCCGACCACGGGCGGCGTCACCGCGAGCTTCGCGATGCTCGGCGACGTGATCTTCGCGGAGCCGAAGGCGCTGATCGGCTTCGCCGGTCCGCGCGTCATCAAGCAGACGATCCGTCAGGATCTTCCCGAGGGCTTCCAGACATCCGAGTTCCTGCTCGAGTCTGGATTCCTCGATCGCATCGTGCACCGCAAGGATCTCCGCTCGGAGATCGCGCGCGTGATCGACTATGCCGGCCGGTAGCGGCCCTGCACCGACGCCGTTCCCGGCCAACGCCGCAGACGGCACGCGCCGTACGCCGTCGCGGCGAACCGCGATCGTCCTCGCCGCGCTCGGCGCCGTCGCGTTTCTCCTGTCGTTTCCGCTCGGTCGCGACGCGACGTGGGGATGGCCGTTCGTCTTCGCCTGGCCCGCGCTGCTCGCGGCGGCGGCGGCGCGCAGCGGTGGATGGCGCGGCATCGCCGCGTGCGTCGCCCCACCGTTCTTTCTCGCCATCCTCTGGCACGAGTGGTGGATGCACGAGGTCACCGTGCTCGGCATGCCCGTCCTCGTCGTCTACCTGACGGCGTGGACCGTCGTCCTCGCGTGGCTCCTCGCCCGGCTCGGTGGTGGAGGTGGCGCGCGACTGCCGTGGATCGCATCGATCCCGATCGCGCTCGTCGCGGTCGAGTTCCTGCGAGGCGACCTGGTCTGCACCGGCTACGCGTGGTTCTTCGCCGCGCACCCGCTCGTCGAGTGGCGCGAGGTCGCGCAGGTCGCGTCTCTCGGCGGGGGATGGGCATTGAGCGCGCTCGCGGGCGTCGTGGCGGGGGGACTGCTCGACGCGTTCGTCGGGAGCGGCCCGCGTCGCATCGTGTCGCCCGCCGTCGCCGTCGCGCTCCTCGCCGCGTCGTTGCTCTTCGGTCGGGCCCGCATCGCGCCCTTCGATGAACTGGCCGCGCGCCCCTCCGAGCCCGGGCAGCCTGCGGCGGTGCTTGTCCAGACCAATGTGCCGATGTCGAACAAGCTCGCCTGGAGCCCCGAGGACCAGGTCGAGGATTTCCTCGGCGGCGCGCGGCTGACGATCGACGGTGCGAAGCGGGCGCGCAATGACGGATACGCCGTCGCGGTCGCCGTCTGGCCCGAGACGATGGTGCCCGGCTTCGGCCTCGAGCCCGAGTCGATCCAGACGCTCGTCGGCGGCGGCTACTACCCGGGCGATCGATTCGCGCAGGCCGTGACCGATCTCTCTCGGGCGATCGATGCACCGCTCCTCGCCGGCAGCCCTGCGTACGAGGGCCTGCGCGTCGAGGGAAACCGCTTCGTCTGGGACCGGCAGTTCAACTCGGCCTATCTCGTCGATGGACGCGACGGCGGGCCACCCACGTCGCGCACCGACAAGATCTACCTGACACCCTTCGGCGAGACCATGCCGATCATCTCGCGCTCGGACTGGCTGGAGGCGCAGTTGCTCGCGCTCGGTGCCGCCGGCATGACCTTCGATCTCGAGGCGGCCGACGCGCCGAGGCCGATCAGGATCGGCACCGGCGACGCCGCGTTCGATGCCGGAGTCCCGATCTGCTTCGAGATCACGATGCCTTGGGCCTCGCGGCGCATCGCCTTCGCGGACGGGAAGCGCGTGGCGGACGTGCTCTTCAACCTCTCGAACGACGGCTGGTTCGGTCCCTCCGAACTCGGGCGACGGCAGCACCTGCAGGTCGCCTGCCTGCGCGCGATCGAGCTCGACACCGCCGTCCTCCGGTCGGTCAACACGGGCTACAGCGCGTGGATCGACCGAACCGGCCGGATTCGGCGCGTGCTTGGCGCCAACGAGCCCGGGTCGATCGTGGTCCGCCTCGAGCCATCCGAGGGCGTTCCGCTTGCCGCGCGCGTTGGAGACGGCGTGGCATGGTGCGCGCTCGTCCTCGCGGTGGTATCGTTGCTCCTGCGTCGGTCCGGGGACCGGATCGCCGACGGCTCGTCGGTTCGCGCCGCCTGACGGACGCAGTAGAAGGCGATCGGTTGCGATCGCGTTTCGGGCACGGAGGCCTTCCATGAACGCAGTCACCCGTTCCGGCAGTTCGCTCGCGCACTCGGCGCGTCCCCTCGGCATGCACGCCGGCGTCACAGCGCTTGGTGCGTCGATGCTCCTCGCGTCCGTCGGCGCGATGCCCGGCTGCATGCAGCAGATGGATCCGAAGCAGGCACGCGCGGAGTTCAGTTCCAAGAACCAGTCGATCGCAAACGCGCAGTCTGCCGGCCGGCCGACTCTCGTGCTGCCACCAGTCGGATCGGGCCCGGTTGAGCTCAGCGCGCCGACGATCGAGACCGGCACCGAGGCTCGCGCCCGCGAGGCGATCGAGATCGCGCGGCTCCAGTCGAACGAGGCGCAGTCGCTCCTTCGCGCCGCGGCGCGCAGTTCGTGGGCGGCGCTGCGCGCGCACGCGATCGAGGCGGCGGTGGCCAACCCCGAGCTCCTCGCGGAACTCGCGCCGGCTGGTCTCGCCGACGAGAACCGTGGCGTGCGTTTCGTCACGTGCATGGCCATCGCGGAGAAGCCGAGCGCGGACCTCGCCGTGCTCGTCCAGCCGCTCGTCGCCGACGAGAGCGACTCGGTGAAGGCCTCCGCGATGCTCGCACTCAGCCGCTGCGGCAAGTCGATCGATCCGGGCCCGATTGCGGCGATGGCCTTCTCGAACAATCCGGAGGTGCGCTCCAACGCGTATCTCGTGCTCGGCGAGATGGGAAACCGCACGGCGGTCCCGCTGATCTACGACTCGCTGACGAAGGGACTCGAACTGGTCAACCCGGTGCGGGTGCGCCTCATCGGGCTCGCGGCGTCGGAGGCGCTCGTCAAGCTCGGGCAGGCGGGCGAGATCGAACCGATTCGCGCGGCGCTGTTCGCGCCTCCGGAGCAGTCGGAGCTGACGGTCGTCGCCTGCGGCGCCGTCGGGCGCCTCAAGGACGAGGTCGCGCGTCCGATGCTCGAGCGGCTCCTCACGGTCGGCGGCGACGCACGCCGTTCGCCGGAGATTCGCCTCTCCGCCGCCACCGCGCTGATGGAACTCGGTGGCAATCCGAAGCTCGCCGTGGCGGTTGCGCAGGAGTATCTCGGCAACAGCGACCCTCGCATCCGCGCCGTGGTCGCGGTCCTGCTCGGGAAGGCGCGATGCCCGGAGGCGACGACGATTTTGACCAACCTGATCCGCGACACCGATCCGACCGTGCAGGTCGCGGCGGCGGCGGGCCTCGAGGCGATGGACTGAGTCGTGCAGCTGAACCTGCGGCCGGAGGGGACTCCCGCGGCGAGGCAAGCAGGTAGGTCGACGCGCCCGCCTGGGACGCCTGGCAGAGAACCGTCGCGATGAAACCCGGGAGGTCTCTCCCAAAGTCCTCTCCAAACCCCGCATGGCCGATATCCAGCCGTTGACACCCTCGCAGCCTATCGGTACAACACGCAACCTTCCGTCTTTCCGGAGGCTGCCCCGTTTGAGCACCGCGTTCAAGCGACGGCCCCCCAGACTGTTCTGAAGAGTGTTTCGAGCATCCAACGTCCCGAGTGAGGCGAGTCAGAACGCTTCAGATCGACTCCGGACGAGTTCCCACCAAGCGACTAGGAACCCAGACCGTGCATGTCCTGACCAAGATCTTCGTCGTCCTCGTTGCGCTCCTGACCGTGGCCATCGTGCCGCTCGTCGCCGTGAACGCGACGAACGAGAGCTCGTTCAAGCAGAAGTTCAAGGGCGCCGAGAGCCGCGCCGCGACCGCCGAGTCGATGCTCGCGAGCGAGCGCACCTCGTGGCTGTCGCAGCAGCAGAAGCTCGAGTCTGATCTCCAGTCGGCGAAGGCCGCCGTCGCCGACCTGCAGAAGCAGGTCGAGGCGAAGGCCGCCGCCGCCCGCAAGGTCGAGGCCGAGCTCGCCGGCACGAAGGCCGCCGCGGCGTCGATCGCCTCGAGCCTCGAGCTGATCGCCCAGAACGACAAGGCGAAGGGTGCGCTCAACGAGACGCTCGTCAAGGAGCTGCGCGACCTCCGCACGACCGCGATGGATGCCGAGAAGCGCCTGGTCCAGCTTCAGGAGGCGTTCGATGCCTCGCAGTCGAGCCTTGAGGTCGCCGACGCCGCTCGTCGCGCCCTTCAGGAAGAGGTCAAGCGTCTGTCCGACGAGAAGGACCGCGCGGTCGCCACGATCGCCGAGTACGTCGCCAGCGTCGGCGAGCTCGCGAAGGCCCGCGCCGGCGCGGTCGGCGACACGCAGCGCGTCGTCGCCACCCGCAATCTTGCCGCCACCATCATCAACGTCCGCCGTGGCGACACGGCTCCGCTCGCCGAGATCAACGCCGGTTCCCGCGATGGCATCAAGCCGGGTTGGGTGCTCACCATCGGCGAGGGCAGCACGTTCATCGGAAACCTCCGGATCACCGAGGTCGACGTCAACCGCGCGGTTGGCGTGATCGAGCTCGAGGACGCTGCGGCTCGCGGCGAGGTCAAGGTCGGTCAGCGCGCGATCGCCCGCGCAGGCGAGTGACGGCGGAACCAGGCGTTTCCCGCCAGAACTGGAGTTTCCATGGCCAAGACCACTAGCAAGGCTCGATCGACCGGCGGCGACATGACCGTCTACACCGTGCTTCTCGTCGTCACCGCGCTCGTGCTCGTCGGCGGCATCGGGGTCCTCTGGGTCTCGAACGTCGGGCAGCTCGAAGCGGCCGGACAGTCGGACGGGATGCCGTTCTCCCCGATTCGCTGACGTGACTCGCTGACATGCTTTGCCGACGCAGCGAGCCGAGTTGATCGGCGACGTGTCGCCAATCCCCAACCTTCCAGAAGTGTTGAAGGCGCCGCCCGCGGCCGAATCGCGGGCGGCGCCTCTTTCGTCTCACCCATGTTGTCGGGGGCGTGCTACGCTCCGCGCTGCGAAGGGCCGTGCGGGGCCGTGACGGGTGCCCGCGGTGAACACTCATCGTGGAGAGTTAGGGAGATACCGTGATCCTTCAGAAACTGCTCGGTTGGTTCAGCGTCGACATGGGGATCGACCTTGGCACCTGCAACACGCTCGTGTGCGTGCGGGGCCAGGGCATCGTGCTCAACGAGCCGTCGGTCGTCGCTGTCCGAAAGGGAACCAACCGGGTCCTCAAGAACGGCACCGCCGTCGGTACCGCCGCCAAGGAGATGCTCGGCAAGACCCCGGGCACCATCAGCGCCATCCGCCCGATGAAGGATGGCGTGATCTCCGACTTCGAAGTGACCGAGGCGATGCTCGCCTACTTCATCCGCAAGGTGACCGGCCGGAGCCGACTCATCGCGCCGCGCGTCGTGATCGCCGTTCCTTCCGGCATCACCGCTGTCGAGAAGCGGGCCGTCTTCGACAGCGCCGGTCGTGCCGGCGCACGCGAGGTGTTCCTCCTCGAGGAGCCGATGGCGGCGGCGATGGGTGCCGGTCTTCCCGTGGCCGACCCGACCGCGAACATGATCGTCGACATCGGTGGCGGTACGACCGACGTCGCCATCATCTCGCTCGGTGGCATGGTCACATGCGAATCGCTGCGCGTCGCCGGCGACGAGTTCGACGAGGCGATCATCAACCACATGAAGAAGAACTACGGCCTGCTGATCGGCGAGCAGACCGCCGAGCGCATCAAGATCGAGATCGGCAGCGTCGCACCGCTCGCGAAAGAGCTCACGATGGACGTGCGTGGCCAGAACATGGTCTCCGGACTTCCGCAGAAGGTCGTGGTCGGGAGCGAGGAGATCCGCGAGGCGCTGCTCGAGCCGGTCGGACAGATCGTCGACACGGTGCTGCGCACGCTCGAAAATGCCGAGGCGGAACTGAGCGCTGACCTCGTGGAGAACGGAGTCGTCCTCGCGGGTGGCGGCGCGCTTCTCCGTGGCATCGACAAGGTCATCGAGGAGCGGACGGGCCTGACCGTGCGCGTCGCCGACGATCCGCTCACGTGCGTCGCCCGCGGTACCTCCACCTACCTCGAGCATCTCGAGGAGTGGAAGGCAACCCTCGTGAGCGACGTCGACGACGGCTGATGCCTTGTCGGACCTGCGGGGCATGATCGGCGCGATGGACGCGGATCGATCGCCCGGACCGCAACCCCATCGAGCGTGCGAACATGCTCCCGGCCCGCGTGCAACATCTCCTCACCGGCCGACGTCTCGACTGGACGCTGCTCGCGTGCGCGCTCATCGTGTCGGTCGCGCCCGTCCGGCTGCTGCGGCCATGGACGAATCTCGTGCTGGTGCCGTTCGTTCCTGTCACGCATCTCGGGACGTCCCTCCGCGATCGCATCCGTCCCTCGATCGAGTCCTTCGATCCGAAGTCGCCCGAGACCATCGCCCTCGAGGCCGAGGTCGAGCGCATGCGCACGCTCTACGAGACGAGCCGGCTCGATGCCTTGCGGCTCGAGGAGGTGATCCGCGGCCTGCAGGCGACGAGCACGCGCGCCGGCGGCGGTGCGCTGCTCGACGTCGGCGCGACGACCGCGTCGGTGGTCGCGGGCGATCCGAACGGTCCTCACGGCGTGGTGCGCATCAACGCCGGATCGCGACATGGCGTCGTCGCGGGAAGCGCGGTCTTCGTGGGTGGGGACGTCTTCGCCGGCCTGGTGAGCGAGGACGTCGGCGCGTTCATCTCGACGGTCCTACCATCGACGCGGCTTCCGAGCATCGGATGCCGGCTCTTCCCGGCGGAGGGGAGCGATCCAGCGCGTCCGGTCGCGATCGCCCCGGGCGCGGTGCTCAAGCCGACGGGTCGCGGTACGTGGACCGCGGAGGTCGCGAGTGCCGGCGAGATCGCCGTCGGCATGGTCGCGCGTGTCACCGACGAACGACTGCCGCGCTCCGCGCTCGGTGCGCGCGTCGGCCGGATCGTCGCGGTCGAGCCGATCGAGCAGGTCCCGCTAGCGCGACGCATCGAGGTCGAGCCGATCACGGAGGCGCGCGACGCGATCTCGGCGGTCGTTGTGATCGAACGAAGGTCGGACGGCGGCGTAGGGGGACCACGATGAGGTGGAGCGTTCATCTGCTCGCGGTGCTGCTCGCGGCGGCGCTCGACGCCGGCCTGGGCGGTCTGTTCGAGATCGGATCGATCCGCGCCAGCATCCTTCCGTCGGTCGTTGTGTTCGTCGCGCTCACGGCGCCGAAGCGGATCGTGCTGCGCGCGGCGATGGCGGGTGGGCTGGCCTGCGACCTCTTCGCCCCGACCGTGCTCGCCGACGGCTCGGCGCTGGTCGTTCCCGGCCCGCACATCCTCGCCTTCGCGCTCGGCGCGGCCGCGGTGGTCCCGCTGCGCGGGCTCCTCTACCGCCAGAATCCCGTGTCGAACGCCGCTGCGGTCGTCGTCTTCTCGGCGTTCGCCGCCCTCGGATGGATCTCGATCTCGATCGTCCGCAGCGCGGTGCTCGGGTCGGCGGTCCCCTGGTGGCCTGCGTCGGGGGTCGGCGAACTGCTCGTGCAGCTGATGTCGGCGCTCGCCGACGGGGTGCTCGGACTCGTCGTCTTCTGGGTGCTGACGCGCACGAAGCCGATCTGGGGATTCGAATCGAAGACGCGGCTTGCGCCGGGTATGGCGCGCGAAGGCCTCTGACGCGCCCGCCGTCGCCCGGGATTCGGAACGGTACAGTGCGGCCATGGCTCAGGACCGCGCACAGGCTCCGCTCGTCGTCTTCGATGATGGCAGGGGCACCTTCGGACCGCTCGTCGATCTTCGCGCCGCCTTCGAACTGCGCGCGGGTCTCGGAACGCTGCTCGAACGCCTCGAGCGCGCGCTCGGTCGCCGCGCCGACGCCCTCGCGTGCGATGCATCGATCGCCGACGTCGTCCGCGAGAATCTCGGTCGCCCGGTCAACGTGCTGCCGGAGGCGTCGTCGATCCTCCTCGTGAACGGCAGGCTTCTCACGCCGTCCGCCGCGCGCGTCCCCGAGGGAGCGGTGCACGTCGCCTCCGACGGGACGCTGGTCGCCGGTTGGTTCTCGCGGGCGGACGCCGAGCGGGTGCTCGCCGATCGCGGCCAGATGGGCGGTCGGGCCGGTGGTGGGGCCCTGGCGTCGTCCGCGCGTCTCGCGTCGACGCCCTGGGACGTCGCGACATCGATCGCGACCACGCTCGACGAGGATCTCCGGCTCTTCCCGCAGCCGGTTTGCCGCGCGCTCCGGCCGGATGAAGGGCAGTCTTTCGGAACACATCCGATCGCGATCGACCCGAGCGCCTCGATCGGGCCGCTCGCGGTCATCGACGCGTCGAAGGGGCCCGTCGTGATCGGGCCGAACGTCGTCGTGCGTCCGCTCGCCGTCCTCGTCGGTCCCTGCGCCGTCCTCGACGGAAGCACGGTCGCCGAGCGATCGCTTCTCAAGGCGTCGACCGTCATCGGTCCGCACTGCCGCGCGGGCGGCGAGATCGGCGGAACCATCTTCCAGGGCTACTCGAACAAGTCGCACGACGGCCATCTCGGCGACAGCTTCGTCGGCGAGTGGGTGAACATCGGCGCAGGCAGCGACAACTCGAATCTCCTCAACACCTACGGCGAGGTGATCGTGCGCCTCGAGCCCGACGGCGGACTGATGAAGACCGGGCGCCAGTTCTGGGGCGCGGTGCTCGGCGATCACGTCAAGCTCGCGATCGGCACGCGACTCATGACCGGCACCACGATCGGCACCGGCGCGATGATCGCCTCGTCGCGCTCGCCCGCGACGCTCGTCCCGCGATTCTCGTGGCTCACCGATCACGCCGACGGCGCGAAGAGCTTCCGCATCGACAAATTCCTCGAGACCGCGCGCGCGATGATGTCGCGCCGGGGGAAGGCGCCAGGCGCCGCCGCCGAAGCGCGTCTCCGGGCGCTCCACGCCCGCTGTGCGGGGGGCGCATGACGGCGGGCGATCCGGCACCGCAGACGCCGACGGCGATCGGCCCGCACTGCGCGATCGTCGACGGACACGCGCAGTTCTTCCGTGCGTACTACGCGATCCGCGGGGGGCTTTCGAGCTCGGTGACCGGCGAGCCCACGAATCTCGTCTTCGGGTTCCTCTCGATGCTCTTCGCGTACGTCCGGAGCCAGCGGCCGACGGAGCTCGTGGTCGTGATCGACGCGGCGGGCGACAAGGAGACGTTCCGCTCCGAGCTCTACCCCGAGTACAAGGCCCACCGCGATCCCGCGCCCGAGGACTTCCACCCGCGGGTCGAGCGCTGCCTCGAGGCGCTGCGCCTGATGGGCATTCCCGTGCTGGCGATCGAAGGCGTCGAGGCCGACGATGTGATCGCGACCGTCGTCCGGCGCATGCGCCGCACGCAGCCCGACGAGCGCATCCGGATGCTGAGCCGCGACAAGGACCTCGCGCAGCTCGTCGATGCGAAGGTCACCCTCTTCGATCCGCAGAAGGGCGGCGACCTCGGACTCGAGCATCTGTTCGACTCGAAGGGCGTGCGACCCGATCAGGTCATCGATCTCCTGGCGTTGATGGGAGACAGCGCGGACAACGTGCCTGGCGTGCCGGGCGTCGGGCCGAAGACGGCCGCCGCGCTGCTCGCCGAGTACGGCTCGATCGAGGGCATCTACGAGAACCTCGCGAAGATCAAGGGAAAGCGCGGCGAGACGCTCGCCGCGAGCCGCGACCTCGTCGACCTCTCGCGCAAGCTCGTCACGCTGAAGGATGACTGCGAGTTTCCCTTCGACGATGCGAGCGCGAGGTTCGAGCCGTCGCGCTGCGATCTGCCGAAGCTGCTCGAGCTGCTCCGCGTGCTTGGTTTCAGCCGCCTGCAGTCGGAGGCGAAGGAGATCTTCGCGGCCAAGGGCGAGCGCGACGACCCCGGGGCGCCCGTCGACGGCGCGACGGAAGCGCGCGTGCCTTCGGGAGGTGCGGGGTCGCGCAGCGGGGGCTCCAGAAGCACGGCCTCCAGAAGCGGGGGCTCAAGCAGCGGGGGCTCAAGCAGCGGAGGAGCGAGAGGCGCGCGATCGAAGTCCGGAGCGGGCGGCGCGCACGACGACGATTCCGAGTTCACCGGACTTTTCGGTGCGCAGCCTGCGCAGGCCCCGGCCGCGTCGTCCGAGGACGCCACGCGTTCCTCGCGACACGAGAACGCCCTCTTCGGCACGCTCTTCGACGCGGTTGCCGCGAGCGAGGGGCCGCCGGTTTCCGCTCGTCCGATGCGTGTGCGGGTGGCGCGCACCGAGGCAGATCTCGTCGAACTGGTCGCCCTGCTGCGCGCAGCGAAGCGATTCGCTTTCGATACCGAGACCGACTCGCTGATCCTCCCGGTCGCGCGGCTCGTCGGGCTGAGCTTCGCCACGCAGGAGGGCGAGGCGTGGTACGTGCCCGTCCGGTCGCCCGATCCCCAGTCGCATCTCGCGACGGCGGAGGTGCTCGCGAAGCTCGGGCCGGTGCTCGCCGACCACGCGCTCGGCAAGATCGGACACAACCTGAAGTTCGACTGCGCGGTCCTTGCGAACCACGGCATCGCGCTCGGAGGGATCGTCGGCGACTCGATGATCGCCAGCTACCTCGTGGATCCGACGCGGCCTTCGCACGGACTCGATGCCACGTGCGAGCACGTGCTCGGCATCCGGCCGATCCCGATCGAGGCTGTGCTTGGCGCACGAGGGCCTGGACAACGGCGTTTCGACGAGGCGCCGCTCGAGATCGCGGCGCCGTACGCGGCGGAGGATGCCGAGATCGCGCTCGCGCTGTGCGAACGGCTCGAGGCCGTGCTTGGGGAACGCGGACAGCGCGGGCTCTACGACGACATCGAGATCCCGCTCGTTCCGGTGCTTGCGCGGATGGAACGCGCCGGGATCCGCATCGATCGGGACGAACTGGGCACGCAGCGGCGCGCCCTCGAGGTCCGGCTGTCGAAGCTCCGCGACGAGATCGCGTCGGGCGCGCCGTGGCCGTTCAATCCCGACAGTCCGAAGCAGCTCTCGCAGGTCCTCTTCAACGCGCCCGACGCGGAGCCACCGGGCCTCGGCCTGCGGATCCTGAAGCGGACGACCACGGGCGCGAGCACCGACAGCGAGGTGCTCGAGAAGCTCGCGGAGGATCCGGCGTGCCACTCGAAGCTGCCCGAGCAGATCCTCGAGTACCGGCAGTTCGCGAAGCTCGTGGGGACGTACCTCAAGGCGCTCGACGCAGCAGTCCTGCCCGAGACCGGCCGCATCCACTGCTCGTTCCACCAGACGGGCACCGCGACGGGCCGGCTCTCGTCGAGCGAGCCGAACCTCCAGAACATTCCGATCCGCACCGAGGTCGGAGCCGCGATCCGTCGTGCCTTCGTCGCCGGTGAGGGGATGACGTTCGTGAGCGCCGACTACTCGCAGATCGAGCTGCGGTTCCTGGCGCACTTCTCCGAGGATCCCGGACTCTGCGAGGCGTTCGCGCGCGGCGAGGACATTCACCGCGCCGTCGCGGCGCAGGTGTTCGGCGTGGCGCTCGACCAGGTCGACGACACCCAGCGCTCCGCGGCCAAGATGGTGAACTTCGGCATCGTCTACGGGATCACCGCATCGGGCCTCGCGCGCCGCCTCGGTCCGGGGTGGACGGTCGCCCGCGCGAAGGAGATCATCGAGAGCTACCGGGCGCGCTTCCGGGGGATCGACAGTTTCCTCGACCGTTGCGTCGAGGATGCGAAGCGGACGGGTCACGCCACGACGATCGCCGGCCGCCGCCGGCCGATCCCGCAGATCGAGTCGCGCAATCCGGCGGAGCGCGCCTTCGGCGAGCGGGTCGCCATCAACACGGTCGTGCAGGGTTCGGCGGCCGACCTGATCAAGCTCGCGATGGTCCGCCTCGATGCGGCGCTGGCGGCGAGCGCTCCATCCGCGCGCCTTCTCCTTCAGATTCACGACGAGTTGCTCATCGAGGCACCCAGAGGCGAGGCGGACCGGGTGGCCTCGCTCCTCGCCGACACCATGCGCGGCGCGATGACGCTCAAGGTCCCGCTCGAGGTCTCGTCGGCGATCGGAGCGCGTTGGTCGGACGTCTGACCTGCCGGGGTGCCGCCTGCGGATGCGGCGACGCTCCTCGACCACGGCGGGGGCGCGGCAACCGCCCGGAAGGAAGTCCCCGTTCGCGCGTTCCATATGCCGTTTTTCGTGGCGCTCGGCCGGGGTTGGGCCCCTGACAAGGCTGGGATCGCCGCGGTGAAAAGCCCTTGACGGCGCGGGGGGATCTGCTACTCTTTCCGTCCCTCGGCGGTGACGCCGAAGGTGTTGGGGCGGTAGCTCAATTGGTTAGAGTACCGGCTTGTCACGCCGGTGGTTGCGGGTTCGATTCCCGTCCGCCTCGCTCGCAGAAGCAAAACCCTCGAGTCCATCTCGAGGGTTTTGCTTTGTATGGGTTTTGCTTTGTATGGGTTTTGCTTTGTATGGGTTTTGCTTTGTATGGGTTTTGCTTTGTACGTTCCGCTCCCTCGGCGGCGCCGCTTCGGTTGTGCATGAAGGCTGTTCGGCTTGCATCCGCCGCGCTCCCGCGTGGACCGGGAGTCTGCCGCGCGCCCTTCGCTACGCCCGCCACTTGATGCTGCAGCCGACCGACGGAAGCTGCTCCGGTGGAGCTGCCCGTCCGGCGAGCACCGCGTCGAGGGCGGCGCGAAGGTCGCGGCCGGTGACGGGGATGTCGGACTTCGGACGACTTGCATCGAGCTGTCCTCTGTACGCCAGTCGATGGTCCCGGTCGTACAGATAGATGTCCGGCGTGCACTGGGCGTCGAAGGCCCGTGCCACCTCCTGAGTCCCGTCGAAGAGGTAGGGGAAGCAGTAGCCCGCATCGCAGGCCTCGGCGGCCATGCGATCCGGACCGTCGTCCGGATACTGCACCGGGTCGTTCGAACTGATCGCGACCACCGCCAGACCGCGCGGGATGTAGGTGCGCGCAAGCGTCGCCACCTCGTGGCGGATGTGCTTGACGAACGGGCAGTGGTTGCAGAGGAAGAGGACGAGGAGCGGCTTGCCCGCCGCGTCTCGGTCGGTCATGCGGAATCCACGCGGATCGGCGAGGTCGAAATGCGGACAGGGCGTGCCGATCGCGGTCCGTGTGCTCTGGAGAGGGGGCATGGCGGTATCCTACTTCTCCCGAGGTTCCGCCTTGCCCGACCGACGATTGCAATCCGATGATGACGATCCGGATGAGGAGCGCATCCGTCGCCGCGATGGGTCGTGGGACGACGGTGGCTTCGAGGACGAATCCGAGAATGACTCCGAGGACGACTCCGAGGATGACGAGCATGCGGAGCGCGATCGTCGACGGTTCGCCTCCGAGACGGCCTTCTGTCCCGACTGCGGCGCGGAGGTCTACGACGCGGCGGATGTCTGCCCCAAGTGCTTCACCTGGATCAATGGCGACACGGTGCGGCACCCGAGGGCGCGGAGCCGTGAGCGCCTCCGGCGCATCGTGGTGTGGATCCTGATCGGCGCCATGCTGCTTGGTGCGGGCGTGTTCGCCCTGCGGCAGTGGATCTGACGGTCCGAGGTCGTCGAA
Organism: Planctomycetaceae bacterium; assembly: GCA_021297795.1. Taxonomy (GTDB): domain Bacteria; phylum Planctomycetota; class Phycisphaerae; order Phycisphaerales; family SM1A02; genus QWPT01. Next base: position 38,468 of record JAJTGL010000005.1, read on the forward strand.
CGCCATAAAGAACATCCGCCGGCACGGGGCCGGCGGGTGTTCATTGGTTCAGGGTGCGCGACCTTGCGGGGCGGAGCACTGCCGCGCAGGGCGCGTCAGGCGACCTCGTCCGAGCGGGCGTGCCAGCGCACCGCGGTGCGCGAGCGCGGCTTGAGCTGGATCGGATCCGCGTTGAAGTCGCTCTCCGTCTCGATGCGGCCAACGCGGCGGGGGAGTCGGCGGGAGGTGGGGAGTTCCTCATCCGTTGCGACGGTGGCCGCCTCGCCGGCTTCCTCGATGTACTTGCGCAGCTTCACGATGCCGCGGTGCTTCCAGTTGTTGATCGTGGTCACCGAGACGCCCAGCGCCTCCGCCGCGTGCTGGTAGCTCTTTCCCTCGCAGACGATCAGACGGATGGCATCCTGCTCATCGCGTCCCAGGAGGCCGAGGGCGGTCTCGAGGACGCCGTCGGTGAGGCCGAGGGACTCGGGCTCCGGGTGGCCGGTGCCGAGCTCGGGGTCGCCACCGTCGCGGTGGACGCGCTCCTCGAGGAGTTCCCGCAGCCGCGTGGCGCGAGAGAAACGTCGGCGGAGCAGGTTGTGGGCGATCTTGAGCAGGTAGCTGATCGAGATCTCCAGCCGCTCGAGCTCCGGGTGCTGCATGAGCCGGAGGAAGACCTCTTGAGCCAGATCCTCGGCCACATCCGGAGTTGTCGACTTGCGAAGGAACGCGTAGACGCGCTCGTAGTACGAATCGAAGAGTTCGAGCACAAGCGACGTTCGTTGCTGGGAGACCACCATGTCTTGAATCCTCGCGCAGGGGCCCGAAGGCCATCCACTGTTCGTCTGGTGCAGGAACCGCCCTTCTTGCACCAGGCAAACGGAAGATACGGATGTCCGGCATTCATTCCATGAGGCGCGCACCCCAAAGAGAGGCGTGGACTGTTGGAGCGTTGTCGGGGAGGTCGATCGTCGCGGTGTCGCGACGGGTCGCGAGCCGGGTCCGGAGCTGTTGTCGAAAGAGTCACGCCGATGCACGCAGTCGCCGGAGAAAACATCGAATTCGCGCAGTTAAACAGCAGTGTGTATGCTGCACCAACTTCCATGGCTGTCACCAAAACCATCTCCGTTCTCGTCGTCGACGACCATGCGCTGATCCGGGCCGCGCTCGTCTCGGTCCTTGAGGAGACCGATGACATCAAAGTGGTCGCGGAGGCATCGAATGGGGCGGATGCTGTAGAAGCCGCGCACAAGCATTCCCCGCAGGTGGTTCTGCTCGATGTCGACATGCCTGGGGTGGATGCCTTCCATGCAGCCGCCCACATCCTGCAGTTGCGTCCCGCGACCGCCATCATGTTCCTCACCGCAACCGATTCCGACCGGGCGATCGAGCAGGCGCTGAAGGCGGGTGCCCTCGGCTACGTCGTCAAGAGCGACGACCCGAGCGGAATCCCCGTTGGTGTCCGTGCGGTTGCAAGAGGCGAACAGTACTTCTCGCCGCGAGCCGCGGAACGGGTGCGTGGAAGCGCGGCCGACATGCGCCGGCGCAAGGTTGTCGGCACGCGCGGTGCGGCGCTCTCCGAACGCGAGGTCGAGGTGCTTCGCTACGTCGGTCGCGGCTACGCGAAGAAGCAGATCGCCGAGATGCTCGGCATCTCGGTGAAGACCGTCGACAAGCACGTCACCAGCGTGATGGAGAAGCTCGACATCCACGATCGCGTCGAGCTCGCGCTCTACGCGGTGCGCGAGGGGTTCATCAGCGCGTGACCGGCGCGCGGCGGATCCAGACGCTTGACGTCCTCTGGACGGGTGACCGCGAAGTCGCCGTCGAGAAGCCTGCCGGACTTTCGAGCGAACGTCCCGACGGCGCGGCGGCGACGGCAGGCACGGCGGCGCCGAACGACTCGGCGATCACGCGCGCGCGGGCGCAGTTCGGTTGGCCCGATGCGCAGCTCCCGCATCGACTCGATCGACCGACATCGGGCATCCTCGTCGTTGCCGCCGATCGCGCGCGCGCGGCGGATCACGCGCGCGAGATGCGCGAGGGTCGCTGGCGCAAGTGGTATGTCGCGCGCATCGCGGCAGCGGATGCCGGGGACCATCTGCTCGGAGCGCACCGGCGCTATCTGCGTCGCGAGGGCAGGCTCGCGCGTTGCGTTCGCTCGGGAGGCGATCCATCGGCACTCGAGGTGCTCGCGATCGAGCCGGCACCCGACCGATCGACCGACGCACACGCGCTCATCCGGCTCGAGACGGGGCGCTTTCACCAGATCCGCGCCATGCTCGCCGACCTCGGTGCGCCGCTTCTCGGCGATGTCGACTACGGCGGTGCCCGGACGCGCGCATCGCTCGAGCTGATCTCGTGCGGACTGCGCATCGGGCGCGAGGACGGACCGGTTCGCATCCTCTCGCGTGCCGCGGAGAATGCGGGTCGGGAAGACCGGGCACCCGATGCGATGGGAGGAATCGCGCCGGCGCTCGTCGCGCGGCTGCGTGCGTGCATCAACGACGAGCGCTAGTCCGGGCGTCAGGAGTCGTGGCGGGCGACCAGCGCGCCATCGCGATCAGCGCGGGAACCGAGTGGCGTGGTGTCGCGCACCCACATCGACTTTCCGAGCGCGTTGGTCGCGAACTGCGAGACCCCGCGCCGCCAACGGTTCGCCTCCTCGGGCGCGAGCGGTGCGCGCAGCGAGGCCTCGAATCCGGCCGGGCTCAGGAGGTCGTGGAATCCCGCGGTCTTCTCGAGGAGCGTCAGGGTCGCGCCCTCGACCTCGATCGACATCGGACCGACCGTCGGGTCTCCGTCCGGACGGGCGAAGCCCGCGCCACCGTAGATCCCAAGCTCGCCTCCGGAGACCACCACGACGCGAAGCGCAAGGTTGGTCGCGGTCGAATCGAGCGGCGTGAGTCCCGGCTTTGGTGTCCACAGGAGCTGTGCGTGGACGAACAGCGCGTTCTCGAGCCGCTCGCCGCGCTCGTGCGCGAGAAGCGCCTCGAACGGCACATCGGAGAACCAGTAGCTGTCCTCGCTCTCCTTGCGCACGTACGCGGCCGCGACAAGTTCACGGCCGAGGAGCAGGGGCTTTGCGCCAAGCGCGACGAGCTCCACCGTGCCGGGCTTCTCCTCGAAGAGCCCGTCGAGGGTCGAGCAGCCCTGCATGCCGCCGGCGAGAAGGAGCGTCGCGATCGCGATGCGTGCGTGAGCGCGCGCCGTTTCGGAGATGGGTGCGCGGTTCGTCATCGTGTGGTCTCGGTGGAGGTGCTTGCAGGCGGGAGGGCCGCCGGTGGCGCATCCTCCGCAAGCCGGATCGGTGCATCGCTCGCGAGCGCTCGGCTCGCGTCGCGTTCGCGCGGCATGGGAGGACGACCCAGTCCGAGGAGGCTGATGCTGTCGCGCTCGACGATCTCGCGCAGCACCGATCGCGCCACGCGCGGAAGGTTCGTCGCATGCACCATCGCGTTCACGCCGTAGAGGGCCTCGATCGCGCGGGTCGGCGTGTCGAAAGGGAAGCCGGAGGCGAAGAGCACCTTGCGATCGACGCCATGGTCGCGACAAAGTTCGAGCGACTGGAGCAGCTCCCACGGCCGCGCGGCGACGCCTGCCGTGTGGGTGAAGACGCGGTCGTGTTTCGCAAGAAGCGCGAGCGTTTCCTGGAGGAACGGTGCGCCGAATCCACCGATCACGATGGAGAGACGCGGGAACGCGCGGGCGACCTCGTCGAGCAGGTAGGGCCGTGCATACTCGAGTCGCGCGGAGGCGGGAGCGGGGCCCGACCACCCGATCAGCACCGGCAACTGGTTCGCCTCGGCACGGTCGAACACGCGCATGGCGCGCGTGTCGGCCGGGTGGAATCCCTGCAACGAGGGATCAACCCAGATCGCGGACGCACCCTCCTTGCGGGCCGACTCGACCTGTGCGGACGCGTCGGAGGAAAGCGGATCGACGGCGCGGGCATAGAAGAGCCGTCCCTCGCTCCTCGCGACCTGCTCGAGAACGATCGATTCTGCGATCGCGCCCCGGCCGAGGAGGTTCCGGTAGCCCACGACCACCGCGGCATCCACCGCACGCATCGCGCTACCGAAAGACTCGCTGGAGGCATCGGGCTGCACCCAACGGCTCGCGGCGCCGCGACGCACTGCGGCGGCGAGCTCGTCGCCGAGATCGTCGGTGCGGGTCCAGAGTCGCGCTTCGAGGTCGACGATCATCCGCGACGGAATGTAGCGGAGGTCGCAACTCCGTGCAGGGGTGAGGCTCGGGGCGCACCTATACTCGCCGCCCATGCCGAAGGCCGTCTGGCAACCTCAGGAACTCTCGCAGGACCCGCACTCCCGCAGCGACAAGGCGGAGAAGGTGCGCGACATGTTCGCGTCGATCGCCGGTGCCTACGACCTCAACAATCGGGTGCACTCGTTCGGCCTCGACCAGCGATGGCGGCGCGTCGCGGTCCGCATGGCGAAGGTGCGCGCGGGCGATGCGGTGGTCGACGTCGCCTGCGGTACGGGGGACCTCACCGAGCTCTTCGCGACGTCGGGCGCCGGATCGGTGCTGGGCATCGATTTCACCGCCCCGATGCTCGACATCGCGCGCATCAAGAGTGCGAAGGTCGCTGGAAGCCCGGCGCGGGCCGCGCGCGGCGCCGGACGCGTCGAGCCCGAGTACCGCGAGGGCGATGCCACCGCGCTGGCGCTTCCCGATGCGTGCGCCGACGTCGTGTCGATCGCGTTCGGACTCCGCAACGTGCACGATCCGATGCTCGCGCTGCGCGAGTTCCGCCGAATCCTCCGCCCCGGCGGACGGCTGGTCGTGCTCGAGTTCGATGAACCGCGCAACGGCTTCATCCGCTGGTGCAACCGTCTCTACACGCACCGCATCATGCCCTGGACGGCATCGATGCTCGCGCGCGATCGCTCTGGCGCGTACCGATATCTACCGCGCTCGGTCGAGACGTTCCTCGATCGGGACCGACTGCGCGAAGCGATGCTCGCGAGCGGGTTCTCGGCCGTCGAGCAGAAGGCGCTGACGTTCGGGACGTGCGTCGTGTCGTGCGCGCGCGTCGCGTCGTGAGGCGCGAACATCGCGCAGGCGCAGGACGCGCGCTTTCGGCCGAATCCGAAATCCGCTGGATGAGGTGAAGTACCCAAAACGCAGTGCTTCGCACGCTGGTTGTCGCTGTTGGTTCGATGGATCGGACCGCACCCACACCGCCGGAGGATCCGGCTCTACGGCATCGAGCGTCGAGGCGGGGATCGCCAGAGACACTCCCAGCGTCGGAGCACGGCCATGCCTCAGGCCACGGACTTCCACGGCAGCGACTACGGTTCTTCCCGCACATCCCGCGATCTCGAGCGGCTGGTGCAACTTCTCATCAACGGTGACCGCGTCGGCGCGCGCGACCTCGTGCGCGAGTATCTCGACGCCCGCGGTTCGCACGACGCGACCGACGCGCTGCGCGATCTCGCGTGGCCGGCCTGTGGCACGATCGATGCGCTCGCGCGCCGCGATCAGATCAGCACGGCCACCGAGCAGACCGCGACGGTGCTGCTCGCGCAGCTCGTGCAGCGGATCGAGTGCGGTCTCACCAAGCACCCGGCGCGATGCCGGGAGGTCATGATCGCGACCGGACCGCGCGCGACCGAGCAGCTCGCGGGCGAGATCCTCGCCGGCATCGCCGAAGCCGACGGCTTCGACGTCCATTTCATCGGCGCCGGCATCGAGTCGGACGAGCTGTTCGCCACCATCTCGGCCCGTCGTCCGACCTACTTCGTGAGTTTCGCGGCCGCGGGCCCCGACGCACCCCGTCTGCGTCGCCTCATCACCATGGTCCGGACCCAGGATCCCGTTCCCGGCCTTCGCTTCGGCGTCGGAGGGGGGGTCTTCAACCGGGCCGTCGGTCTTGGAGACGAGATCGGCGCCGACTTCGAGGCCCCGTGTCCGTTCTCGATGCTCGAGACCCTTCAGGGTCTCGAGGCCTTCCCGTCCGCACGGAAGGCACAGCCCCAGAGGCGTCCCAAGGCAGCCTGAGCGGGCCTGGACGGACTCCGCGGGAACCCCCGGACGCCCGTCCGGGAGGCGGTCTGACGCCGTCGCGAGGCTCACCGGCCCTCGGCGGCCACCGAACCCCACCCACCTGTCGACCCGAGAGAGGCGATAGGCCCCACCCCGAGCAGTCCCGTCCCCGGACGGGGCTGCTCGGGTTCTTTCCGGTCCGAACCCGGAGGGGAACGTGCGGGGGTCGCAAATGCGTCGCCACCCCGCGCGATCGTTCTCGAACCCTGCCGTTTGACTGCCGGAGCGATCGTGCTCAAACCCGGCGAAAGAGCGGAACGGGGGCAGACCGTCCCCGTACACTCGGAGCCGTCTTTCTTCCGCGGAAGTCCCGCGGGACGTGAGGGCCAAACCATGCTGGACCCGAAGACCGAACGCCAGACCATTCAGCGCGCGCGCCGCGGCGACCGCGAGGCGATCGCCGAGCTCATCCGCGCGTACCAGCGCCCGCTCGAGAGTTTCCTCTTCCGCCTCTGCGGCAAGTCCGAGCTCGCCGAGGACATCGCGCAGGAGGCGTTCGTCCGCGTCATCAAGTCGCTCGATCGCTTCGACGAGCGCTTCCGCTTCTCCACGTGGCTCTTCACGATCGGCAAGCGACTTCTCGTCAACCATCACCAGAAGATGAAGCCGTCCGCCGACAGCGAGACGGTCGAGATCCGCGCGAACGATGTCCGCCGCCCCGAGCACCAGCTCGAGCAGCACGAGCGCAGCGAGAAGATGGGTCACATGATCCGCGTGGCGCTCGACGCCCTCGTCTCGCCGCAGCGTGAGATCGTGCTTCTCTTCCACCAGCAGGGCTGGCCCGTCGATCGGATCGCGACCGAACTGTCGATGCCCGAGGGCACCGTCAAGAGCCACCTCTTCCGTGCGCGTCGTCGCATGTTCGAGGCGATCGAGCTGAGCGGCACGCCGAACCCGAGCGAGGTGTTCCAGTGAGCCACTCGGGCGGACACGATGGATTCGAGCACGGCGGATTCGAGCCCGGCGGCTTCGACGCCGATGATCGCGACGGCGCTTTGCGCCCGCGTCCGAATGCGTCGGTCCGCGCGCAGCGTCTGCTCGTTCGGGTGCTGCTCGCCCTGCGGGGCGAATCGCGCCGGACGTCGAGCCCCGCCCGCGACGCGCGCCGCGCCGAGCTGCTCGCCGACCGCATCCTCGCCGACTTCCCGCGGCGCGTGCTTCCGATCGGCCTTGCGGCGGTCGCGATCGTGGTGCTCGCGTGCTCCTTCCCGCTTGTTCGCGATGCCTTGCCGACGGCGCACCTCGGCGCGCAGTCCACGCCGGTCGCCACGGCCCTCGAGTCCGGCCTGCGCACGCAGGGCGCGGCGATGAGCGACGGCATCGAGGCGCTTCGGGCGATCATGACTCCGTTCGCGGGTGGCGCATCGAACGGATCCGCACCCGACGCGGAGACCGCGATCGACGAGGCCACCGAGGTCAGCCCCGAGGCTGCCGCCGCACCCTTCACGCAGAGTTGATGCCTCGGGAGCTCCTTTCGTGATTCGCCCGGCACCCGCGCTCCTCGCCCTCATCGGTGCCTTCCTGCTCGTCTGCCTGGCTCCGCGGTCCGCACAGGCGGACAACGCGGGTTTCGCCCTTGCGCCGAAGAACGCGACCTTCGCCTTCGATGCGCGCGAACTCTCGACGTTGCTCGGACGGGAGAACGCCTCGGGCGTCCGACCGATCATCGAGGCGCTCGCCGGGCGCGATGCGCTCATGACGTTCGATGCGCTCGCGCGCCGTTGCAACGCCGCAGGGGACATCGTGGCCCAGGAGGTCTTCTCCGGACGCGTGGCGTTCTCGCTGATCGACGTGACGGGCAACCCCTCGTGGATCTTCGGGATCGAGGCCGACGACGACCGTTGCGCGCGCGTGCTTGCGATGCTCGGGGCCAAGATGCGCGCGCCGGGCATCTTCGATGCGCCGACCGAACAGCTCACGATCCGTCGTGTCGGAGGATGGCTGCTCGTCTCGCCGTCGCGTGGCGGCGAGGAGGCGCTCGATGCCGCGTCGCGACGCATCGCCGTCGAGGACGCCGAGTCGAGCCTGCTCGGGGAGCCGCTCGCGCAGCAACTCCTGGTGTCGGACGCGCCCGTGCGCATCTTCGTGCGTCACGACCCGCCCATCGGTGGCGCGACGACGATCGGCGTGCGCGCCCGCGACGATGGGAAGGACGCGCGCGGAGGACTGCGTGCCGAGATCGATGGCCAGTACGACGATCCGCCGCTCGGGGAAGCGAACGTCGTCGGAGTACTCGACGGTGCGCTCATCCGCGCGCTCGAGGAACGCGCGGTCTTCGCCGTCTCGAGCCCGGCGAACGGGCGCCCCGGTACGAGCGATGCGTTCTGGCTTGCGCTCGTTCCGGAGCTTCGTCCGACGCCCACGATGCGCGCGAATCTCGCGGGCGAGCGCCTCGTGCTCTTCGGCGCGTCATCCGATCGCGTCGCGCCGGCCTTGGCCGTCGCGTGGCGGGTCGACGATGCGGTGCAGGCGAAGCACGATCAGGACCAGCACATGCGCGGCGTCCTGTGCGGACTTGCCCGGGGAGTCGAGGCCGAAGCGGACGCCGGTGCGAGCAAGGTGGATCACGGGAAGCCCGACGACGGCGCGGCGGATGTCGGTCGGATCACGGCGGTCACGGCGCCCGCGGTGCGAACCTCGCCGCTCATCGGGCCCTTCCTCGATCGGTACCTCGGGCGCTCCTTCAAGCTGGGCGAGGCCGTGCTCTGCTGGGAAACCGTGACCACGCCGTGTGGAGGATGGCAGCTCTACGCGAGCGATCCGGCGTGGATGGCCGACGTGTCGCGGGAGCTTGTGAAGTCGAGTTGCACCGAGAACGGCAAACGGAAGGTCGGTGGACTTGGTTTCTGCGACGGTCCGCGTGCGGCCGCGGTGCTGCGTCGATGGCGTCCACTGGCGGGCGACGCGCCGGACGACCGCGTCGGCCGCGGCATCGATGCGCTTGCGGCGACGGTGGAGGAACTCGGGCGGATGCGCTTCTCGTACACGGCGCCTGGCGTCGGTCGACTGCAGGCGACGGTGGAACTCGAGCCGCTCGGTCGCCTCGCGGCCGAACGCCGGGCGGCGACGAGAGCGCCCGATGGTCCCGCCGCCGGGGGCGCGCGGTGAGCGAGTCCGGCGGTGGTGCCGCAGGTCTGTCCCTCCATGCGGACGCGCATATCGCGCTGGTCGAGCGACCTTCCGAGGCGCTCCTCCGCGCGTCGCGGCACCCGCGGACACACCGAATCGTGGCGGGACTCGAGTCGGCAGGGATCTCGGATGGCGATCGACTGCTTCTCCTCGTGAGCGGCGGAAGCGATTCGATGGCGCTCCTCCTTTCCATCGCGGCGGTGCGCGCCCGGCGCACGTCGTTTCCCGACGGCATCGCGGTGCTCACGGTCGATCACGGACTCCGCGTGGAGGCGGCGTCGGAGGTCGCATCGGTTGTCGCGGCAGCACGGGCCTTAGGGATCGCCGAGGTCTTCGCCGAGCGGCTCGCGCCCGCCGCGCGGGGAAACGTCCTCGACGCCGCACGGGCCGGCCGATACGACGCCGCGACGCGGATCGCCCGTGACATGGGCGGCGCGACGATCGTCGCCGCGCATCAGGCGGAGGACCGCGCCGAGTCGTTCCTGATGGCCCTCGCGCGCCGCGAGGGGCTTGCCGCGTGCACCAAACTCATGCCGAGGCGCGAGTTCGCGGATTGGGCGGGCGCGGAGGTCGCGCGTCCGCTGCTCGATCTCACCCGAGACGAACTGCGCGGCTTCCTGCGGGACTGCGGTGTCCGATGGATCGACGATCCCTCGAACGCCGCGCATCGTCGCGGCGCGATGCGCACGGATCCCGCGACGCGCGCGTTGGTCGCAGAGATCGCCGGCGGGCTCTCGACGGTGAGCGACGAGGCCGCGGAGCTGCTCGCGCTGCGGGATTCGCTCGTCACGGAGGCGCTTGCCGCCGGGTTGCTCGCCGCGCACGACGTCGCGGGCGGACTCTCTTGCCGGCGCGAGGCATTCGATGCGTTGCCGCCGACCGCCCGGCGGGCCCTGCTTGCCCGGATCGCGGCGTCGGCCGGTGTCTCGGTCGCGCGAACGGTGCTCGTCGAGGCCGCGGCCAGCGAGCCACGTGCGGTGCGTCGTTTCACCTGCTCGGATGGGGCGGAGATCGTGCTCGCCCGGGACATCGTCGCGATCGCGCGCTGAGCGCGCGATCGGCGCCTACTGCGGGAGCAGGCACTCGCCCTTGAAGCGGTCGCTCACGCACGTCACCACGCTGTCCTCGATCTTGACGACCATCGGCGTCGCGACGAGGTAGTTCGGTCCGGGCGCGAGCAGCAGCGATTCGCAGCCGACGCACTCGACGGGGTCGGTCTCCTCGCCTGCACCGAGGTTCGGCACGCCGTCGGCGGGTGGGATCACGACCTTGAACACCTGTTCGAGCCGCGGCATCGAGAAGAACTGCCGGTAGATCGACTGGCAGGCGTTGCAGTTGGGCATGGAGAAGACGACGAACGTCGTCTTGCCGCGCACCAGTGCGGGCAGGCTCGGGAGGTAGTTCGCAAGCGGAGTCTCCTCGACGCGCCGCCCCACGTACGGGTGCATGTCGAGATCGATGTTGACCACCCGCGAGGTGGTTTCCGCCGGCTTCGCTGCCGCGGGATCGGGTCGGTTGGGGTCGGTCGCTGGCCCCGCGATTCCGCCCGCCACCGTCGCGAGCGCGATCAGGCCGAACGCGGTCCATGCCGGCGAGAGTCCGCGGCGCGCCGAGGACTCGTCGGACTGCGTGCGGAGCATCGCCCAGAGGAGCGTCCCCGAGACCACCAGCGAGAGCGCCGGGAATCCAAGCCCGCCCGCGGAGATCGCACGCGAGACGCACGCAAGCGAGATGAAGGCGGACACGCTGCAGGCAACGATGGGGAGAAAGCGGTTCGTCCCGAGCACGCCGTAGAGCAGGACCGCCACCGCACCCGCCGCAGTCGCGGCCGCGATGAGCCGCGCACAGAGTTCGGGCGGGTACTCGAAGAGCGCGCGCAGGAGCTCGACGATCGGATCAGGTACCGCTGTGACCGCGCCACGGAACTGAAGCGTGGCCGCGATGGCGAGCGCCGTCGCGACGGCGAGCGAGACGACGCGCGGTCGACGAAGGAGGGGAACGGCGGGCGTGGTCGTCATCGTGCGTTTCGGGGCGATGCGCGGGTCACTCGTTGAACTTGAGGCACGCCTCGAGTGCGGCCATGTCGTCGACGTTCTCGATCACGCACTCGACGACGCCGTCGTTGATCGCAAGCACCACGGGCGTGGCGATCACGTAGTTGGGTCCCTTCATGAGCGAGACCTTCGCGCACTCGTCGCAGGGATTGCCGAGGATCCCGTTCGGATCGGCGTCCGGGATGGCGACGGTGAGCGTCGGGTACTTGAGCTTGCCTGTGAAGTGCGTCGAGAGCAGCTCGTAGCAGTGGTCGCAGTCCTCGCGGAAGAAGACGACGATCCAACGGCCCTGCAGGAAGTTGGCGGGCAGCTTGTTCTCCATGAGGAGCGCGAACGGGAGTTCCGCGAGCGGCTTGCCCACCGCCTCGCCGAACTCGGCGACGTAGAAGCTCTTCAGCGTCGCCGGTGGGCCGGGCCAGGTTGCGGCGGGCTGGCGTTCGGTCGGTTTGGTTTCGACGGGGGTTGGCGTCGTGGCGGGAGGTGTGGTTGTTGGCGCAGTGGGCGCCGCGGCCGATCCGCCCGCGCTCTTCGGGAACACCGAGTCGAACTCCTCCGCGTTCGCGCGATCGGTGCAGACACCGGTGACGATGCCGTCCTTCATGCGCACGATGACCGGGGTGCGGAAGACGTATTCGGGGCTCTTCCCCTTGTGCGACTCGCCCGCACGGACGTGGTAGAGCTTGCGCTCCTCGCAGCCGTTGCAGGGCATGCCGAGCATGGTGCCGCGTGCGTCGGGCACGTTCACCTTCATCACGCGCTCGGCGCGTGGCTCGGCGAAGTAGGCCCGGAACATGGACTGGCAATCGGAGCAGTCCTGGCGAGAGAAGGCGATCAGCCAATCGCCCTTCTCGAAATCGGCGGGCATCGGTCCGTCGATCGCGAGCGCGAGCTTCTGGTCGCGGAAGGGCTTGCCGATCCAGTCCTTCCAACGCGGGAAGTAGTTCTTCTCGTACTTCGCCGGTGGTGCGGGCCAGGGGCCACCGATACCGTTCGCCGCCGGCGTGGTCTGCGTCGTGGTGGGCGTGGTCGCGGGGGTTGTCGCCGGGGTGGTTGCCGCGGTTGTATCGGCGGCGGGCTCGGGGGCCTTCACCTCGGGTTCGGGTACCGCGAACGTGGCGATCGCGCCGATCGCAAGCGGCACGAGCACCGGGACGAGCGAACCGACCCGGGCGCGGGGCACGAGGAAGAGCGCGTTCACGAGAAGGAGCGCATCCACGAGGAACATCACGCTCGCCGGAAGTCCGTCCTCGCCGAAGCAACCGCAACCGCCCGTGAGCGCCTTGGCAACGCCGTCCTTCATGGCGGTCGTCACGATCGCGTAGGTCAGGATCGCGCAGAAGACCGAGAGCGTGAGGATCGCGAGCAGCCGTGCGTAGCGCGTCGAGAGGAGGATCGCCAGCGCGATGAAGACCTCGGCGCCGATGATCGAGCGAAGCGACCACGTCATGAGGAGATCAGGGTCGACCGACGTCGACTTCATGACCCACTGCAGGAGCGAGAGGATCGGCCCGGGAAGCAGGTTCGGGTTGAACTCCCAGGCCTTCATGACCGCGCCGTAGCCGATCCACGCCGCCGTGGCGCCGTGGAGGACAACCAGCGGCGCGATGCCGAAGCGACCGGTGGCAGACGCCGCGGGGGCGGGTGCGGAGGCCGTCGTCGACTTCGAGGGAGCGGGGGAGTTGCTCTTGGCGTTCTTGCGCGACATAGGGGTTTCCAGGGGCGGGCACCGACCGATCGTCGGCCCCGAAATGGGAGTCGGTCGGAGGGTTGTCGGCTTGAGGGGCGCCGATTCTACGGAAGGGGTGCGATTCGGTTGTGGAGTCGGGGGTGAAGGTTCGGAATCTCCGCAGGTGCTGGCTGTCCGAGGCGTGACGGTGCGACGACCCTCCGAGGAGCTTCCGTGAGGATCGAGGGCCTCCCGGGTGGCGCCTCGGAGCGTTCGCCGACGCATCCGCGGAACGACGTCCGGCGAAGCGCCGCGCCCATGTCGCGCCGTCCCGGTCCCTTTGCCTCCACGGTCTTCCATGCCGAACTCGCCGCCCGTGCTGCGGCCGCGGGTCGGAAGGCCGGCGCCGGTGCGCACCGGTCGGGTCGGGAGCGAGGCCCGAGACCGAATCTCGTGGTGGTGCTGCCCGATCAGCTGAGCCTCGAGATCGGTGCGCTCCAGACGGCGCAGCCGGCCGAGACGACGATCGTGCTCGTCGAGAGCGTCGAGTGGTTCTCCCGGAGGCCGTACCACCGGCAGCGGATCGCCTGGATCCTGTTCTCGCAGCGGAAGTTCGCCCTCGAGGCGGCCGACCGCGGCTTCGAGGTCGAGGTTCTCGCGGGCGAGGCGCCGATCGTGGATCAGCTCCGGGCGCGGCTTGCGAAGCCCAGCCGCGCGGCGCACGTGATGGATCCCGCCGAGCGCGAGATGCGCGCCGAGCTCGCGCCGCTCGTCCGGGATGGACTCCTCGAGGTCGTCCCTCATACGGGCTTCCTCACCACCGCCGCCGATCTCGACGCCGGTTCGACCAGCGAGGGCTGGCGCATGGACCGCTTCTATCAGGCGGTGCGCCGACGCACCGGCATCCTGATGGATCACGGAAAACCGCGCGGAGGGAAGTTCAGTTTCGACGCCGAGAACCGTCGGCGCTGGGATGGCGACCCCGCGGCGCCGACACCACCCGAGTTTCCGGGATCGATGTTGCGCGAGGAGGTCGTCGCGATCATCGAGTCGACGTTCGCACAGCACCCGGGCACGCTCGACATCGCGACGATCCCCGGGACGCGCGCCGAGATCGATCGGATGTGGGCCTGGGCGAAGCGATCGTGCCTTCCGCTGTTCGGTCCGTACGAGGATGCCATGAGCCGCCGCAGTCGCGGTGTGTTCCATACGCGCATCTCGCCGCTCCTCAACCTGCACCGGCTGCTCCCGCGCACCGTGGTCGAGGATGTCGCTGCGCTCGAGATCCCGATCGCCAGCCAGGAGGGATTCATCCGTCAGGTGCTCGGATGGCGCGAGTTCGTCTACCAGGTGCATCGCGCGACCGATGGCTTCCGAGCAGGTGCCTCCGAGAGCGAGCAACCCGAGCCGGCGCCAGGCGACGGCGGATACGCGCGCTGGAAGGGCGCACCGTGGCGCCCCGCGCTTCCTCCACCGCCGGGTGTCGACGGGGGTGCGCGCCCGAACCTCCTGAAGGCCGAACTCGGTCTCCCACCGGCGTACTGGGGGACCGCAAGCGGGCTCGCCTGCCTCGACGATGTGGCCGGCGATGTGTGGGCCGAGGGATGGAGTCACCACATCACGCGGCTGATGGTGCTCGGCAACATCGGAACGCTGCTCGGGGTCTCTCCGCGGGAACTCTGCGACTGGTTCTGGATCGCCTACATCGACGCATGGGATTGGGTCGTCGAGCCGAACGTGCTCGCGATGGCGACCTACGCGACGCCGGTGATGACGACGAAGCCCTACGTGAGCGGTTCGGCCTACCTCGAGCGGATGGGCGACTCGTGCCGGTCCTGCCGCTACACCCCGGGCAAGGACTGTCCGCTCGGCCCGATGTACTGGGCGTTCCTCGCACGCAACGACGCGATCCTCGCGGAAAATCTCCGCATGAAACTCCCGCTTGCGAGCGCTCGCGGCCGCGCGGACACTGTCCGCGCAGCCGATGCGCGCGCGTTCGTTGCGCTGCGCGAGGTGATGATCCGCGGCGAGCGACAGCAGCCGGCGCCGGGTGAGGATCGCGGTTCGCTCTTCGAGGGCGCTCCCTCGGCTGCGACAGATCGCGGGCGAAGTCCCCGTTCGCCTCGTGCAAAGCGCCCGGCGAAGAAGTCCTGAAACCGGTCGGACCCCAGAAACTCGTCGGATCCCTCAGAGAACCTTCGGCCCCCCAGAACCCCGTCGGAAACCGCAGAACCCGTCGGAAACCCGAGACCCATCGATGCCCGGACGCTACCAGTTCACGAAGTCGAGCCCTTGCGGCGTCTCCCGACGGGAGCTCGCCGATTGGCACTTCCGCGCGGGAGCGATCCATCGGTTGATTCCACCGTGGGAGAAGATCACCGTGGTGCGCGAGGCGGCACCACTGGTCGACGGCGCGCGCGCCGAGATCGAGATCCGCAAGGGGCCGATCCGGACCACGCTGATCGCGCTGCACCAGGAGGTCGTGCCGGGCGAGCAGTTCGTCGACACGCAGGAGTCGGGACCGTTCGGTTCGTGGCGGCACCTGCACCGCTTCGCATCCGCCGACGGAGGGTCTCTTCTCGAGGACCGCATTTCCTACGACCCGCCGCTCGGTTTCCTCGGCCGTCTCGGGCAGGGCGTCTTCCATCGGGAGCTCGAGCGGCAGTTCGCCTTCCGGCACGCGCGCACGATGGAGGACCTCCGTCGTCACGCCGAGATGGATGCGCGCTTCGGGGCTGCGCGCCTTCGCGTGGGAGTCACCGGCGCGAGCGGGCTCGTGGGACGACAGGTCTGTGCGTTCCTCTCGACCGGTGGGCACGATGTCGTGCGCTTCGTGCGCGGGAAGGCGCGCGGCGCGGACGAGCGCTTGTGGAATCCGCAGGATCCGGAACACGGCGTGGATCCCGCGTCGGTCGAGGATCTCGATGTGGTCATCCACCTCGCCGGCGAGGGGATCGCCGACGGACGCTGGAGCGAGGCGCGCAAGCGTTCGATCCGCGAGAGCAGGACCAGAGGCACCGCGGCGATCGCCCGCGCGATCGCCGCCGCGCGCACGAAGCCGAAGGCCTTCGTGTCGGCGAGCGCCATCGGCTTCTACGGCAACCGCGGCGACGAGTGGGTCGACGAGCGCAGTGCGCCGGGAACGGGATATCTCGCCGACGTCGTCACCGCGTGGGAGGACGCGACCGTCGCCGCACGCGAGGCGGGTGTCCGCACCGTGCATGCGCGCCTCGGCGTCGTGCTTTCGGCGGCGGGCGGAGCGCTCGCCAAGATGCGCTTTCCGTTCCTCATCGGCGCGGGCGGGCCGGTGGGGAGTGGTCGACAGGGGATGAGTTGGATCTCGCTCGACGACGTGGTGGCGGCGCTCGTCTTTGCGGCGCGCAACGACGCGATCCGCGGTGCGGTGAATCTGGTCGCTCCGACGGCGCTGCCGCAGAGAGACTTTGCGCGCGCGCTCGGCCAGGTGCTCCGTCGCCCGGCGTTCGCGCCGCTTCCGGCGCCGATCGTGCGCCTTCTCTTCGGCGAGATGGGCGACCGCCTGCTTCTCGATGGCGCCTTCGTGCGCCCGACGGTGCTCGAGCGCGAGGGCTTCCGCTTCACGCACGCAACGCTGGAGTCTGCGCTCCGGCTCGAACTTGGACTGCTTCGTCGCGACACCGGCAGCGCGCACGCGACACGCGAGGTGACGCGATGACCCGACGGGCGATCTGGTGGATCCGGCGCGATCTGCGCCTCGACGACAATCCCGCGCTGCAGAAGGCCGTCGCGGCGGGCACCGTGCTTCCGGTCTACATCCATGCCGATGCGGAGGAGGGGGCTTGGCCGCTCGGTGGAGCGCAGAAGTGGTGGCTTGCGCGGAGCCTCGCGTCGCTCGCGAAGTCGCTCGAGGCGAAGGGCTCGCGGCTCGTGATCCTCGAAGGCGAGGCCGCCAAGGTGCTCTCCGACCTCGCGCGCAAGCTCGATGTCGATCTCGTGGTCTGGAACCGTCGCTTCGAACCCGCGCCACTCGCGCAGGAGCGCCGTGTCGAGGCCGCCTTGGATGCGCTCGGTGTCGCGTGGAGCGCCTTCTGCGGAAATCACCTCTTCGACCCCGAGGAAGTGGCGACGAAGGAAGGGCGCCCGTACCAGGTCTACACGCCGTTCGCCCGAAACGTCCGAGGTCGTGCGACGCCCGCGAAGCCACGCGGGACACCGGCCGCGCTGCCGTCGGCCGACGGCGCACCGAGCGGCGTGACGATCGCGAGGCTCGACCTCGAGCCGAAGCCCGACTGGGCCGCAGGCTTCCGCGAGCGCTGGACGCCCGGAGAGGAGACCGCGCTTGCGCGGCTCAAGACCTTCGCTGCGGGAAAGCTCGCGAACTATCCGCTTGGGCGCGATGTGCCTTCCGACGACGGGACAAGCGCGATGTCGCCGCATCTTGCCTTCGGCGAGATCGGGATTCGCCGCATCTGGCACGCCGCGCAGGGTTCGACCACCGCGGCGCCCGAGGCGATTGACAAGTACCACGCCGAGCTTCTCTGGCGCGAGTTCGCGACGCACGTCCTCTATCACTTCCCGCGCACCGATCTCGCGCCGCTGCGTGCGGAGTACGCGCGCTTCCCGTGGCGCAACGACCGGGATGCGCTGCGCGCGTGGCAACAGGGGCGCACCGGCTACCCGCTCGTCGACGCTGGCATGCGGCAACTCTGGACCACCGGCTGGATGCACAATCGCGTGCGCATGGTGGTGGCCAGTTTCCTCGTCAAGCACCTCCTGCTTCCGTGGCAGGATGGCGCGAGGTGGTTCTGGGATACGCTCGTCGACGCGGACCTTGCGAGCAACTCGCTTGGCTGGCAGTGGGCTGCCGGCTGCGGTGCCGATGCCGCGCCCTATTTCCGGATCTTCAACCCGACGTCGCAGGCGGAGAAGTTCGATGCGCAGGCGGCGTACATCCGTCGTTGGGTGCCTGAACTTGCGCGCGTACCGGCGGCGCTCGCGATTGCGCCGTTCGATGCGCCGCCACTTGCGCTGCGAGGCGTGGGCGTCACCCTCGGGGTCGAGTATCCGCATCCCGTGGTCGACCATGCGCGCGCGCGTGAACGAGCGCTTGCCGCGCTTGCGACGGTGAGCAAGAAGGGGGCGGAGGCGTGAAGTCACTCGTCGCAGGAGCGCGATCGCGGCGCGTCGTTGTCGCCGCTGTCCTTGCGTTCTCGTCGTACTTCGTGCTCGTCGACGCGGCTTCCGCGGCGCCACCCGCCGCCGATCGAGGCGACCTCGCCGCGGCGTACCTCCGCTTCGAGCGCGCTGTGGCGGCGGTACCCAAGGATCCGGCCACGCGCCGCATGGTGAACGAGGCCTTTGATGCGCTGACCGGCGATTTCTTCGCCGGGCGCTTCGATCGCGCGCTGGCGCGTCTCGCAACCATCGAGGGCGATCTCAAGGGTGAACCGCGCGACGCAATCACTCGGCTCGAGCGGGCCTATCTCGCCGGCCACCGGTTCGTCGTCACACCGCGGGTTGCGCGAGCTGCCGACGTCAAGTCGGTCGAGGTCCGCGCAATCGCGCTCGAGGGCTTGCCCGGCGGCTCTCCTCCCACGCACATCGTGCTCCGCCAGGGATCGCGGGAGATCGTGGTCTTGGCCGATGCGCTCCGGACGACTCCTGCCGACGATGCCGCCACGCCGACGCTCACCATCCCCATCGATCCACCTCTCGCGGCGGGCACGGTCGACGTGTTCGCGCGCATGCCCGACTCCGGCGATCGACCGATCGGTCGGCTCCACGCCTTCGCGGAGGATCCCATCGCGCTCGGCGCGGCGCTCGGCGAGCGGATCGCGCGCGTCGCCGAGAGGGCCGACGTCGATCCATCGACCCTCGCCTCCCTGAAGGCGCGCCACGAGCTCGCGTTCGGGTCCTTCGATCGCGGGAAGAGCGCCGATGGTCTCGCGCAGCCGATCGACCTCGCCGCAGCCGTTGCGGAAGAACTCGATCTCGTCGAGGCGGGCAAGCGACCGTACGCGCGTGCAGGCGATCGATGGCGGATCGTCCGCGTGCTCGGGACCGAACTTCCCATACGGCAGTACATCCCCGAAGGCGAGGGGATCGGAGGTGAGGGGATCGAAGGCGAGGGACCTTTCCCGCTTGTCATCGCGTTCCACGGTGCGGGCGGCGACGAGAACCTCTTCTTCGATGGCTACGGTGGAGGGCGGCTGCTCGATCTCGCTCGCGAGCGGCGTATCGCGGTCGTGTGCCCACCCACGATCCCGTTCGGAGTCAGTCCGAACGTGCTGCCGAAGTTCCTCGAGGAACTGGCGAAGGACGTGCCGTTCGATCCAGCGCGGGTGGGACTCGTCGGCCACTCGCTCGGCGCCGCGACCGCGTCGCGACTCGCGGTGCTCCGTCCCGAGTCGATCAACGGTGCCGTCTGCATCGCAGGCTTCGCCGATCTCGCGCGCAAGGTGGATGTGCCCCCGCGGATCGTCTTCCTTGCCGCGCTCGACCCGCTCTTTCCGCTCGCGTCGACGCGTGCGGCCGTCGAGGCAGCACGCGAACGCGGCGATGCGATCGAGGTCGTGGTCGTCGAGAACGAGGGTCACACGCTTGTCGTCGGCGAGGTGATCGCTCAGGCGGTCGATTGGCTTCTCGCCCGTGCGCCCCGCGCGACCGCGACGACGCCGCCCACGCAGAGTGCCCCGACGACGCCGGCGATGAACACGGGCGTGCCTGCGTCGAGGGAGTAGGTCGCAAGGCCGATCGCCGGCCCCATGAAGTAGCCCGCGCCGACGAGCGCCTCGTGGATGCCGCCCGCGTCGACCTCACCTGCTCCAACCGCGAGGCCGTAGTAGATCGCGCTGTAGTAGATCGCACCCTGCCCGAGCCCAAGGGCGAACAGGCCTGCGACGAGGCCCCATTCGTTCGGCGCAGCGACGGCACAGGCGAATCCCGCGGTGAGGAGGACGCCCGCCGCGATGAGGCTCGTGGCACGGCCATGCCAGAACGCGGTCTGCCAGAGAACGATCACCGCGAGAAGCCGCGCGACGTGCCAAGTGGCGCCGATCGGTGCCTGTACTGATTTCGGCGTCGCGAGGCTGTCGAAGAGGTAGGGCAGGATCGGCGAGAGCGCACCGATCACGAGGTAGCCCATCGGATGAAGGACACGCGACGCCGCGAGGAGCGGGCGATAGGTGGGAGGTACGTGCCGGGCCGCCGCCGCCGGGTCGTGCGCTGCGGGCCGTGCCGGAAAGCGCGCGAGGAAGAGGAGCGCCAACAGGTTGACGGGGAGGAGCATCGGGATCGCCCACCGCGTGAGGTCGGCGGCCTCGAGTGGCCCTGCGAGGGCGAGGCCGATCGCGGTCGCGAGCATCCAGGAGGCGTTCCACCAGCCGATCGCGTTGCGCATGGCGCTGCCGTGTCGGCCTGACGCGAGGAACGACTGGACGATCGGCCATTGCAGCGCCCCCAGAGCCGTCATCGCGATGGCGGAGCACCAGAGGACGGCAACCGACGGAACGAGGACGAGCGGTGCGAGCGCGGCCTGGACGAGCAGGACGAGCGCGAGCGCCGCACGCGGCGTCATCCGGCGCTCGAGCGCGCGCACGGTCGGGCCCGCGCGCATCGCGACGATGGTGTAGAGGATGCCGTTCAGGAACGCGAGGAGCAGGCTGTCGGTCCTGGTGAAGCCGTACTCGCGCTCAGCGATGAAGTAGAGCGCGTTCCAGAGGATGCCGGTTCCGAGCGAGCAGAGGAAGGTGAGGGCCGCGATCGGAATGGCGCCGACGACGACGTCGCGCGGAGCGCCCGAAGGGACGGTGCCGGAAGGGGATGCGGTCTGGCTCTCGGACACGGAGGGCGCGAGTGTACGGGGCTTTCGCGGCTGCGCGGGGGTGCTACACTGCGCCAAGGTTCGTCCGAACCCGTTTGTCCGCGTAGCTCAATTGGATAGAGCGTTGCCCTCCGAAGGCAAAGGTTGCAGGTTCAAATCCCGCCGTGGACGCTTGGGCCCCGTGAGAGCGGGGCCCTCTTTCTTTCCCGCCCGAACATGGCCGTTCATTCCACCCCGTCCACCGACGTGAGGCCCGCGATGCAGATCCCCGCGATGCAGATCCCCACGATGAAAATATCCGAGTTCCAGCAGCTCATTCGCGACCGCTACTACGCCACCGACAGCGCGCGGGGCGCGCCCGCCACCTACCTCTGGTTCGTCGAGGAGGTCGGCGAGCTGGCGCACGCGATCGCCAATCGCGAGCGGGGCAAGCTCGATCAGGCGAACCTCGAGGAGGAGTTCGCCGACGTGATCGCATGGCTTGCGACGCTCGCCAACATCTGCGACGTCGATCTCACCAAGGCCATCGCCGACAAGTACCTGAAGGACGGTGGACCGAGCGGGTTCAAGGTCTGATCGGTGCACGCCGATCGTCCGCACGTGCAGTCGGAACCGAGAGTTCGATCGAGGATTCGCCATGGCAATCGCCGTCGATGGAAAGTGCCCTTTCTGCCCCGCCGCGCAGACCGTCTATCTCGAGAGCCCGCGATGGGTCCTGCTCCGACACCTCGATCCGGTGCCCATCGCGGGTTGGATGATGGTCGCGACACGCGAGCATCGCTCCGGGCTCGATGCGCTCTCGCCGGAAGAGGCCGCGGAGGTCGGTCCGATCCTTGCGGCGATCGCCGAGTCCGTGCGTGCGGTCACCGGCGCCGAGCGTACCTACGGGATCACGTTCAACGAGGCCGTGCGGCACCTCCACCTGCACGTGATCCCGCGCCATGGCGACGACGCGAGCACCACGAGCTGGGCGCTGGCCGATCGCTATCGCGCGACCGCGCGCCGTGAGATCCCACCCGCGGCGGCGGACGACGCCGAGCGCGCGGCACGCGCCGTCGCCGACCACGCCCTCGCGAAACTCCGGGCGCTCGGATTCGCCGCGCCTGCGACGAAGTGAGCGAGGCCGTATCCTGCCGTTCATGGCCCACGGCAGCGACGAGTCGACGCGTGTTTCCAAGGACGCCGCCATCGGTGGCGCGGGAGCGATCCGGGCGGCGTTCGCGCGAGCGCGGAGCGAGGGGCGCGGCGCACTCATGCCGTTCGTCACTGCGGGCTACCCGGACCCCGCCACCACCGAGCGCGTCCTCGCGGGCATCGATGCCGCTGGTGCTGATCTCGTCGAGATCGGTTTCCCGTTCTCCGATCCGATCGCCGACGGCCCGGTGATCGCCGAGTCGATGCACCACGCGCTGCTCGCCGGGACGACCCCCGCGAGGGTCTTCGAACTGGTGGCGCGCCTGAAGTTGCGCGCGCCGATCCTCGCGATGGTGTCGGTCTCGATCGTCGAGCGGATCGGAGCGGAGCGCTTCATCGAGCAGGCGGTGTCTGCGGGTTTCGCGGGCTTCATCGTGCCCGACGCAGATCCGGCCGACGCAAGCCGACTTTCAGCGCTCGCGGCCGCGCGTGGCGCGGGGTACTGCGCGCTGGTCTCTCCGACGACACCGGTCGATCGGCTCTCGACGCTCGCCGGTGTCTCGACGGGGTTCGTCTATCTCCTCGCACGCGCCGGTGTCACGGGTGAGCGCAACGACGCTCCCGAGATCGACGCGCGCGTCCGGGCGATCCGGGCCGTGAGCAGCGCACCGATCGCCGCCGGCTTCGGCATTTCGACCCGAGCGCACGTCGAGGCGGTGGCGCGCCAGGCGGACGGTGCGATCGTCGGCAGCGCGATCGTCCGTCGCATGACCGAAGCGAAGCGCGCGGGCGCCGACGTGGCGGACGCCGCGCTTTCGGCGATCCGCGAGCTTCGGGGCTGAGGCGAGGCCGCTGTGCAGGTCGAGGTGGCTCGTCGGGGCGGCTGGTCGGGGCGAACGAAACTGGCGCGCGTCCGAGACGCGCGCCAGCCTGCGTGTTGAAGTCTGTCATCGCGTGTCGCTCAGTAGCGGCGCATGACTCCGATGACGACGCCCTGGATCTCGCAGCGATCGACGATGATCGGCGCGAAGTCGGGGTTGGCGGGCTGGAGCCGGATTCGGCCGTCGGCCTCCCGGTAGAGCGTCTTCAGCGTGGTCTCTCCGTTCGGAAGGAGCGCCACGACGCGTTCGCCGTCACGGGCAGTGTTGCGCCGCGCGACGAGGACGTAGTCGCCGTCGAGGATGCCCTCGTCGCGCATCGACATGCCGTCCACCTGCAGTGCGAAGGTGTCGCCACGCTGGCCGACGCGGCCCCCCGTGACCTTGCCCGCGCCACGCCTCGGCGCGAAGAGTTCGTCGAGGGCGAGCGTCTCCTCCTGCGCGAACTTCTCGATCGGGTAGCCGGCGGCCACCTTGCCGACGAGCGGGAACGACAAGGTTGCGACGACCGCGTCCGAGGACGACTGCGAGCCGATCGACGCGGGCGCATCCGAGTGGAGCTGCCGCGCGGGCATCTCGTCGCCGTCGCCGAAGATGGCGCTCGGGAACTCGAACTCAGGCGCAATCGACAAAGAGCGTGCCTTGTTCTTGTCCCGGACCAGCGCGCCCTTGCCGATGAGCGCCTCGACATGCTCGAACACCGTGACCTTGCTGACGCCGAGCTGATCGGCGATCTCCTGCATGGTCGGCGAGTACCCCTGCGTTCGTCGCGAGTCGTGGATCATGCGAAGGACGCGAAGTTGCTTCGGAGTCAGGTTCATGTCGGGTGCTCTCGGAAAGGTGGTTCGCGAACAGAAGCGGCGTCTCGGAGTGAGCGCGCGTGGAAGGATCGGACTCGTCGGCGTTCGTCGCGAAGGCTGCAGCGACGTCGTCGACGTCGTCGACTGACCGCGTGGAGAAGATCTCGAAGGCGACTTCGGCGAAACGGTCGCGAAATCGCGTGAAGAGACGGACGGGAAGTGCGGCGCGCGAAACTCGCGCCGGCTCGGCTGCATGGCTCAGACGCGCGTCGAGACGAACGATGCGCTCGGCATCGGCGACGTAGCGACGGGTGTACGAGCCGCCGGGCCCGATCATCACGAGCGGCCATTCGCCGTACGCGTCGCTCGGGCTGGTGAGATCGCAGGTGTTGGCCGGTTGCGCGATCGCACGCGCGGCGTGTGTCCTGAAAGCCGCGATCGCCGTCAGGGTCGTCGTGCAATCCGTCGCGCCGTTGTTCGGCATCCTGTTTCCGTCGAGCATGTCCGCATCTCCTCTCGTTGAACGAGCGCGCGCGATGGCGCGCCCTCTTGACGCATGCGCGCATCGGGATGCGCGAGCGCCCGCCTGGTCGTTTCCGTGCCAGCGATTCCCCCGCGGACGTGGAAACTGAAGTGGACCGCCGAAGCGAGCGTCCGCGATACGCGCGGCCGGTTCGTTCGTGCGGTCGACGATCCGCTCCAGATCGCCGGACATCGCCATCGGTGCATGCACCGCGGAAATGCCGGAGACGACGCGCCCTGAGAGAGCGCGTCGCCGATCATGGGCGGTCTCCATCACCGGCTCTCCAACCGGGATGGTGGTGAAGTCGTGGTCGACGTGATGCTCGCCAGCACGCGCTCCGAAGCAGAGGTCGCGGCGGAACTGTTCCGCGTGCGAAGGCTCAAGGGGCTGTGTGCGGTCCGAGTGCATGACGTGCGTTCAATCCTGCGTTCAATCCTGCGTTCAATCCTGCGTTCAATCGTGCGGTGTCGTGATCTCTGGTTTCGGTGTCGGTGCTGCGCGTGTTCGCGCCGGCGTGTTCCCGTTGCCGAGTCCTGTATTCGGCTCCTGTTCGGTCGGGCCTGCAAATTTTGTTTGGCAGATGTTCGCCCAAACAGGTTCCGTCCGCAAGGGGGAGGCGTGCTGAAGTCGCAAGTTTCGACAGATGCACGGTTTGCGGCCCGCGGCGCGGGCTTCGGGGGTGCTGGCGGAGACAGGTTCCCGAGACGGAGGACGGCCGATGCGCGGGTTCGGGAGCCCTTGATGGCTGTCGGAAGCCCTCGATGGGCCTTCGGGGGCCGGGAGGTTGGGCGCCCGTCTCCGGTACCTTCGGGCGATGAGTTTCGACGCACCGCCCTCACCAGTCGCAGACGGCGATCTCGCGTCGCTCTTTCCGTTGGATCGTTCGTACACGTTCCTCAACCACGGGAGCTTCGGGTCGACGCCGCTCGAGCTCCTCGCCGAGCAGGATCGCGTACGCCGAGAGATCGAGGCGCGGCCGATCGAGATGATTGGCCGTCGGATGGACACGCTGCTCGCATCCGCGCGCGAATCGGTCGCGCGATTCGTCGGCACCTCTCCGGACAGGCTGGGTTTCGTGACCAACGCCACCGAGGGCGTGCACGCGGTGCTGCGGTCGATGCGTTGGCGCGCGGGTGATGAGGTCGTCTGCATCAACCACGTGTACGGCGCCATGCGGCAGTCGCTGCGGCGGCTCGCGGACGAGTTCGGCATCGTGCTGCGCGAGCTGACGATTCCGCTTCCGGTGCAAGGATCACACGACTTCGTCGCGCCGGTCGTTGCGGCGTTCAACGGACGCACGCGGCTCCTTCTCGTCGATCACATCACGAGTCCCACGGCGCTCATCGTTCCGGTCGAGGAGCTCGGCCGCGAGGCGCAGCGACGCGGCATCCGCGTGCTCGTCGACGGTGCGCATGCGCCCGGCTCGATTCCACTGGCGATCGATCGCATTCCGTGCGATGCCTACACCGGGAACCTGCACAAGTGGTGCTGCACGCCGAAGGGTTGCGGCATCGTGGTCGCGTCGCCCGAGTTCGCCTCCGAACTGCGACCCATCGCGACCAGCCATCGCTACGGCGAGGGCTTGACCCGGGAGTTCGACTGGCAGGGAACGCGCGACATGACGCCGTGGCTCGTCGCACCCGCGGCGATCCGCTTCTTCGATCGCTTCGGATGGGATCGCGTGCGGCAACACAACCACGAGCTCGCGGCGTGGTCGCACCGGGAACTGGTCCGACGCTGGGACGTCGTCCCGCTGAGTCCGCTCGACGGAAGCCTTCTCGCCGCGATGGCCGCGATCCCGGTGCCGGAGAAGGCGCAGGCGGCGTTCGCATCGGAGACCGCGATGCAGGCGCATCTCTACGACCACGCGCGGATCGAGATCCCGGTGATCGCATGGCAGGGGCGCTGGCACGTGCGCGTGTCCTGCCACCTCCATACGACTCCAGGGCTTGTGGACCGGCTCGACGAGGTCGTGCGCGGACTTGGCTGACGTCCGGAACGGTGCGCCGCGTCTCGCACGCGGACCGGGGGCGCGCCCCTACAGACCAACCTTCGGCGGGGAGCCTGCGTGGCAGCACGCGGGAAATCCTCGACCGCGACGGCCCGCCGTCCGACAAGGAAGACATGCGGATTCGCGGACTTGTCCTTTCCACCCTGCTCCCGGCGCTGATGGCGACGATGCTCTCGGGCTGCGGAGGATCTCCGTGGGAGCAGGGGATGAGCGACGAAGCGGCCGCCGTGGCGGCCGACCGCGAGGTGACGCGGGTGTTCTACGCCGACAAGGCGTCGCTCGACGTCTGGAACGATGAGCGCCCGTCGGGCTCGATCATCCGGCACGGGAAGCTCGTGGTGCGTGAACCGCGTCTTCCGTCGCGCGATGAGCCGCGGGGCGGTCGCATCGAGGTCATTTCCTCGGGCCCTGAACTGCAGACGAAGGTCGCGGACATCGTGGCTGACCGGATCCCGGTCGCCGCCGGCATGAAGACGAACTTCGCACTCGGCCGAGCCGTGCCGGTGCGCGTCGAGCGCGTGGATGCGAAGGGTGCGCGCACGGTGCTCGCCGAGGGGCGCGTCGCGTTCCTCGAGCTCACGCGTTGACGCGCGCGAGAGAGGCTATGCGGATCAACGCGATTCAGCGCTCGACGCCCGCCGCATCGGGCTCGCTGCGCGTGCTGCCAAGCACTTCCTCATGACTGCGCCGCGCGGCGGCTGCCGCCGCGAGCCTCGGGAAATCCTGCTCGTACCAGCGGATCCACAGCTGCTGATCCCAACCGAAGGCGGGCGCAGGCTGACCCGTCTCGCGCTCGACCACGCGGCGAAGGCTGTAGTAGACCTCCGTGCGGTAGATCACGACGACCGACTCCATGATGCGAAGCACGCTGCCTTCGAAGATGGTGCCCGCAATCGGCTGGAACGCACCGGATGCATCGCCGACGACGGGTACGGCGCCCGCGATGTAGGACACCGACTTTCCGAGTGCGATCCACGCCTCGTCGCCGCGCTTCTGGCGTGGCGGAGTCGACTGCGCGGCGATGAGCGATGGGATCAGGCCTGCGCCGGCGTGCGCGCCGGCGATGCCGGCGGCGCGATTGACGAAGAGCTCGCGATCGCCGGCGAGATGATGCGCGACCTCTCGCTCGGCATCCGGCGAGATCCGCGCAGGAAGGGCGGCGACCGCGTCGTTGCGCACCTTCTCGCCGGCGGTCACGCCGAGTCGAACAAGCGCGGGTTGACCGAAGGACTCGTCCTCGGCGAGCGCGAGGAGGAGCGCCCGGCGCACCTCCCGGTCGCGCGCGAGGAGATCGGGTGTGTTGGCGTTGCCCTCGAGGGCGACCAACGCCTCGCCGAGCTCGATCGGGCCACGCAGGCCACGCAGCGTCTCGAGCGCCTGTGCGCGAGATTCCTTCGAGGCATCCTTCGCAAGTCCGGTTCGGCAGAGCTCGCGCATCGAGGCGCGCACGACCTCGGTTTCGCGCTCGAGCCGCATCGCGGCAAGGCGCGCGGCGTCGCGGGATCCATCCTTCGCGTCGCGCACATCCGGACGGGCAAGCAGCGTCTCGACCTCGGCGGACCGGTAGCGATCGACGAGCATCGATCCGGTCGCGGGAGCGCGCGCAGGCGCACCGCCACCCGGCACAATCGCGACATCCGGCGGCGGGGTCGACGGCGCCGGCGATGAAACCGGCGGCACCGCCTGAACGAGCACGGCGCACGGCACGAGGAATGCGGAGGCGAGCGGGTGCATGGAGCGAATATACGCACCGAGATGGCGGTTTCATGCCCGGCGACTGCGCTTTCCGGCGAAACGCCGGGCCCCAGGACGTGCTCGGGGCGGATCGGGCACGTAGGCTGCCTCGATGCACGCCCCGGATGGCCTTGCGTCGAACACGCCCCCAGCGACGACGCTCTTCGAGCGACTCGGTCCCGCACCCTTTGCACGGCTCGCGGCCGAGCTCTACCGAGGGATCGATCGCGATGCCCGCATACGGTCGATGTTCCCCGAGGACCTCGGGCCCGAGAGCGAGGCGGTGCGCGACATGCGCGAGTTCCTCACGCAGTTCTTCGGCGGCCCCGCCGAATACTCCATGCGGAAGGGACACCCGAGGCTGCGCGCCCGCCACATGCGGTTTCCGATCGATCAGTCCGCGCGCGACGCGTGGCTCGAGAACGCGCTCGCCGCTCTCGCGATGGTCGTGCGCGAGCACGCGCTCGACGAGCTCGCGCGGCGCGAGATCGAGACGTACCTCGTCCGGACGTCGCAGTTCATGATGAATCGGTGATCGCGTGTGGCGGCGCGGCGCACGCGTCGCGCGCTACTCGACGTAGGGTTCGACCGTGAAGGTCATCTTCGAGAACGGCGACATCGCCTTTCCGGCCTCGATCCGGTTGTCGAACGAACCGATCTGGACCACATACACGCGTCGGCCACCCGAGTCCTTCTCGACGATGCGCGGTGCGCCCAGCGCCGTGCCCATCGCGCGCGCGGCCACATCCCTCGCAACGGCGCGCGCACGGGCTTCATCGCTGAACGCACCGGCCTGGATCGCGAATCGCTGCTTCGACGTCGACGTCTTCGATCCGATGCCGTTTCGTCCCTCGACCTCGGCGCGGGTCGGAGCGCGTTGCGCCTCGGGCGTGCCCGAGACGGTCCCACGTGCGCCCTCCCTCGCGCCTTTCTTCGCGCCTTCCTTCGCACCTTCTTTTGCCTCGGTTTGCGTCATGCGATCCGCATCGCGGGCCGCCGCGATCTGGGCATCGCTCGGTGGAAGACCGGCGCGCGTCCGAAGCTGCTCGGATTCGCCGAGAAGACCGGCGCGTTCGTAGCAGCGCATGGCGACGCCGAAGGCTTTCCGGCGCTCGGTGCCCTCGAGCAGTTCGCCCGCTCTTTCGTAGGCGCGACCGGCGGCGTCGAACTCCGAACGCTGGATCTCGAGCGAACCAAGGCTGACGAGCGCGTCGGAGGCGAGATTTCGGTCCTTGGACTCCCCGGCCTGCGCGAGCAGCGTTGCCGCCGGAGCGGCTCGGCCGAGCTTCCATTCGCCGAGTCCCTCGATGTAGCGGGCGCGATCGAGTTCGACACCGCTTGCGGTGCGCGCGGCGCGGCGCGCGCTTTCGACGGCCCGTCCGTAGGCTGCCTGTGCGTACGCGTCACCGGCGTCGACCAGCGCCGAGCGGCCGTCGTCGCCGCCGCAGGCGGCGAGCGCGAGGCATGCGACGAGCGAAAGTCGCCTCGCAAGCGCCATCGCGCGCGCCTTCGCATCCGGGAAGGCGGGCTGCGTCGCGGACGAGGTGATGGCTGCGTGGTTCTCCATCGAGCGGGTACTCTACTTGCCGCGCGGGGCGACTGCTCTCCGCGCCACACACGTGCGGGATCCGCATGCTCCGCCGAACGGTGGTGCCGCACCGACGACGGGATCAACCCAATCGAGGTCCGATGGAACTCCTCTCCGCAATCCGACGCAACCTCCTCCTCCGTCCCTTCCGCACGGTCGTCATCGACGACGTGCGGCGCTGGCGGGGGATCGACCTCATGGTCGTCTCGTGGCACATCGCGCGGGCGATCGAGCAATCGTCGCGCGCCGAACGGATCGGCGTGCTGCTCCCGACCTCCGGCGCCTTCCCCGCGACCGCCATCGCGGCGTGGACCCTCGGTCGGACGCTTGTCCCGATCAACTTCCTCCTCTCGAGAAGCGATCTCGAGTACGTCGCTCGCGATGCCGGCCTTGACGCGGTCGTCACCATCGGACCGATGCTCGACCACATCGGTGGGTCCATCCCGGGTCTCGCCGAGATCCGCCTCGACCGGATGAAGTTCAAGGGCATCCCGCCCGTCCGCCTCGGCAATCCGTTGCAGCGAGACGACGTTGCGGTCGTGCTGTACACCTCGGGCACGAGCGGCCGTCCGAAGGGCGTGATGCTCACCGGCGGCAACATCGGCGCGAACGTCCGTCAGGCCGCCGAGTGGGTCGACTTCGGTCCGTCGGACCGGATCCTCGGCGTGCTTCCGCAGTTCCACTCCTTCGGATTGACGGTGCTCACGATGCTCCCGCTCGCGACGGGCGCGAGCGCGGTGTACACGGCGAGGTTCGTCCCGCGCAAGCTCATCGAGCTTGCCAAGGAGCACCGGCCCACCGCGCTGGTCGCCATCCCGTCGATGTACAACGCATTGCGCCTCCTCCGCGATGCCGGCAAGGACGATCTCAAGAGCCTGCGTTTCGCGGTCTCGGGCGGCGAGCCGCTGCCGGAGGCGGTCTACGACGGTTTCCGCGAGCGTTTCGGCATCGAGATCAACGAGGGGTACGGCCTCACCGAGACCGCACCGGTGACCAACTGGTGTCGGCCGCACGAGCAGCGGCGCAAGTGCGTCGGTCGCGCGCTGCCGGGGATCGACCAGCGCATCGTCGGGCCGGACGGAAAGCTCCTCGGTCCCAACGAGGACGGCGAGGTCCGCATGAAGGGTCCGAACATCATGAAGGGTTACCTCAACCTTCCCGACGAGACGGCGGCCGTCTTCGACGACGCCGGCTACTTCAAGACCGGCGACATGGGACGACTCGACGAGAACGGCTTCCTGTCGATCACGGGGCGCATCAAGGAGATGCTCATCATCGGTGGTGAGAACGTCTTCCCTCGCGAGATCGAGGAGGTTCTCAACCGACACGAGTCGGTGAAGGACTCCGCCGTGATCGGCATGCACGACACGATGCGCGGCGAGGTTGCGCTTGCATTCGTCGAACTGAAGGAGGGAGCGTCCTTCGACGAGGCAGCCCTGAAGTCGTGGTGCCGCGACCACATCGCCGGGTTCAAGGTGCCGCGCGACATCCGGCTGCTCAAGGAACTCCCGCGCAATCCGACCGGCAAGATCATGCGGCGAAAGCTCTCCGCCGACACCGCCTCGCAGGAGTGATCCCGTTCGCGGTTACGCGCTCACGGGCAGGCGCCCCAGGTCGCGAGCACCAGCGAGAGGTCGGACGCGCCCGTCGTGCCATCGCCGTCGATGTCGCGCGCCGGGGTTCCCCACGCGGAGAGAAGCAACGAGAGATCCGACGCCGCGACCTGCCCGTCGCCATCGAAGTCGGCCGGGCATTCGGCACACGTGCCGTTGGGGAGGGTCGCGATGAGCAGCGTCTCGCCGCCGGTCGAAGTCGCCTGTCCGACGCGGATGAGGTACTGCGTGTCGCACACGGCATCGAAGGTGACCCGGCTGGCGTTGATGCCGACGCAGAGTTCACCGTCGTCGTTGCACGTCACCAGCACCGGCGCGGTGCACGTACCCGAGTAGACCGCAAGCACGGTGTCGAACCATGAACCGCAGGTCTCGAGTTCGACCGAACCCGTCTTGTCGGCCGTCCATCGGAACCAGACGTCGCGGATGAAATTGGTCGCCTGGCATGCCTTCGACTGCTGCGGAGCCTCGGTGCCAGCGCGCAGGGTGTTGAAGGCGTTGTTGCCGGCGACAAGCGGAAGCGCCGAGGCGCAGAGGTCGTTCGCCGGAGGCCCGGTCAGGCAGGTTTGCCCGGCTCGGGCGACGCACGTCGCGTCCCATTCGCCGCTACAGCAGAACGGATCCTGCGCGCAGACCGCGTTGCAGCACGACTGGTTGCCGCAGCCGCCGCTCGATCGTGGCGTGAAGCAGGAGCCCGTCGCGGTTCCACAGCCGTTGCCGCAGACGTCGACCGTCTCGAGGATGAGCGTGTACTTGTTGGCGGCGGTGCACGTGAGCTCCGAACCGCCGATGGTCGGGAAGGTGCCGCCGGCCACGATGATGCGATAGCTGCCCGCCGGAAGGCAGACGGTCGGACTCTCCGACTCGACGCACAGTTGGCTCGCCACCTTGATGAGCTGGCTCGACGGCGCCGCACAGGCCGTGTCCGGGACGATGGCGGCCCACGCGACCGGGCTCGAGGCGAAGCGCATCGACACCTTCACGCCTCCGTCGCCGTTGGAGTCGACGAGGGTGCAGCGGTAGACATCGACGTCGGTCGGGGTGCCGGCATCCGGGCTCTTCCCGATCGCACCTGCGATCTGCCGGTTCGCAAGCACGATCTGCGGGGTACCGCCGGACTGCGCGTAGCAGGGATCGTTCTCGTTGAAGGGACAGATCTCGGTTTCGGCCTGCGCATCGCGTTCGACGAACGGCGTGCAACCTCCGACGCAGATCTCCTGCGCCGCTGAAACACAGAAGATGTCCCATGGCCCCTGGCAGCAGGAGGGATCGAGCGCGCAGATTGCGTTGCAGCAGACGACGTCGTTGCAGGCACCGGTCGCATGGGTCTCGAAGCAACTGCCGAGGTTCGGCGAGCCGCAGGTTCCGGGCGTGCCGCCGCAGAGGAACGACGCGCTCGCGGCGCAGGTCGCGTCCCATCGCGTGGAGCAGCAGAACGGGTCGCCCGCGCAGACCGCGGTGCAGCAGCTGGCCGAGTCGCAGCCGGGATTGTTGTGCGGTGCAGTGCATGGACCGCTCGCGGTCGCGCCGCAGTAGCCCACGCAGAGCTGGTTGGCGAAGTTGACGCAGTCCGAGTCCCAGGGACCGGTGCAGCAGCTCGGGTCGAGCGCACAGACGTTCGAGCAGCAGGTCGCACTGTTGCAGCCGGGGGTCGAGTGCACGACCACGCACGACAGCGTCGAGTTGCAGGTTTGGGCAGAGGCGGGCGAAGCCGATGCGAAGGCCGTCAGGAGCGCGAGCGCGGCCGCGGTCGTGCTGTGAACGACGCGGAGGCGACGGAGGAGGTCTGAAAGGGTGGGGCGCATGGAGCGAAGGGAGGTACGCAGGCGATGGACGTGCGTCGGCAGGTTTCAGAGAAGCCCGCACGGATCGTGGAGGATTGTCCACGAGTCCACGGGCGGCAAGGTCGACGAACCGAATGCCGCCTACAAAAAGACGGAGTCCCCGGCCAAAGGCCGGGGACTCCGCGTGGTTTCACTGTCTTCTCGAAACTTCTCGGCCCTCGCCGCCTAGCGGCTACGGGCGCTGAAGTACGAGGCTCAGCTGCACGGTCCCCACGAGCCGAGGAGCGCCGAGAGGTCGGCGGCGTTCACGAAGCCGTCGCCATCGATGTCGCCGACGCCACTGTTGCCCCAGTTGCCCAGGAGGGCCGAGAGGTCAGCCGCAGAGACAAAGCCGTCGCCGTCGAGGTCGGCGGGGCACGGAACGCTGCACTTGCCGAGCTGGGTCAGGACGATGTTGCCCGAGCCGAATCCGCCCGCACCCCAGGCGCCGACGCAGACCTTGTAGGTCGTGTCGCAGGTCGCCGCGAAGGTGAGTTCGGACTGAAGCGCGCAGAAGTCATCGTTGCACGCGAGGAGCGCGCCGCTGCAGCCGTCGAAGACCGCGATCTTCGAGTCATAGCTCGCTCCGCAGAGCGAGATGGTGCAGTCGCCGTTGCCGTCGGCCGTGTACGAGTACCAGATGTCGTTGTAGACATTGCTGCTACCGAACTTCGTGCATGCCGGGGTGAGACCCGTCGCGCCGACGTTGCTGAACGGCGTGCTGCCGACGGTGAGGTCGGTCGCCGTCTCGCAGGTGTCGTTCGCCACGCCGCCACCACCGCCGCCCGCCGAGATGTTGAGGTCGGTCGCACCGGTCGCACCCTGCCAGCCGCCGACGCGGATGGTGTAGGTGACGCCGCCGGTGAGCGCGATGCTCAGGTTCGACGAGAAGTTGGGGCAACCCGTTCCGTCATCGTTGCAGCCGAGGAGGACGCCGCCGTTCTCCGGGCACGCGTCATAGACCTCGATACCCGTATCGAACGCGCCAGCGCCCGTGCAGGTCTCGAGGGTGTAGTCGTCGCTCGTCGCGGGCGTGAAGGTGAACCACACGTCCTTGAGGAACGGCGCGCCGTTGAAGCCGCAGGTCGGGGTCGACACGTCGGTACCGGCGGCCGCGTTGTTGAACGGATTCGCGCCGAGCGTCGCCACGGTCGCCTCCGCGCAGAGGTCGTTCGGCGGCGAAGGATCGTCGCAGGCGATGCCGGTGACGGCGATGGTGTAGTCGTTGCCGAACTCGAATCCGCAGGGGAAGCCTGCGAACACCGAGGGGAGGGCCACGATGTAGTAGCTGCCCGGAGCGAAGCAGTAGGTGGTCGAGCCACCGCAGTTGCCAGTGGATGGCGTGCCGACGATGCCCGAGCAGGCGAGATCGACGAACGCCGTGAAGCACGGCATGTTCGACTTGATGGTGACGGTGACCTCGGTCGGCTCGGTGAGCTCGAGCACGTACCAGTCGGTGTCGCGGATGTTGGCGTCTGCCCAGAAGGTGCCGGCGATGGTGTCGCCGACATTCGCGAGCTCCGCCGCGCCGCCGCCGTTGCAGCCGCCGTTGAGGTCCTCGCCGCAGGCCTCGGTCTCGGTGGCCGTGCCGACGTCGAGCTTGCAGCTACCCGCGCCGCATGCACCGCAGAGGAAGGCGGCCGCATCGGCGCAGACCTGATCCCACTCGGTGTCGCAGCAGAACGAGTCCGCCGCGCACACCGAGGTGCAGCAGGCTTCATCGTTGCAGGCCGCGGTGCCCGTCTGGGCCGTGCAGCACTCGCCAGCGGCCGGATCGCCGCAGGCGAGCGGAATCTCGATGATGACGGTGCCGGTGCCGATGTTCGCCGCGGCGTAGCCGCCGATGGCGATGATGTACTGCGTTCCAGCCGTCGCCGAGAAGTTCAGGATCGACGTGAAGGCGCCGCAGCCTGCACCGTCGTCGTTGCACGCGATCGCCGACGCGGGGTCGCACGAGGTCAGGACGGCGAGACGGGTGTCCCACTGGGCCTGATTGCAGGTGCTCACGCGGTAGGTCGCGGTTTCGGGCGCGTTGAAGAAGTAGTACCGCGTGTTGTAGAGGACGTCATCGCCGTAGGTACCCGGATCGCAGATGCCGGTGAGGTCGAGGTTGCCGATGCCGAGCGACGTCGAGAAGGCGTTCGGTCCGACGAAGACCTCGGTGTTCGTCTTCGGATCGCATCCGCCGCCACCACCGCCGCCACCGCAGGAGGCGCAGGAGGCGAGCGCGGCGTTCGCGCAGATCTGGTCCCAGGTGTTGTTGCAGCAGAACGCGTCCGCCGCGCAGATGAGGCTGCAGCAATCGGCATCGCTGCAGTAGGGCGTCGTGTTCGCGGCGCAGCAGTCGCCGGAGTTCGGATCGCCGCAGCTGCTGCCGCCGCCGCCACCACCGCCCTGGCAGCCGGTGCACTGGGTCGCTGCGGCGTTCGCGCAGATCTGATCCCATTGGTTGGTGCAGCAGAACGCGTCCTGATTGCAGATCAGCGTGCAGCAATCAGCGTCGTTGCAGAACGGGGTTGTGTTCGAGACGCAGCAGCTTCCGGTGTTCGGATCGCCGCAGGACTGCCCGAAGGCGGCCCCCGTCATGATGAACGCAGCGGTCGAGCCGCTCACAAGCAGTGTTCGAGTACTCAGCATCTTGGGTCTCCACTGACCGGAAGGATCCATGCGGCCGAACTCCCCGGCTCCAGTGCCGGGCGGCAGCAATAGGCACGTCGGGCGTCCGGACGGCGTGGGCGCATCGACCTGTGGAACATAAGTCGCGGTTGCGAAAAGCAAAGCGGATTCTTGAAAACGGCGCGAAC
>JAJTGL010000071.1 GCA_021297795.1 Planctomycetaceae bacterium
AGAGACCCGCAAGGAGAATCAGACCACCCGCGTTCGCGATGAAGTAGGGCGAGTAGCAGATGCCGCGGCGCGCAAGCATCTCGCCATCTGCCGCCGGATCGCGCAGCTGATTGTTCGCGGTGCCGCAGACGATGTCGCACTTGAGGTGCTGGATCGTGCCGGCATCGAGGATGCCGCCGAGCGCGCACGGCGCGAGGATGTCGACCTTCTCCTCGAAGAGGTTGCGGTCGTTGCCAAGCGCGACGCAGCCGAGTTCCTCGACGGCGCGCTTCATCGTGGGCACATGCACGTCGGTGACGAGCACCGCGGCACCTTCGTCGCGAAGGAGCTTCGCGAGGCGGTAGCCCGTGGCGCCGACGCCCTGGATCGCGACGGTAAGGTTTGCGAAGTCGACCTTGCGGCCGGTGTGCGCGAGACACGCCTTCATCGAGTTGAAGCAGCCCTGCGCCGTGTACGGCGACGGATCTCCGCCGTGGCTGACGGTGTTTCCGCCCATCACGTGCTTCGTCTCGTGCGCCATCCAGTCGCAGTACTGCGGGCTCACGCCGACGTCCTCGGCGGCGATGTACTTGCCGGCGAAGGTCTCGACGAAGCGGCCCATCGCGCGGGCCTCGGCTTCGGTCGGCTGCTGGCCCTGCGCGGGCATGATGATGACGCTCTTCGCGCCGCCCATCTGGAGGCCGGATGCGGCGGCCTTGTAGGTCATGCCCTCCGAGAGGCGCAGCACGTCGTACAGCGCGTCGCCTTCAGTGGCGTAGGCCCAGCGGCGCGTGCCGCCGAGGGCGTTGCCGAGGACCGTGGAGTGGATCGCGATGATCGCCTTGAGGCCGGTCTTCGCGTCGTGGTGGAATGCCACGCGCTCGTGGCCGTAGGACTGCATCTCAGCAAGGACGTTCATGGCTGTCGGAACCTCGGGTGTCGTGCGGGAAACGGTGGAAGACGGAATCCGCGGCGCTGCGTCCGGAAGCCGCGGGACGGAACCATATCAGTGCGATTTCAGCGCCGCCATGTCGCCGGCGTAGACGGATCCCGAGCCGAACTGCGGGATGCCCGCCTGCTGCGACGCAGGCGTGCGGCCCGTGCCGAAGTACTTCTGGTCCGGGGTCTTCTCCGGGATCGAGTAGTTCGCGTTCGGAAGGAGATCGGAGGCCGCGAACGCCGCCGCCGCCGCCTTCTTCATCGTCGCGTCGGTGTTCACGAAGAGCGCGCGCAGTTCCATCGCCTGCTCGCTGCGCGCGATCGCGCAGAGGTGCTCGACGATCGCGAGCTCGCGCTCCATCGCCGGGCCCCCGAGGCCCGCGCGCAGGTTCGCGTCGCAGCGCGAGAGCGTGCAGGTCATCGCGTGGATCCACAGCGCGCTCATCGAGAGCCGCGCCTGGATCGTCTGGTTCGAGATGAGCCGCTCCTCGTGCTCCTTGAACATGAGCTTGACGTGGTGGCTGTGCTCCTGGATGCGCACCATCAGGTCGTCGGCGAGATGGCGGAGGCGCGGATGCACCCTCGACGACTTCGGCGCGCCACGGCGGACGCCGAGGAAGAGCTCGGCGCCGACCTGCATGGCGGTGCCGATGTGCGCGAACGGATTCGCCTTCACCTTCAGCAGGTACTCGCCGAGCTGCTTCGAGCCGTAGGCGAAGATGAACGAGTGCATGACCTCGTTCGCGCCCTCGACGATGATGTTGATGCGCGAGTCGCGCCACATGCGCTCGACGTGGTTCTCCGTCATGTAGCTCTCGCCACCCATGCACTGGATCGCGTCGTTTACCGTGCGGTAGCCGAACTCGCTGCAGAAGACCTTGCACATCGCGGTCTCGAGCATGATGTCCTCGTCGTGGCGGTCGAGGAAGCCGGTGGTCATGTAGAGCATCGCGTCGGCGGCGTAGACGAACGCGGCCATGCGCGCGACCTTCTCCTGCATCAGGTCGAACTCGCCGATCGCGCGGTCGAACTGGTGGCGCGACTTCGCCCACTTCGTCGCCTGCTCCATCGAGTAGCGCGCGGCGCCGAGCATGCCTGCGGAAAGCGTGCAGCGTCCGTAGTTGAGGCAGGTGAGCGCGACGTTGAGGCCCTTGCCCTCCTTGAAGAGGAGGTTCTCCTTCGGAACCTTCACGTTCTTGAGGCGGATGCGCGCCTGCCACGTGCCGCGGATGCCGCACTTCGAGCGGTTGCGGCTGAAGATGTCGACGCCCTCCATGTCGGGCGTGCAGATGAGCGCGGTGACCGCGTCCTTCGTCTTGCCCGTCTTCGGATCGGTGATCTTCTGCTTCGCCATCACGGTGAAGAGGCCCGAGAGGGCGCCCGAGGTCGCCCACTTCTTCTCGCCGTTGAGGATGTAGTGCGTGCCGTCCGCGCTGAGCTCGCAGCGCGTCTCCTGGCCACCCGCGTCGCAGCCGACGTTCGGCTCGGAGAGGCAGAAGGCGCTCAGGGTCGACTTCGCCATCAGGGGCAGGAAGCGCTTCTTCTGCTCGTCGTTGCCGAAGAGCATGACGGCCTTGCAGCCGATCGACTGGTGCGCCGAGACGAGCACGGCCGTCGAGCCGCACGAGCGGCCGAGCCGCTCGAGGACGCGGTTGTAGCTCGTGATGCCGAGGCCGAGGCCGCCGTACTGCGCCGGGATCGTCATGCCGAGCACGCCGAGGTCGAACAGCCTCTGGATGACCCACTGCGGGATCTCCTGCTTCTGGTCGATCTCGATCGAGGGGTGCTCGGTCTTCAGGTAGTGGTCGAGCGCGGCGAGCAGCTGGTCGCACTTCGCGGTCTCCTCGGCCGCGACGGTCGGGTACGGGAACGCGAGCTCCTCGCGGAAGTTGCCCCAGAACACGTTCTTGATCAGGCCCATCGTCGACGGATCGGGCCCAAGCATCTCCTGCGCCTGCTCGATCTGCTTGCGGTCCTTCTCGGAGACGTTCTTGAGGTCCTTGGCGAGGTTCGTGTTCGACATGGGGTGATTCTCGTCGGGGTTGCTCGTTGGCGTGACTCTGCGGGCGGTCTCGCGACTTCGGCGATGGTGGACGCTGCGATTCGGTTCCGTTCGGTTCTGTTCGGTTCCGATGGATTCGAAACTCCCGGCGCGCGGCACCGGGAAAGGGGACCATGATAGGTTGCCCAACGGGACAAGGGACGGCCTCCGGAGCGTCGGGAGGCAACTCCTGCACACGCCCACGGGCGGAGAACGGGACGGATATTCATGGCCGATCGGTCGGTGTTTCCAACCACGCACGCGACGTACCTCGAGACCCTGCTCGGGGACGAGGGCGACAACGTCGGTCGCGGTGGCGTTGGTGCACAAAAACAGGCTCAGGATGCCGCGGAACGCGCGCGGGCGGCGCGTGAACACGTGATGCAGCGCTATGCGGAGCCGCTCGAGGTCTTCGTGAAGGGCTCGAGCCTCGCGCGCCTCGGCGAGCCGAGAGAACTGGTGCACGGCTTCTTCGCCTCGAGGCTCTCGGACGCGGAGTACCTGCGCGCATGGCCGAGAAGCGGGATGCGGTTCCGCCGCTGGCTCATGAACGGCATGCTCTTCTACGGCCAGGGCATCGCGCGCGACCGGGCCCGGGCGCAGGATCGGGGGTCGAATGCGCCCGCCGAGCTGCTCGATGCGCGACCTGGAACCGGCGCGGCGGCCGAGCAGGACTTCGAGCGCGCGTGGGCGCTGGCGGTCGTGCGCGAGGCGACCGCGCGCGCCGAGGACGAACTCGCGCGCGAGGGACGCAGCGACGACTTCGACATCTTCCGCCGTCACGCGATCGACGGCCAGCCCTACGCGGTGTTCGCTGCGGAAGTGGGCCGCATGCCGCAGCAGTGCGCGGGCGCGACGCGCCTCGTGGCGCAGCGCGTGCGTGCGCGGCTCGCCGAGGTGCTGCGCGAGGAAGGCGTGCCGGAGGCCGAGCTCGACGACGAGATCGCGCGCGTGCGAGGCGTGCTGTAGGGGTACACGGGCAGTTGTCGCGCTGGACGTTTGGTCGCGCCAGAGCGAGCCGCCGCAGCGGCGAGCGGCACGAAGAAGACCGCCGCGAGGAAAGACCGCCGCGCTCCGCGCGGCGTCTCACGACGCTTGGAGCGCGGAGCGACCACGACCTCGCGCGCCAAAGGCGCGCGAGGTCGTGGCACCCGGTCGGCGAAGCCGACCGGAAACCGGAGGCCAACGGCCGAAGGCCGTTGGGTGCCACGAGCCCTGAGGGAGCGAAGTGACCGAAGGGTCGTGGTCATCTCGTGACACAGGCGTCGAGGGACGGCGCGCCGAAGGCGCGCCGGTCCTTCGTTCACGACGTACAACGCCCGCCGGAAGACAACATCAGTCGGCGACGGACTCCCATGCGAAGCCAGAGAGGGCAGCGCCCGCGCACGGATCGACGACAAGTGGATATCCCATCCGAACGTGACACCCGCTCCATGACGCCAAACCTCAACCAGCGCTCCGCGGCGCGGATCCTCGACCTCGCCGATCCCGCTCTCCGTCCGAGAAGGCCTCGTGCCATCGCGGCGAGCGCGCTGTTCCTCGTGATTTCGGCGTTCTGCGCGCATGGAGTCACGTCCCGCGGATCCCCCGCCTCGGCGCAGGCCGCGGCGATGTCCCCCGCGGGTGCGAGGATCGCCCAAGAGGAGTCACGAGACATGAAGCACTGGACGGCACGCGTATCGGTTGCAACCGCGGTCGCAATGGGGTCGAGCGCGGTTGCGCAGGACGCCGTCCAGTGGCGCGTCGAGGACGGCGGGAATGGGCATTGGTATTCGACGACTACCGCTGCTGTGACCTGGGGCGTGGCGAAAGTGCAGTGTGAGAACCAGAACGGTCACCTCGCGACGCTTACAAGTTCGCAAGAGAACCAGTTCGCCGCGGTTCTCGCGGGAAACGGCACTGTCTGGATTGGCGCCTTCCAACCACCCAACTCGTGTGAACCGGGATGTGATTGGAGATGGGTGACTGGCGAGCCGTGGATGTTCGAAGCTTGGGCACCACCGGGCGCCAATGACTTCGGCGGAATTGAGGATGTTGCGGAGACATATGCATCGGGCGGATGGAATGACATGCCGGACGGTGGCTGGCTGCGGAAGGGTCTGATCGAATGGTCCGCCGACTGCAACGCCGACGGCATCGTCGACTACGGGCAGATTCGCGCAGGCGAGCTTGAAGACACGAACGCGAACAACATCCCCGACTGCTGCGAGGACTCCGGTGCCTGTGAGGGTGATGTGACGGTTGATCTCGTCGCACACTACCCCTTCGATGGCAACTGCCTCGACGCAAGCGGCTTCGGCCGCCATGGCGCTCCCACGGCAATCACCTTCGACGAAGATGCGGCAGGTCGGCCGGCACGAGCTGCTGCATTCAATGGAATCAACAGCCAGATGCTCGTGGATGGCATTCCCATTCCGACGAACAACGCGTTCACGTGGGCGCTCTGGATCCGCTGCGAGGCAATTGGAAATCCGAGTTCAGGGACGCCGATTCTCGAGCGCATCGAGGCTGTCGGTAACAACCTCATGACTCCAAGTCTGTTCGTCAGGACGAACGGGGGCCTCGGATTTGGTTCCTACTCCTTCGCATCCGGCGGCAGTTCCGT
The DNA here is from genome assembly GCA_021297795.1 of Planctomycetaceae bacterium. Classification (GTDB taxonomy): domain Bacteria; phylum Planctomycetota; class Phycisphaerae; order Phycisphaerales; family SM1A02; genus QWPT01. Next base: position 5,565 of record JAJTGL010000071.1, read on the forward strand.
CGAAACAGCCGCAAAGACGATTTCCGCCGGGGTCTGGGTGCATATCGCCTGCACGAGCGGCGTGAACGGTCTCCGTCGTGTGTACCTGAACGGAACGCTCATCGGCGAGGGAAACAGCCCCGAATACGGAGAGGCCCTCGGCCGTCTGCTCGTGGGTCGCGACCGCATTGACTGCTGCGGCATGTTCCGCGGTTCGATGGACGACCTGCGGATCTACAGCCGTGCGCTGACGGGCCTCGAGATCCGGACGCTGATTGAGATTGGGCAGCCACCCGCCTGCCCTGCCGACATCTCCGGCAACGGCGCCGTCGACGCAGTCGATCTCGCGGCCGTGCTGAGCTCGTGGGGCAACGTGCCGACCGGAAAGACCAACGCCGACGTCAATCGCGACGGCATCGTCGATGCGATCGACCTCGCGGAAGTCCTCGGCGCATGGGGTGTATGTCCGTAGGCGGTCGTCATCAGCAACGACGGCGATCTTGCGCGCACGATCCGGATCAGCCGGATCGAGGGCTCGATTCCGGTCGGCGTCGTCAACCCTCACAACGGCCGACAGTCTCGCTATCTCGCACGAGAGGCTTCATTTCTGAAGACGGTCCGCCGTGCCGATCTCGCAAACTCCCAGTTGCCGGATCGCCTCTTCGACGCGAATGGAGTCATCGAAAGGCCGACGGGTTGGTGAGCGGGCGAACGAGGTTGCGAGCGTTCCAGCCACCGACATCGCTCGCGCCGGAGCGAGCGAGTTGCGAAGCAGGTTGCGAGCGCTCCGACCACCGACGTCACTCACGCCGGAGCGAGCAAGTTGCGAAGCAGGTTGCGAGCGCTCCGACCACCGACGTCACTCACGCCGGAGCGAGCAAGTTGCGAAGCAGGTTGCGAGCGCCAAAAGAAAGCGAGGCCGCCTTTCGGCGGCCTGCTGCCTGCGCTGTTCGCTGCAGGGGGGGGGATGTGCTTGGGCCTTTCGGCAGGCGGAGTATACGGCGCGCCTCGTGCGAATCAAAGTCCTTGGCAAAACTTCCGTTGCGTGAGTTGGCTCTGGAAGAATCGTCACGATCCGTCCGTTGCCGTCCCGACCCCTCACTTCTTCAAGAACGCATCCAGCTTCGCGCGCGCCTCGGGCGTGTGACGCAGCTTCACGAGATGCGCGCGCTCGCACGCGACCGCGGCCTCCCAACCCTTCGCGAGACCAACGCGCACCGCGTCGAGGCATGCGGCGCCGTGCTTCGTACCGCCGACCTTCGCGGCGAGTTCGTCGCACGCCGGCGTGATCGCGGCGGCGTTCTTCGGCGAAATCGCGCGGCGCGGGGCCTTCATCGAAACGAAGCACCCGGTCGACGCGTCCTGCGCCTTCACCCACGTGATCGCGGCCGCGATCGCGCCCTCGGCACCGCTTCCCGGCTCGGCGCGCACATCGAAGAGGCACTGAGGCGCCTCGCCGCAGGCCCACGTCTGCCCGGTCGCCGTCCGCTCGATCGCAAGCGCCGGCAGGATGCGCGCGGGCAGCATCTGCGTGCCGCCCCAGCCCGGGCAGATGCAGAGACCGGCTTCGGGCAGCCCAACCTGCCACGGCTTGCCGCCCTCGGCGGGCATCGCCGCGACGAGCGCGTCGCAATGCATCGCGATCTCGAGTCCGCCGCCGAGCGTCGCACCATGGATCGCCGCAGCGCTCGGGCAGCCGAGCGCGGGAATCATCGCGAACGCCTCCGCGCCCGCGCGCAGATACGCGTCGAGCCCGGCGTCGTCGAGCGCGTCGATCTCGGCGAGGTCGGCACCTGCCACGAACACGCGCTGCGACGCGCTCGCGAGGACGAAGCCCTTCGGCTTCTCCGTCGCGATCTTGGCGAGCGTCGCCTTGATCTCGCCGATCAGCCACGCGTCGAGTACCACGACGCCGCCACGCGGCTTCTCCGGGTTCGGCTGGAGGAAGAGGACGTGCACGCCGTCGCGGACTTCGTAGGGGAGCATGCGCGGAAAGATAGCGTGCGCGGGCCTTGCTACGCTCCCGCCATGCTCGTCAAGCACAGCGTCGCCCACGGAATCCACACGGTCGAACTCGCGCGTCCGGAGGCGCGCAACGCCCTCTCGCGCGAGATGATCGCGGCGTTTGGCGCGGCGGTCGATGCCGTCGCGAAGGATGCCGCCGCGCGCGTCCTTGTCCTTGGCGGCGAGGGCCGCAGCTTCTGCGCGGGCATGGACCTCAAGGCCGTTGCCGACGATCCCGTCGCGATGGGCGACATGCTGCGCGCGCTGTCGCGCGTCTCGCGGGCGATCCGTCGCCTTCCGATCCCCACCATCGCGCGCGTCCAGGGTGCCGCGATCGGCGGTGGGTGCGGCCTGATGGTCGTGTGCGACTTCGCCGTCACGCATCCGGAGGCGAAGCTCGGCTATCCCGAGGTCGATCTCGGCATCTGCCCCGCCGTGGTCGCGCCGTGGCTCGTGAAGCGGATCGGAGCCGGCGCCGCGCGGGCGATGCTGCTTGCGGGCGGCACGATGTCGGGTGAGGAGGGCTTTCGACGCGGACTGGCGACGCACTTGGTCGCCGAAGGCGAACTCGCTGCCACCGCGCAGCAACTTGCCGAGCGGCTTGCGAAGGGCGGTCCGAAAGCGCTCGCTGCCACGAAGCAGTGGCTGAATGAACTTGACGGCTCGATGGACGATGCGATCGCCGAGGAAGCCGCCGAGATCAGCGCGCGCATCATCGCGGGCGACGAGGCGCAGTCGCGTCTCCGCGCGGCTTGGGCGAAGGCGTGATCGCGCGGGATCGGTGGAAACGCTGAGATCGAGTTGCTTGGGAAGACGGGACTATCGATGCCGCTTTCGAGAACGGCGGATCGAGGGCGCACGTCATCCGTTCCGCAGACTTCGGCGTCGCCTCCGTCTGCGGGCACACAGAACAAGCGACTCCGACCGCTCGAATGCTTGGGAATGCACCACGCGTGAGAGTTCGCACGCTCGAGACTTCGGAAGACTTGTATGCCCGCAGACGAAGTCTGCGGAACGTTGGACGTGGGAGTCCATCCGACGAACACTGAGGATCGACCGACTCCCAGGTATCTACTCCCACGAGATTGACTCCCACGAGATTGACTCCCACGAGATTGACTCCCACGAGATCGATTCCCACGAGATCACGAGTCAGCCCACGTCGATCGCCCCACACCATCCATGCAGACTCACGCCTGGATATCGAGTCGACCGCCTTCGCCATCGCCCTCTGCACGCGGCGCGCCAGGCAGGCGCGGGTCGCGGTGCGGCGTACGCGGGCGGCGGTGCTTCCACTCCTCGGCTGCGTCGGGCTTCGGATCGACCGCATCGGCCTGCAGCGGGTCCGACAGGCGCAACTCGTCCTTGATCACGAACGGCCGCGCATCGGCTTCCTGCGGCTTGGTCTTCTCGCGGGCCTTCGGCGCCTGGGCGTGCTGCGCGATGAACGACGACTGCACCGCGCCGGGCGGGTTGATCGGAATCGGCGACGGGCCGAACGAGGACATGAGCAATTCATCGGCTCGGAGCGCCCTGAACCCGTGAAAAGCGCGACAAACACCGCGTCACCACACACCCAACCCCGAAAACAACGCCGCCGGAGGCCTTTTGAGGCCATCCGGCGGTGCTGTATCGGTCTTGTCCCAACCGCGGCGAGGCCGCATGCGGACGGGCTCAATCCTTGGAAACGATCGGCTCGATCCGCTTCACGCCCGCGACGAGCGCGGCCTTCACGAGCTGTTGTGGCGCGAGGCGTGCGACGACCAGTCCGCGTTCCGCAACGTCATCTTCGATCGTCACGCCGAGTGCGCGCAACGACTCGAGCGTCGCCGCATCGATCGCGCCCTTCGCGTCGACCGACACCTTCATGGCGACCTCGAGCATCGTGCCCTCGCCGAGACCGAGCTCGCTCGCCATCGCCGGCACCTGCGCGTCTTCGCCGACAAGCGATGCAAGCGCCAGGACAAGCAATCGACGGTCAAGTACACGCACAAGGCGATCGCGCTCGGGAGCGGTGAGGAGTACCGCGGGGGCGGCGTCTGCCACCGCGCCCTTCGCATCCGACGCGTTCGCAGCTCCATCGATGGCGTCGATCGGTGCATCCGAGGATTCACGATCGCCGACGTCCTTGGCAGGCTCCTTCAACTCGCGGCTGAAGACCACGCCGGCCTCGCCCTTCTCGCGCGAACGGTCCTCGCGCTGGCGTCGGGTCGAATCGCCGCCACTCCCGCCGCCACCTCCGCCTCCACCGAAGCCGCCGCCGCCTCCGCCATCTCCACCACGGCCGACGGAAGCGTCGCGACGACCGCCAAATCCTCCGCTCAGACCACCACTGCCCTGGCCCTGCTGCGGGGCTCCAGCCGCCCGCTCGGCAGAGCGAGCTTCCCTCAGTTCGAATCGCTGGGTGTTCGACCCGGGTCGCGCCACACCACCAGCCCCCGCCGAAGGCGCAGGCGGCGGGCCCGCGGGCTTCGGATCCGATCGAACGGCAGCACCGGCAACGGTGGCTTGTCCCACCTCGGGAGCAGCCATCGCGCCCGCGACCGCGCCGGGCGGCGCGGAGTTGGGCACCACGGCACGCTTCCCTGCGATGCCGCCAGTTGGTTCACGTCGGCCGAAGAACGACTCGACCGATCCCGACTCGTCATCCATCGCGGCATCCACTCCGAGACGGAATGCCAGCTGCTGCTCGAGTTCGACCGCGGCCGACGATTCGATCAGTCCGCGATCCGCGGCCTTCGCAGGGAACTTCAGGAAGAACGTCTCGACGGCACCGCCCGACGCCGCACCGCCCGCGGCCACCGACTTCGGCTTCATCGGCAGCATCTCGAAGCCGCCCTCGCCGAAGAACCCGTTCCAGTTGGTGCCATCCGGAAGTTCGACCGGCACGGCGACGAGCATCGGCTTGCCACCGACGGTGACGCGGCTCTTCTCGACCGCCACGAAGCTCGTGTACGGCGTCGCGATGGCGTAGGCCTCGCCGAGGCGGATGACCTCGGCCTTCGTACGCACATCGAGCGTGCCCTGCTCGACGTCGCCGAGGCGGGGAAGCAGCAGTGCATCGACCTTGGCGCGCGCCCAGAGCGTCTTCACGACGTCGTGCTTCGGCTCCTCGGCCGGAAGCTCGACGCGCACGCGGCGCTCCCAGGCACCGGCGCCCGTGCGGCCACGCAGCACGATCTCGCCCGACGCCGCGCGATCGAAGCGCGTCATCAGGACGATGGGCTCCTCGTCGTGGAGATCGGGCAGATGATCGCCCCCAGGCAGCATGTCGTGGAGACCAAGTGCTCCGTCGACCGAGAGCGCGATGTCGGTGAGCACCGGCGCATCGATGCGGCGGATGAGCCGGTCGATCGCGCCATCGGCCTCGTCGCTCAGCGTGACGATCTCGCATGCACCGCGTCCGGCGCGCGCCATCTCCTCGAGGAGGAAGCGGTTCACGCTGTTGCCGATGCCGAGGCTATGGACGCGCGACGCACGCGCGTTGTCATGCACCGCCTGCACGATGGCCTGGTCGTTGCCGATGTAGCCGTCGGTCAGGAAGACGACGTAGCGCGTGCGCGCATCGGCGTCCTCGAAGCGCGCGCTCCTCGCGACGAACACGCGGTCTGCGTCGCGCGTCTCCCACGTACCGTCGAGGATGATCCCGGCATTCTTCGGATTCGAGGGGATCGCGATCGCGATGTCGGCCTTCACCGAGCGGCCGGCGCCCGCGTCGATCGTCCAACCTGAACCAGCGCGGACGAGCGCCGCCGCATCGACCACGATGCGCACACCGCGGCCGTCGGCCGGCATGTCGAGCAGCTTCGCGGGCTTCAGTCCGCTGCGACCGTCCTGGACGAGCGCCGCGTTGATCGCCGCCATCATCTCGGTGCCGCCGGAGCCGTAGGCGCCGTTCACGAACTCGTCGGCGACGCGCTTGTTCTCGTCGGTCGCCGGCTTCGGCTCGGGCCACAGCACGCTCGTCGCACCCGCGAAGGTGATGATGTTGAACGTGTCCGTCGAGCGCATGCGCTCGATCGCCTTCCGCGCAAGCGCCTTCGACTTCTCGATCGGGAAGCCGTTCATCGAACCCGACACGTCGAGCACGAACACGAGTTCGCGTGGACGGATCTCGCTCGGCGCCACGCGCGCCGGCGGATCGAGGACGACCGTCACGTAGCCGCCACGCGCCGAGGGGTCTCCCGACGCCGCGACGTGCGCGAAGACGCCAGGCTCGACCGAGGTCTGCGTGGTGGTCCACTCGAGGATGAAGTCGCGGTTCGGGATCGTCTTCGCGTCGACGAGCGAGATCGTGCGGCGCGACGCGGAGTCGTCCTTCGACGTGATCGCGTGGAGATCGCTCTCGACCTTGCCGATCGGAGCGCTGCCCGTGTCGAGCGTGACGCGCACGGAGATGTCGTGACCCGCGCGCTCGGTCGGCGGGACGGGCATCGGCGTGATGCGGCTCGCGTCGGGCACCTGCTCGGTGTCGTTCGCGAAGCCGGTGCCGCCATCCTTCGACATCGGTGCGAAGAAGAACCGTCCGTTCACCTCGCCGAGGCCGGTCGCGGGCGACCAGACGCCGCGCTCGGCGCTGCCGTTTGCGTAGCCGGCGGTGAAAGCGAGCGCGTCGCCGATCGCGAGCATGCGGTCGACCACCGCGCCGTCGGTCGGCCGCACGGGAATCGCCTTCTCGAGAAGCTCGGTGAGTCGCGCGGTGCCGACGGGCGACGTGCCTTGTTCACCGTTCTTCGGATCGACACGCGCGGGTCCGCGCAGCACGATGCCCTGGCGCACGGTCCAGCCTTCGGGCAGCGTCGGCATCGACGCGGGTGCACCGGGCACGTAGCGCGGCCCGACCACCATCGGGAACACGTAGCTCGACACGCCGTCCTTGCGGCGCACGGTCTCGATCGTCGCGATGCGGATCACGACGGTCGCGCCAGGCTCGATGTTCGCGACCGACTGCGTGAAGATGTTCGGACGCTCCTGCTCGAGCAGGCTCGCGACGTAGCCCGACTCGCGTGCGTCCTCGTAGATGGCGCGCGCGGCGGAACGCTCCTTGACCTCTCCCTCGATCGTGCGCTCGCCGGCTGGTCCACGCACGATCATCGTCATGCGGTCGACCGCGGCGCGCTCGGAGAGCGGAAAGGTGTACACGGCCTCGATCGTGCGCGTGTACGGATTCGCGTAGGTCTGCTCGACCACCGTGCGCGCGAAGGGCCCGGTGATCTCGACGGCGACGTCGGTCTTCTGCAGCGGACACGGCCCGATCGGAACGCCATCCTCGTCGAGTGCGTCGAGGGCGCCACCCTCGGGCACCTGCGCGATGCCACCCTCCGCGAACGCCGACTTCTCGGTGTTCTGCACGAAGAGCATGGCGAGAAGCGCCGTGAGGACGAAGAGCGCGGCGATCTGCGCGAAGCGACCGACACCGATCCGAGCGATGACGCCGCGATCGCGATCGTGCGTGCGCGTCGGGGTCGGCCTGCTGGCGGCGGAGATGCCTGGCTTGGTCGCGGCGCCCGTGTCGCGCTCCATGCGCTCGAGCACGCGGTCGCGCATCGCACGCGCGGCGTTCGCGTTCTCGTCGTGCCAGCTGCGCAGCAGTTCGTCGAGGCGATCGCCGCGCACGGGCTCCGGCGTGTTCGCATCGTCGTTGGGCTTCTTGGTTTCGTCGTTGTGCGCGTTGTTCATGGCGTCATGTCCTCGCGCGAGAGCTGCGCGGCGATGAGTTGGCGGGCCTGCGTGACGAGCCGGTAGAACTGCGCGCGGGAGATTCCA
>JAJTGL010000072.1 GCA_021297795.1 Planctomycetaceae bacterium
CGGCGCGATGCGCGCGAGTTCGTTCGAATCGGCGGCGAAGGCCGCCTGCGGCGCGAGCGTGTCGCGGATCGCCGGAAGCGCGCCGAGCGAGCGGGCGAGCGCGAGGAAGTCGCGCGGCGTCGCGCGGCCGAGCGCGGCGCGGCCGGCGATGCGGGCCACATCCTGCAGTGCGCCGAGCTGATCGGCGAGCGCGTCCGCGAGGCGTTCGTCGGCGGCGAGGGCGGCCACGCGGTCGAGCCGGGCATCGATCTCGGGCTTCGACGCGAGGGGATAGCAGAGCCAGTCGCGCACGAGGCGGCGCCCCATCGGGGTGCGCGCCTCGTCGAAGATCGAGAGCAGGCTTCCCTCGGTGACTCCGCTGCGCAGCGTGCGCTCGATCTCGAGCGCGCGCAGCGTGGTGGCGTCGACCGAGAGATGCGCACCGCGCGCCACGCGCCGCGGTGGCGCGAGGTGCGGGATGCGGCCGTCCGCGCGGTCGGTCGCCTGCGTCTCGAGCGCGTAGCGGAGGATCGCGCCGGCCGCGCGCAGCGCGGGGTCCGACTTCGTGAATCCGAAGCCCTCGAGCGACTTCACCTTGAACTGGCCGATCAGCGCCTCGAAGGCGTCCTCCGACCGGAAGTACCAGCCTGCCCGCGCGGTGAGCGCGAGGCCGCGCGCGGCGAGGCGCGTGAACTCGGGGTGCACCGAGCCGTCGCGCTCCTCGGCATGCACGAGTTCGCTCGGCGCGAGGCGGGCGAGTTCGTCGGCGAGGAGCCCGACCGCGCAGCCCGTCACCGTGAACGCGCCGGTGGAGACCTCGATGGCGGCGATCGATGCCTCGGCGCCGTCGATCGACACCGCCGCCACGCGGTTCGCGGTGCCGCTCTCGAGGAGCGTCTCGTCGACGAGCGTGCCGGGCGTGAGGACGCGCGTCACCGCACGCTCGACCACACCCTTCGCATCCTTCGGGTCCTGCGTCTGCTCGCAGACCGCCACGCGATGACCCATCGCGACGAGACGCCGGATGTAGCCCTCGGCGGCGTGGAAGGGGACACCCGCCATCGGCAGTCCCTTCGTCCGTTCGGTGAGCGTGATCGCGAGCAGCTTGTGCGCCAGCACCGCGTCGCGATCGAACATCTCGTAGAAGTCGCCCATCCGGAAGAAGAGGATGCAATCCGGGTGCGCCTGCTTGAAGCGCGCGTACTGGCGCATCGCGGGCGTGGCGAAGTGAGGGTTTCGCGCGGGATCGACCCACGAGACATCCCGGCCTCCCGCGAGGGGAGTCCGCTCGTGCGTCGGTGCGGGTGTCGCGTCGCTCACCGGAGGAGAAGGTACGGGATCGCGCGCGGATTTCGCACGTCCGAAGCCCCCTCTTCCTGGGCAAATCGCGCGTCCGGCCCGACCGACCGAGGGGTTTGCATTGCAGGGGGGCATTGCTATACTTTCCGTCCTCCCATGGGGTGGTAGCTCAATTGGGAGAGCGCCTCGGTCGCATCGAGGAGGTTGTGAGTTCGATCCTCATCCACTCCACTTGAGCAGGCCCGCCGGAAACGGCGGGCCTGTTCACTTCTTGGCCCGCCGGAAACGGCGGGCCTCTTCGTTTTTGGCCCGCCGGAAACGGCGGGCCTGTTCGTTTCCCGCCCGCCGGCGACGGCGCCCCTCTGATCCCTTGCGATCGGGACGTCGGCCGCGGTTGCGTCGGGCTGCACGCATCGCCCCCAATCTCGCGCGAACGCGCCGCGTTTCCTATCCTCTCCGCCCCATGGCCCTGACGACTCTCCTCGCGGATTCCGCCGTCATCGCTCCGTCCACGCAGCTCGTCCTCTACTGCGCCGCGGTCGGATTGGCGTCGCTCGCCGGTGGAGCCGTGGCGGCCTCGATCAAGCTCGGTCACCGACGCCTGCAGATCGCGCTCAGCTTCGTGGCCGGCACGATGCTCGCGGTCGGACTGCTCCATCTTCTGCCGCATGCGGTCATTCTCGCGATCGAGTCGGGCGCAAGCGGACCCGAGGGGCTTTCGCACGGCGCGCTGCACGGTTCCCTCGATGGCGTGGCGCTTGCCGCGGTGATCGGCTTCGTGCTGATGTTCCTGCTCGAGCGCTTCTTCCATTTCCACCAGCATGAGACGCCGGAAGAGGCCGGTCACCACGATTGCTGCGACGACGGGTGCAGCGGTCACGGCGCCGGCACTGCCAAGGACGCGAAGTCGCGCGGACACGCGCACGGCCACGGGCACGGTCACGCGCATGGCGGTCGGAAGCATGGGCATGCGGTCACGCAGCTCGGCTGGATCGGCGCCGCGATCGGACTGACGCTTCACAGCATTCTCGAAGGGGTGGCGCTTGCCGCCGCGGTGCTCGCCGGTGCCGAGCACGGCATGGGTGGCGCGCTCGCGGGGCTCTCGACCTTCATCGTGATCCTGCTCCACAAGCCGTTCGACGGCCTCACCGTCGCGATGCTCGTGCGCGCCTCGGGCCGTCCCGCGGCGTTCGCGCACGTGGTCAACCTGCTCTTCGCGCTCGTCGTTCCGGTGGGTGCGGCCGCCCTGTGGTTCGGAGTCTCGCGGGATTCGGCGTCGCTGCTGCCGTTGGCCCTCGCGTTCAGCGCGGGCACGTTCCTCTGCATCGCGACGAGCGATCTGCTGCCCGAACTCCAGTTCCATCGGCACGATCGTGTGGCGCTGTCGACGTCGCTCCTTCTCGGCATCGCGCTTGCGACCGGCATCGCGCGCCTCGAGTCGAGCGTCGCGCAGTCGCATGATCACGGCCACGATCACTCGCATGATCACGGTCACGATCACGGTCACGATCACGCGCACGAGGTCGCGCCGCAGCCTGCGGACTCCTCCGGCGCGCCCGCCGACGCGCACGATCATTCCGATCCGAACCACAAGCACTGAGGAAACTCAGGAAGGTGCACCCATGAAGGTCAAGGCCGAAGTCGTCATCGCCGAGCTCAATCGCCTCCGCGCCGACGTCGACAAGGACATGACGGACCCGGAGTACTTCGCGCTGCATCACGCGCTCTGCTTCATCTCGTACAAGATGGGCGACTTCCAGAAGTACCTCGACGAGGTCGTGAAGCCCGGCGAGCATCCGTGAGCGATGAGGCGGCGCGCTACGCCGACGCAAGCACGACGATGTCGTCGTAGGCGCCGCGGATGCGCGCCGTCTGCACCACCGACAGTCCGCACGCGGCGAGTTGGCGTGTGAGTTCCTCCTCGCGGTACTCGTCGAGGTGGTAGACGGGATCGTTGCGGTGGCCGTACCTCCACGCCGGTGTCGCGAACAGCACGCGTCCGCCCGGTACCACGACGCGGCGGATCTCGGCGAGCGCGCGCACCGGGTTGCGCAGGTGCTCGATCACGTCGAGGACCAGCGCGCCGCGCGCGGAATGCGCCGGAAACGGCAGGGATTCCGCGCTTCCCGCGAAGGTGGTGACGAGGTCGGAGAGGCCTTCCGCCGCGACTTTCGCATCGGCGATCGCAATCGCCTCGCGCTCGGGTTCGACCGCGAAGACGCGCAGCGCGTGCCGCGCGAGGAGCCCCGCGAAGAGACCGTCGCCCGCGCCGATATCGAGGATCGGTAGCGACGGCGCGCCGGCGTCGCGACCGAGATTCGACAGGAGAAACGCGACGAGCGTGTCGGCGCGGCGCCGGTACGCATCGTGCGATCCGTAGAGATCCCAGTGATAGGCGCCGCGCGCCTCGTACTTGCCGAAGCCCGCAGGCGCACCCCAGATCGCGGCGTTCCAGCGCAGGCGCCGGTGTGCGTCGGAGGCGGCGACGGCGTCGAGATCGCACGCCTCACCGTCGAAACCGAGGTGATTTCGGAAGTGCGCGGCGGCGATCGCCGAACGGAATCCCTCGCGTTCGAACGCATCCTCGGCGCCCGCCGTCTCCTCGATCGTGGCTGCCGCGATCGACAGCGTGCGTCCGTGTCCGCGGCGTCGCGATTCGAGCGAGATCGCGACGAGGGCAAGCGATCCGAAGCCGACCATCGGGTCGCAGAGATCGCCGCCGCGCACGGCGTCGAAGGCTTCCGCCGCGACGACGGCAACGCCATGGTCGATCGCGTCGACTTCGGTGTCGAAGCGCTCGGCGTCGCGTGGGGCGCCGCGGCCGTTGCGGACGAATCCCTTCGGGTGGAGGAGAAACGCACCGTGCGCCGCGACGCCTTCGCGCACGAGCCGTCGGGCGCCGGCGACCGCGAGCCCGTCGTGTCGCGTGAACGCGTCCTCGAGGAGGGGCGCTGTCTCTCGCGCGATGGCCGCGTCGACGAGCGCGTGTCGAACGAGGATTCGGCCCGACGCCAGCCGCTCGGCGACGAACGAGCGGGGGATGGAGCGTTCACCTGCGGTGGAGCCGGACATGGGCGGAAAATCGGCCCGATCGGCGCGTTCGCTGCACTCTCCGGGGGCGGGGCGGGGCGGTATCCTCCGTTCCCCGCGGGCCCTACCGCGCTCCTTTCGACGAACGGCACAGGAAACCGCATGTCCGACCAGAAGCCAGCATCGACCCCCGGGAACCTCCAGCACGGCGCCGCGAAGGACGCCGCTCCGAAGGAAGGCCGCGAAGGCAAGGAGTCCCGTGAGGGCAAGGAGTCCCGCTACAAGGACACCCTCAACCTTCCGAAGACCTCGTTCGGCATGAAGGCGAACCTGATCCAGGCCGAGCCCCAGTCGATGAAGCGCTGGGAGGAGTCGCACCTCTTCGGGCGCCTGCAGGCGTCGCGCGAATCGGCGGAGCCCTTCGTCTTCCACGACGGCCCTCCGTACGCCAACGGCCCGATCCACATGGGCCACATGCTGAACAAGGTGCTGAAGGACTTCGTCGTGCGCGGCGCGCTGATGGAGGGTCGCCGCGTGCGCTTCGTGCCGGGCTGGGACACGCACGGCCTGCCGATCGAGCACAAGGTGATGACCGAACTCCACGAGAAGGGGAAGACCGCGAAGCTCGAGACGCTTGCGCCCGAGCAGCGCCACATGGCGATCCGCCGCGAGTGCGCCGCCGCCGCCACCAAGTTCATCGGCCTGCAGGCCGAGCAGATGAAGCGTCTGCTCACGCTCGCCGACTACGCCGATCCCTACTACACGCTGATGCCGGGCTACGAGGCGAAGACGCTCGAGGTGTTCGCCGACCTCGTCGAGCAGGGCGTCGTCGTGCGCGCGCTGAAGCCGGTCCACTGGTCGATCGCGAACAAGACGGCGCTGGCGGAGGCGGAGCTCGAGTACGAGGACCGCGAGGATCTCTCGGTGTACGTCGACTTCGAGGCGGCCGACCGCGCGAAGGTCGCGGCGGCGTTCGGGCTGCTCGCAGAGGCGCCGGCCGGCGCGAGCGACTCCGACGATGCCGGTGGCGAGCTCGACGACTCCCGCTTCCTCGACGTGACGCCGAGCTTCATGATCTGGACGACCACGCCGTGGACGCTCCCGGCGAACCTCGCGATCGCGGTGCATGAGAAGTACCGCTATGCGCTCGTCGAGATCGACGGCAACACGACCATCATGGCGAGCGACCTCGTCGCCGCCGTCGTGAAGAAGGCGGGTGCCGAGAAGGTGGTCGTGCGGGCCGAGACCGATGGAGCGAAGCTCGTGGGCCTCGCGTACCGGCACCCGTTCTGCCCGCGCGAGGGTCGCGTGGTTTCGGCCGAATACGTGACGCTCGAGGATGGCACCGGCCTCGTCCACACGGCGCCCGGACACGGCGCCGACGACTACCGCACCGGCCTCAAGGAAGGTTTGCCCGCGTACTGCCCGGTGCGCGAGGACGGCACCTACGACGACACCGTGCCCGAGTGGCTGCGCGGCAAGTCGATCTGGACCGCGAACGCCGAGGTCGCCGAGCGCCTGCGCGCGAGCGGTCACCTCTTCTACGACCACAAGTTCATGCACTCGTATCCGCACGACTGGCGCTCGAAGACGCCGGTCATCTTCCGCGCGACCGAGCAGTGGTTCGTGGGCGTCGACGTGCCGGTCAAGCGCGATGGCAAGACGCTGCGGCAGCGCGCGCTCGAGGCGATCAACGGCGAGGTCGGCTTCACGCCCGAGTGGGGACGCAACCGCCTGCGCGGCATGCTCGAGTCGCGCCCCGACTGGTGCATCTCGCGCCAGCGCTCGTGGGGCCTGCCGATCCCGGCGTTCCGCATGGCCGACGGCAAGACGTTCCTCACGCCGGCGAGCGTGCGCGCGGTCGCAAAGCGCTTCGCCGAGAAGGGGAGCGATGCCTGGTTCCAGGAGTCGCCCGCCGATCTACTCTCGCACTACGACGCGAAGACGGATCCGGCGGCGCCCGCAGGCCTCGACATCGCGGCGCTGACGAAGCAGCACGACATCTTCGACGTCTGGTTCGAGGCCGGAAGCTCGTGGAATGCGGTCCTCCGCGCGCGCGGCGTCGGCTACCCGTCCGAGATGTACCTCGAGGGCAGCGACCAGCATCGCGGGTGGTTCCAACTGTCGCTGCTCCCGGCGCTCGGCGCGACCGGCGTGGCTCCCTTCAAGCGGCTCGTCACGCACGGATTCATCGTCGACAAGGACGGCAGGAAGATGTCGAAGTCGATCGGCAACACGATCGACGTCGAGGCGCTCCTCAAGGAGTTCGGTGCGGATGTCTGCCGCTGGTGGGTCGCGGGCACCGACTACGAGAACGACATCCGCGCCGACACCGAGTTCTTCAAGGTCGCCGGCGAGAGCTACCGCAAGGTGCGCAACACCGTGCGCTACCTCCTGTCGAACCTCGATGGTTTCGACGCATCCGAGCGCGACGCGATCCTCGGCGGCATCTCGCACACGAGCCTCGAGTCGTGGATGCTCGCGCAGGTCGCCTCCACGCAGGAGGCCGTGCGCGATGCGATCCGCCGCTGTGCGTTCCGCGAGGCGCAGCAGGCGATCTACACGCTGTGCAACGAGACGCTCTCGGCGATCTACTGCGCCGCCACGAAGGACCGCCTCTACTGCGACGCGCGCTCGTCGTCGCGTCGGCGGGCCGCGCAGGCCGCGATGCATCTCGCGTGCGATGCGCTCTGCCGCATGCTCGCGCCGTTCTTCCCGCACACGGCCGACGAGGCGTACCGCGCGCTCGCGGGCGACACGGCGTGCATTCACCTCGAGCGTTACCACACGCTCGCGTACACGTGCGACCCGCGCTGGAGCGAGGTGCTCGCGCTGCGCGAGACGGTGAAGGGCGAACTCGAGAAGGCGAAGGCGCGCGGCATCGAGAACCCGCTCGACGCGGGCGTGATGCTGCCGGCGCCGCACCATCACCTCGAGGATTTCCTGCCGGATCTCGCCGACCTCTTCGGCGTCTCGCGCGTGGTGATGGCGAAGGACCAGTCGGCGATCGAGGTCGTCGATCTCCGCGCCGAGCCACGCTGCGACCGCAGTTGGAAGCGCGATGGGACGGTGCGCACGCGCTCCGACGGCGGGATGCTCTCCGATCGCGACGCGGAGGCCCTCGGGTTGCGGTAGTTGCCCCTCGGCAAAGGGCTTGGGCTGGGCCGCCCTGCTCGCGCCCGTCTGGCGGCGTGCGGGGTGGAAGCCACGGCAGAGTCCGGGAAAGTGTTACTTCAACCCTTTCTGCGTGCGATTTCTGCGCATTTCTTGACCCGACGCCCGCCTGTGGCACTCTGCGGCGTCCGGCTTGCCGGACGGATGCGGGAGAGAGAGCGGGCCGTTCTACGGTCCGTCCCGCAGGTTTCTCGCACGGAAGTGCGTGACGCCACGTGAAAGGGGCGCGACGCCGGAAGGCTGCGCGCCCCATTTCGTTTTCTCACGCCGCTCGCAGCGGGAACTGCGCGCGGTGTCCAGCGGGGAGCTGGAAACGGGTTCAGTTTGGCCGGGCGAAGGGGCCTCGAGGCGCGTGTTGTCTGCGTTGCGAGGCCGACCGCGTCGCCGGGTAGAGGCGGAATCTCCCCGGCGACGCGTTCTCTTTTTTCGTACGCCCCCGGCAAGGGTGGGACCAAGTCACGGCCGTGCGCCGGAGGGTGTGCGCCTCCGCCAAGCGCCGGGCGCCGGGTGTCGGCGCGTCGTGCGTCCGCGCGAACGCCGCGGCGATGGTCCGCATGGGCGGCCACGAATGCCCGTGGGTCGCTTTCGAAGCCGACGCTCCTCAAGTAGAGTCCGGGGCGATGGTTCCACACAGCGATCTCCTTGGTCTTGTCGCGATCCTTGCGGACGGTGGGCCCGACATCGCCCGCGCCTCCGGACGCCTTCATCCGGGCGTGGTGCACTTCCCGATCGCGCTCGGCCTCGTCGCCGTGCTCGTCGAGTGGTGGCGCGTGGCGAGCCGTCGCTCCGGCATGTCGCCTCTGACGCTTCCGCTGCTTGCGATCGCCGCCGCATCGGCGGTGGTGTCGACGGCGACCGGCTGGGTCAACGCCGCGTACGAGTACGGCGGTGACGCATCCGAGACGCTCAATCTGCACCGCTGGATCGGCACCGGCACGACCGTCGTCTTCGTGGCGCTGACGTGGTGGTGCTGGACGCTCTCGATCGAGCTGGCGAAGGGCGGCGCGGCCGCGATGGCGAGCCTCGGCAGCTTCCGATGGGCCGCGCTCGTCGGTGGTGCCGCGATCGGCTTCACCGGTCATCTCGGTGGCGATCTCGTGCACGGCAAGGGCTACATCGCCGAAGTGCTGTTCCCGCCGGCGAAGGCGGTCGAGGAGCCGAAGGAGACGGAGACCACCGGCGTCGTGTCGCTCTCGGCCGACGAGCAGTTCTTCCTGAGCGACGTGCGTCCGATCTTCGAGGCAAACTGCTTCGAGTGTCACGGTCCGCGCAAGCAGAAGGGCGGACTGCGCATGGATACGAAGGACTGGCTCTTCAACGGCGAGGAGGCCGACTGGTCGGTGCTCCCCGGGAAGGCCGCCGAGAGCCTGCTTGTCCACCGCGTCGAGCTCGATCGCGCGGACCCGGATGCGATGCCGCCGGAAGGAAACGGCCTGAACACCGACGAGATCGCGAAGATCCGCCGGTGGATCGATGCGGGCGCGCCGTATCCCGAGGGTTCGGCGGGCGCGGGCGGCGCGGGCGAAGCCTCGGCCGCGACGGGTGGAACCAGCGCGCCCGGAATCTCGGCGACGGCGACGAACGCCGCGGTCGCCGCGCTCGGCACCGTCGCGATCGCGGGCAACTCGTCGGTCGAGATCCCGGCGTCGATCCGTGCGAAGGCGGAGGCTGCCTCGAAGGCCCTGATCGCGCGTGGCGTGCTCGTGCAGCCACTCGCCGCCGACAGCGCGCTCCTCGACGTGAACGCGACGCGCGCCGATCCGCCGCTCGGCGATGCCGACGCGGCGCTCCTCGCGGATCTCGCGCCGGTGGTCGCGAACCTCAACCTCGCGAAGTCGGCGATCACCGACGCGGGACTTGCCCAGATCGGCGCGATGCCGAACCTCGAGCGACTCCGTCTCGACGGCACGCAGGCCGGTGACGCCGGACTGTCGGCGCTGGGCGCGCTTCCTCGGCTCGAGTCGATCAATCTCGTCGGCAGCAAGGTCACCGTGGCGAGCGCCGCGTGGATCGCCTCCCAGGGTGCGCTGAAGCGCGTCTACGTCTGGCAGACCGCGGTCGACAATCCGGAGGGCATCAAGGCTCTCATGGACGCGCGCGGCAGCGGAGCGAAGCTCGAGGTGATCGGCGCGGATCTGCCGCTTGCGCAGCCGAAGACCCCGCCGATGCCGGAGGATCCGGCCGCCGCGCCCGCCGAACAGCCCAAGCAGTGATCGCGACGCCGCGTGCGGTGCGCCGGCTGGCCGATGGAACGCGGCGGCGCGTGGGTCACGCGTCTTTCGACGTGAGATTTCGGTGTCGTATTTTTGCCGGACCGCGTGGGCCGCGCGCGAGACGCTGTACGCTCCGCGACATGTCGAACGACCCTCGCTTCCGTGATTCCCGCCGCGCCTTCATCCGCACCACCGCCGGTCTCGCCGCGTTTGCGCCCTTCGCGCACGGGCTGTCGGGCGCCGGTGCGAACGCCTACGCGAGTGCGATCCTCGCGGGCGATGTGACGACCGGCACCGGTGATTTCCAATACCGCGTCGAGCACGACTGGCTCATGCCGCCCGCGGGCCTCGCCTGGGGAGACACGCACGGCGTGGCGGAGGACAAGGCGGGCAACATCTACATCTCGCACACGGTGGGCGAAGGCGCCACGGAGGACGACGCGGTCTACGTCTTCACGAAGGACGGGAAGTTCGTCCGCTCGATGATGCCGCAGTTGAAGGGTGGCGGGCACGGGCTCGACATCCGCGCCGAGGACGGCACCGAGTACCTCTACCACTGCGACGTGAACCGCCGCCGCGTCCTCAAGACGAAGCTCGACGGAACGGTCGTCTGGGAGAAGGGTGCACCCACCGACGCGGAGTTCGGTGGCGCGAAGGTCTACGCGAACGAGAACGACTGGAATCCGACGAACGTCGCGTTCATGCCGAACGGCGATCTCTTCGTCGGCGATGGCTACGGCAAGAGCTACGTGCACATCTGGTCGAAGGATGGCGCGCACAAGGCCACGATCTGCGGCCCGGGTTCGGGCGAGGGTCAGGTCGCTGGTCCGCACGGCCTCTGGTGGGACGATCGCGTGGGCACGCTCGCGGTCGCCGACCGCTCGAACAACCGCATCCAGTACTTCGCGGAGGCTGGCGCCGGGCAGCCGTGGAAGCATGTCTCCTTCGTCAAGGAGTCGATGCGTCAGCCGTGTCACTTCAAGACGCGCGGCGACGTGCTGCTCGTTCCCGATCTCTCGAGCGTGGTGACGCTCCTCGGGAAGGACAACAAGGCGCTCGCGATGCTCGGCGACGGCAACCCCACGAATCTCCGCGGTGCCGCCCGCAAGGACTTCATCCCGGGCAAGTTCGTCCACCCGCACTCGGCGATGTTCCTCGCCGACGGCTCGATCCTGGTGGTCGAGTGGGTGCCGATCGGTCGCGTGACTCGGCTGGTCAAGGCCTGACGTCGAGCGGTCCATCGCCTCGGCGAGTCCTTCGCCGAAGCGGTGAGACACCGCATGCCGATCGGTCGCGAGACGCGGCTGGCGAAGGACTGACATCGATCGCGCACGAGCTTCGGCGAGTCCTTCGCCGAAGCGGTGAGACACCGCATGCCGATCGGTCGCGTGACGCAACTGGTCGAGGGTGCGGCATGGCAGGCAGAGGACGCAGCGCCGGAGGCCGGCGCGACGGTGCACGCCGTCAGGCTGCGAATACGCCCGCGATTGCACCCGTCATCCAGCACGCGAGGGCGCCCGCCACCATCGCGCGCGGCGCGATGCGGGCGAGATCGCCGCGGCGCTCGGGCGCCATCGCGCCAAGTCCGCCGATCTGGATGGCGATCGATGGGAGGTTCGCGAAGCCGCAGAGAGCGTAGATCGCGATGATCGATGCGCGCGGCGAAATCGATCCCGACTTCACCATGTTGGCGAGATCGAGGTAGGCGACGAACTCGGTTGCGATCACCGCCTGGCCCATGAGGCTGCCGACGCGGTGCGCGTCGGATCCGGCGCCCATGAGCCAAGCGAGCGGCTGCAGGAGATAGCCGAGCATGTTCTGGAAGGTCAGCACCGGAATGCCGAGCTCCGCGCGCCACGACGCGATCGGAAGCCACGACGCATCGACCTCGCTGAGCGCGGCGAGCGGCCAGTTGAGGAGAGCGATCAGCGAGACGAACGCGACGAGCATGGCCGCGACGTTGAGGGCGAG
Source organism: Planctomycetaceae bacterium (assembly GCA_021297795.1). Lineage (GTDB taxonomy): Bacteria > Planctomycetota > Phycisphaerae > Phycisphaerales > SM1A02 > QWPT01. The sequence continues at coordinate 11,667 of JAJTGL010000072.1, forward strand.
TTTCAGTCCGTCGCTCGCGCCGTCCGCGGCCGCGTCGACGGCATTCGCCGTCGTGCGAGGCGCCTTCTCGAGCGAGTGCATGGATTCGTCCGGAGGCGACTCGGTCTCGGGCATCATGATCTTCGCCATCAGGATGCCGGCCGGTGCGCTCATCACCGAGGCGGTCATGAAGTGCTTGGCGATCTCGGCCTGTGCGACGGGATCGTCGCCGCCGATCAGCACGACGTACGCGGCCATCACGCTGCCGGCGATCGTCGCGAATCCGCCGACCATCACGCACATGAGCTGTGAGCGCGTCATGCGCGAAATGAAGGGGCGCACGGTGAGTGGCGCCTCGGTCTGACCAACGAAGATGTTCGCTGCGGCCGACATAGCTTCGACGCCCGTGATTCCAAGCGCGCGGCGGAGGACCGACGCAAGCAACGAAATCACCCGCTGCATGATGCCGAGGTGGTAGAGGACAGCCATCAGCGCGGCGAAGAAGATGATGATCGGGAGCACCTTCACCGCGAAGATGAAGCCCCACGCACCCGAGGTGTCGGACGCGGATCCGAAGATGAAGCGCGTGCCCTCGTCGGCGAAGGAGATCACCTTCGTCACTGCCCTCGCGAACGCATCGAACACCGCGACGACGGGGGGAAACCGGAGCAGGAGGAACGCGAGCGCGAACTGGAGCGCGAGGCCTGCGGCGATGGTGCGCCAGCGGATCGAGCGTCGCGCGGAGGAGAACGTCCATGCGATCGCGAGGAGGGTGGCGACACCGAGCAGTCCGGTTGGATTCATGGATTCTCCGGTGCGCAAGATACGGCAGCGGTGCCCACGTGGGCATATGCTCGGCGCCATGGAACCGGCCGACCCGAGGATCCTCGCCTTCCACGAAGCGATCGTCACGATCGCCGAGCGGGCGCACGACCTTGCCGGCAGCGAGCGGGATCGCGACGAATCGGGCCGGGATGCCACCGGCCGGTGCGCCATCGTCGGCGTGACCGGCGCCGTTGCCTCGGGAAAATCGACGCTTGCCCGAAGGCTCGAGGACCATGTCGCCGCCCGCGATCGTGCGCCCAGCGTCCTCGTGCTTTCGACCGATCACTATCTGCCCGACTACGACCGGACGCCCGAAGCGCTGCGGGATCTGCCCGAATCGGCCGATCTTGCGTTGCTTGCGAGGAATCTCGCCGACCTGCGCGAAGGGCGCGCGACGCGCATTCCGCAGTGGAGCTTCGACGTGCACGCGCGCGTCGGTGAACTGCACGTCGAGCCGGCCGATGTGGTGATCGTCGAGGGACTCCACGCGCTGCATGAACTACCGCGTGCGCACGTCGATGTCGCCGTCTACGTGGAGGCGTCGCGCGACGTGCGCTGGGCGCGCGCCGTCGAGCGCGAGCGTTCGGGTGAACGCCCTTGGCCGATCGAGTATCTCCGTCACTTCTTCCACACGGTCGCCGAGCCGACGTACGAGCGTCATGCCGCGATGTACCGCGAAGCTGCGCACGTGATCGTCCGGAACGAGGGATGAGTGGGCGCTGGGTGAGGGATGAACGCCCGAAGCGCGCGCTTGCGCTACGTGCGTCGGCTCGGACGGAAGCACCCCGCGCACGTC
>JAJTGL010000073.1 GCA_021297795.1 Planctomycetaceae bacterium
GCGGAGGCCGGCCTCCGCGGACGCGCGGCGCTCGCCTCCTCGCGGCGCGTGGTCCTCGCGCGCGTCGCGTTGCGCCGCGCGCCTCGAGCACGCCCCGCTCGTCGGATCGGCCGCGCTCCCCGGGTGTGTCGGATCCACAGCCCGGCATGCGCCGGGCGGTGGATTTCGAATCCCGCTCCGCCGCGCGCCTGCGCGTCGTTTCGCGACCAGTCCGCGGAGGCGCGGCCTCCGCGGACGCGCGGCGATGGACATGTGTGCCCGCAGACGGAGGCGAAGCCGCAGTCTGCGGAGCGAAGGACGTCCGCCGCCGACAGGTCGACCGCTGGCACCCCTGAAGTCCGTCGCGAGGGAGCCCTCTCGATGATCGTGCCAGGCCACGGTCGAGCCCCACGCGGCCCGCCGATCGGCTCTACTTCTGCTCGTCGCGCGCGACTCCGTCCGATGCTCGCGGCGAGCGTTGTCGCATGTCAGGCTTCCCCACCGAACTCCGTCCGCTGCTCGCGCTCGTGATCGTGCTTGCGATCGCGCACATGCTGCTCAAGGCGCGGGCGCGCCGGGCAGGGACCCGGGGGCCACGGCCGCGACGGTCGCGTGTGCGTGCAGCGCGTGCTGCAAGGCGCGGCATCGATGCGTCGATAGAGACCCGGTTGTCCGCTGCGGTTTCGGCGGACGCGGCACCAACGGCGCCCGCCGATACCGGAACGACGGCTCCCGAGGCCGGACGTGAGCGAGTCGAGACCGACCCCGCAGAGGCGCTGCGCCAGTTGCGCATGCGTGCGACCGTCGCGGGCAAGCCATCCGACGCAGCGGGTTCATGACGAGACCATGACCGACCTATGACGAGACCATGACCACCCCATGACCGACGCCCGAATCCCCATCGACATCCCCGGACATCCGACCGCGCTCCTGGTCGGCCACGGTCTCCTCGACCGCGCGTCCGGTGCGCTTGGTCGGGCCTCGGTCGAGGTTGCAGGTCGTCGCGTGCTGTTGGCCTGCGACGACGCGGTGCATGCGACCCACGGGGCGCGGCTCGCCGCCCATCTCGCCGATGCAGGCGCCGAGGTCGCGATGGTCGGCCTCGCGGCGAGCGAGCCGGACAAGGCGATGCCCGCGGTCGAGCGGATCTGGGCTGCCGCCCTCGCGCACGGACTCGATCGCCGCGGCCTCATCGTCGCGGTCGGTGGGGGGATCGTCGGTGACCTCGCCGGCTTCGCAGCCGCCACCTACCTCCGCGGGGTCGACCTCGTGCAGGTTCCGACCACGCTTCTCGCGATGGTCGACGCCTCGATCGGCGGGAAGACCGGCGTCAACCTGACGCTTCCGGGCGGGGGCCTCGGGAAGAACCTCGCCGGTGCGTTCTGGCAGCCGAAGCTCACCATCGCGGATTCGCGCACGCTCGCGACGCTCCCGTTGCGGGAACTCCGCGCCGGTCTCGCCGAGTGCGTCAAGCACGCGGTGCTCGACGGCGAGGAAGCCCTCGCCGCGCTCGAGCGCGATGCCGCCGCGCTCGCCGCCGCCGACCCCGACGCGCTCCTCCGACTGATCCCGCGCTCCGCGGCCGTCAAGGCCCGGATCGTCGCGGTCGACCCGCTCGAGCGCGGCATCCGCGCCACCCTCAATCTCGGGCATACCTTCGGGCATGCGATCGAGACGCTTCCCGAGTTCCAACTCCTTCATGGAGAGGCAGTTGCGATCGGGCTTGTCGCGGCAGCGACCTCGGCGGAGGCGTTCCCTGGCTTCGTGCGCGAGCCGCTCGTCGATCGCGTGCGACGGTTGCTCGAGGCCCTCCAGTTGCCGACCGGGTTGCCGACGCGGTCGGCAACTCCACGCGGAACCCTCGCGGGCGAGATCCGTCGGCGCATGGGCTTCGACAAGAAGAACGAAGGTGGCGGGCTCCGACTTGTCCTGCCCCGTGCAGTCGGAGACGTCGAGGTCGTCGCAGGTGTGCCGGAGTCGGCCGTCGAGGCCGGCATCCGGGCGATCTTCGTCGCGTGAACCATCTTCGGCGCGAAGGCGTCGTCGCGGCGCGCGCGGTGGGCTTGTGAAAGTTGCCGATTCCGGGCGCGTGGAGCCGATATCCCGCGCCATGCGCGTCGTCTCGATCGTGAACCAGAAGGGTGGCTGTGGCAAGACCACGACCGCCGTCAATCTCGCCGCTGTGCTCGCCCGGGGAGGCAACCGAGTCCTCCTGGTCGACATGGATCCGCAGTCGCACTGCGCCGCCGGACTTGGAGTGCCCGAGCAGACGCTCGAGCGCACGATCGCCGATGCGATGCTGGCCGACCATGCGCGCCCGCCGTGCGTCGACGAGTACGTGTGGGAGGTGTCGCACGGATTGCGACTGCTTCCGTCGAGCGTCACGCTCGCCTCGCTCGAGGCACCCAACGGCCCGCTTGCCGCGCGCTTCGATCGCGACCGCCGGCTCGCGCGCGTCCTCGCCGCATGGCAGGACGACTTCGACTGGTGCGTCATCGATTGCCCGCCCACGATCGGCCTCCTCACCTACAACGCGCTGCGCGCCTCCGATCTCGTCATGGTGCCGGTCGAGACCGGCTTCTTCAGCCTGAAGGGCGCGGAGAAGCAGATCGAGACGATCGGCGCGGTCGTGCGACGCTTCGGCCGCGACATCCCGTTCCGCCTGCTGCCCACCCTGTACAACGCCTCGCGCGCGCTCTCGCGCGACGTCGTGGTCGCGCTCGAGCGGCGCTTCCCCGAGGCGCTGCTTCCGGTCGTCGTGCGCGAGCATGAGGAGTTGCGCGACGCGGCGAGCTACGGACAGTCGATCATCGAGTTCGCGCCTGGTTCCGCCGCAGAGGCCGACTTCGTCGCGCTCGCCGAGTGGCTCGTTGCGAACGCGCCCGCGGCCACGGCGCTCGCCGAGCACGTTGGCATGCCCGCGCCGACCATCGAGACCTCCGGCGATGCGGTGCGCGACATGCTCGCGGGCCGCGGCGTCTCGGCGACCGAACGTGCGGTGCTCTCGGGCGGCACGGCGGTCGATGCGATCGAGAGCGATGGCGCGATCCAGGGGGCGAACGCGCGCGCGAGCGATCTCGTCTCGCGCCTCCGTGCGCTCGCGGACCGCTCGCGACAGCAGAGTCCGATGGGTGGCGGCTTCGGCGTGCGGCTCACGCGCGACGGCACCATCGTCTTCAGCCAGCCGGCGAGCGCGCACGCGATCTTCGTCGTCGGCGACTTCAACGGATGGAATCCGATCGCCACGCCGCTGATGGCCAGTTCCGACGGCCTCCGCATGGAGGCGGTCGTCGAGCTTCCGCCGGGTCGGCACGCCTACCGAATCGTGGTCGACGGCGTCGAGCAGGTCGACGCGTTCAATCCGCACCGCGACACCGAGCGCCAGGGGCCCGGTTCGAGCCTCGTCGAGGTTCCGAACACCCCGGCCACGACGACCGCCTACGCGAGCGAAGGAGGCGCGCGGTGACGGCCAGTCCGCATGATTCCACGCTCGATGCGTTCATCGGTGGCCCGGGAGTCTCGGACGGATCCGCCCGAAGCGGCGGTCCGCATGGCCCCGAGCTGCGCGCGGTGATCCCGCAGCGGCGCACGCTGGTCGTCGTCGGCCACCTGCCCGTCATGAGCGGGCTCTGGATCTCGCAGTTCGCCGATCGCGAGGCGCGCGAGGGTGGCGCGGTCTGCCTCGTGCGTCTCGAGCACGACGCGGTGCAGCTCGAACTCTTCCGTGCCGGCGGCCGTCGTCCGAGCGTGTCGCCGCAGGCGAGCATCGCCGAGGCCGTGCGCGCGATCGCGCCGGTCGCCTCTCGCTGGATGATCGTCCCGCGCGGGAACGGCGAGCCGTCGATCCCCGCCGGCGTCACCGACATCGTGATCCTCACCGGAGCGGACGACGTCGCCATCGTCGCCGCCTACGAGATCGTGCGCGATCATCATGCGCGCGCCGCCGGCCGCGCCGGCAGCGCGCTCCCGATCTCGGTCGCCGTGCTCGGCGCCGACGAGGAGGCGTTCGCGAACGCTTCGTCGCGGCTCCGCGCCGCCGCGCAACGCTTCCTCGGCTTCGAGCTCGAGGTCGTCGGCGGCCTGCAGCGCGTGGCACCGGTCGACAGCACGTTCCGCGGCACCTTCAACGCGCCCGCTCCGACCCTCGCCGAGATCGATGCCATGCTCGACTCGGTCCAGCGTGCGGCGGCGGCGTCGCGTCCGACGCAGTTCACGACCGCATCGCTGCGCCCCGCGCACGTCGGTGCACCGTCGGGAACGCGCGAGCGCTTCGCGCCGAATGGCGAACGCCGCGCACCACGCGCACGGCAGATCGCAAGCGAGGATCCGATTCCATTTACGGCTGCGCTGCCTCCGACGCCGCCGTCGGCAGCGTCCGTACGCCGTCGCCCGGTGCAGGCGTCGCGTCCCGCCGACGAGGACGCCGCGCGCCCCGCGAATCGCCGCCGTGCGTTCGACATGCCCGAGGATGTCACGGCGCCGGTCGAGGATCTCGACGCGCTTCGCGCCGAGATCGCCCGCGCTTCGGCCGAGGCTCGCGCCGAACGTCGTTCGGCTCCGGTTGCCAGCGAAACCGAGGCTTCACGCACGGTCGCGCCACCCGCTCGACGGGTCGCCTCGCTCGAACCTTCGCCCGCGGTCATCGGTCGTGCCACCATCGTCGGAGACGTTGACGCAGATGGAGTCGCCAACCGCTTCATCGATCTCAGCGGTTCGCTGCGTCGGTTCCGTTTCCACGCGCCCGATGCTCCCGAGATCGCGATCGGCATCGATGGCGACGGTCGCATGCATCTCGTCGGCCGTGCGACGGATCTCGTCGCGATCGGCAGCGTGCGCAGATGGCTGCGCGAGAACGACGCGATGATCCGCACGGTCGAGTCCTCGTACACGTCGCACGATGCGCCGATCGTCGACATCGTCTTCACGAGCCTCGCGGACGCGCGTCCGATCGACGGTGCGCGTCGTCATGTCGTGCAGCTCGTCGAGGTCGCCGGTCGGCGCGGCATGCTCGTGCAGCCGCTCGATGCCTGAGCGACTCGATGCCTGAGCGACTCGATACCTGAGCAACTCGATACCTGAGCAACGCACCCCGGGGCACGCTACGCCGGCAGCGACTCCATCAGGATGCGCGCGAGACTCGCGTGCGAGTAGCCGTTTCTCCATTCGGCGGCGCCATCGCCCGCGAGTCGCGCGAATCCGGCCGCCTCGAGCGCATCGAGGAGCCGCATGTACTCGGCCGGCGACTGGATCTCGACCGGCAGCTGCTCGCGCCCGAATCCACCGTCGATGTCGCTGCCGAGTCCCACGCGATGCGCTCCCGCGATGCGCGCGACATGCATCGCGTGCGCCACGCAGTCGTCGATCGTCGCGCGTCGGCCGTGCGCGAGGAAGCGCCCGTAGAGATTGAGCCCGATCCAGCCGTCGCGCGCGGCGAGCGCCGCGATCTGCGCGTCGGTGAGGTGGCGCTCGCTCGGTTCGAGCAGCGCCTGGGCGTTCGAGTGCGTCGCGATCACCCGGCGCGGGGTGTGCGCGAAGAGATCGTCGAACGCCGCGCGCGACAGATGCGAGGCATCGTGAAGGATGCCCAACGCGTCGAAGGCCTCGACCAGCCTGCGGCCGACGTCCGTCAGGCCGCCCGCGCGCGCGTTGCCGCCGGCGTAGCGGCTCCCGTGCGCCCAGCTCATGCCGACGACGCGGACGCCGCGCGCATGCCACCACGCCGCTTCGTCGGGCGAGCGAATCGGATCGGCGCACTCCATCAGGATCACGATCCCGAGCGGGCCCTCGCCCGCAAGCGCGCGCGAGAGGTCGCCGCGCGTCCGCACGATCGCGATCTCGCCGCGACGCTCCATCTCCTCGTACCACTCGAGCTGGACGAGCCCCGCGCCATGCGCGCCGTCGAGATCGTCGGAGGATCGGTACGCGACGCGCTCCTTCGCGAGGTCGCCGCCGAGCTCGGTGAAGATCGTGCCGAGCGCGATGCGCACGCCGCCCTCGCGAAGCGATGGCAGCGTGCAGGCGTGGGGGGCATCGGCAGCGACCGGCGCCAGCATGTCGCGTCCGTTCACACCGAGGTAGGCGAGATCGACGTGGCCGTCGATCCAGCGGAGGGGGTGTGCGGGGCGGAGGGCGTCTTCGGTGGGCATGACGCGAAGGTAGCCGGATCGCCGCATCCGCCGCTACCCTGCGGGGAATGTCGCAGTCCGTCCCGCCTCTTCCCGCAGTCCCGGCGCCGCCAGCGCCCGACGAGGGCGGCGTCGTGATTCCGGCGCTCGAGCCATCCGAACTGCGCCGGCGCTATCGGGCCGCCGCCTGGGTCGCGGCGGCAACCGGGTCGCTCCTCGTCGTCGCCTGGATGCTCCCGCCCGCAAGCGATGGTTTCGGGACGCACCGGGCGCTTGGTCTTCCGCCCTGTTCGTGGCCGGCGCGCTTCGGGTTACCATGCCCGTCCTGCGGGATGACGACCGCCTTCGCCCTCGCGTCGAAGGGTCGGATCGTCGAGAGCTTCGCGACGCAGCCGATGGGCTGCGTGCTCGCCCTCGCGGCCGGCATGACGCTGGTCGGATCCATCTGGACGCTCGCCACGGGCCGGACGCTCTGGCCGGTGTATGGGCGGATGTGGAACGCGCGCCTTGCGTGGATCCTCGGCATCGCCGCGCTCCTCGCCTGGGCGTACAAGTCCGCGCTGATGTGCGGATGGGTTGGTTGACAGGCGCACCCGGAAGGGTGCTCGCCGATGAAGGACGGGTTGCACATGACGAGAGCCACTCACATCCCCGTTCGCTCCGTGCTCCGTCGCGCCGCGCTGCTTGCCGCCGCGGCCGCTCTCGCGCTGTCGGGCACGGGCTGCATCGCCGGTGCGGTCGGTGCGCTCGGGCAGCAGATCGAGCGTGGCAAGAAGCTCGACGTGCCCGCGCAGTACGACGGCCTCGAGGCGAAGACCTCGGCCGTCATCGTGAACGCCGACTACGCGACGCTCGTCGAGCACCCCGCGCTCGTCGCGAACGTCACCGCGAACGTCTCCGCGCGCATCAAGGCCTACGTGAAGGACTCCTCGGTGCTTCCGCCCGGCCAGGTGCTCGACTGGCAGTACCGCACGCCGCAGTGGCGCGCGCTGCCGCACGGCGAGATCGCGAGGGAGCTCGGCGTCGATCGTCTCGTCTACATCGACATCTACGAGTACCGGCTCAATCCCGTCGGCAACAGCTACATCTGGGACGGCGTCGCCGGCGCGAACATCGGCGTGGTCGAGGCCGACAGCCTCTCGCCCGACGAGTTCGTCTACACGACCAACGTCGTCGCGCGCTTTCCGAACAAGGAAGGCATCGGCCGCGAGAGCGCGCGGCGCGAGGACATCGAGCGGGGCCTCCTCACGCTCTTCATCCAGCGCTCGTCGTGGCTCTTCTACCGGCACATCGAGGACAAGTACCCGGAGTATTGAGTCCCGAGCGCCGGGCGAGGACCGCGCGCGGATCCGGCATCGGTCCGCCCGTCGGATCCCGGACCACGACCACTCGCGTGAAACCACCGACTGCCTGACGGAGCAACCATGAACCTCGCCGCCCGCGCCATCCTCGCATCCTCGCTTGTCGCGCTGCTCGCGACCGCCGGATGCAACATCGTGACGCCGGTCGCCTACGCGATCGAGGGTCCCGGCCAGATCGATGCGGAGTTCGAGCTTCCGAACAGGAAGACCGTCGTCTTCGTCGACGACCCGCGCAACATCCTTCCGCGCACGGCGCTGCGCACCGCACTCGGCGATGCGATCAGCTTCGACCTGATGGAACGCGAGATCCTCGACTCGACGGTCGCCTCGCGCGACGCGGTCGCGGTCGCGCGTTCCGGAAGCACCGGCAACGCCAACCAGCTGAAGTCGGTCGAGGCGATCGGCAAGGCGCTCGACTGCGCGCAGGTGATCCACATCCAGCCGACGGTGTTCGACCTGACCGGCCGCACCGACGACCGCGGCATTCGCCCGACCACCATCGTGCGCGTGAAGGTGATGGACCTCGAGCGCCGCGTGCGCATCTATCCGTCCGCCGACGCGATGCCCGAAGGTCGCGAGGTGACCGCGATCATCCGCGAGAAGAACGCCGACTCGCTGCGGACGCGCGCCGGACGCACGCAGATCGAGGATGAGCTCGTGCGCAAGCTCGCGGTCGAGATCGCGCAGCTCTTCTACCAGCACGACCGCGTCGACCTCGGCGAGAACCTCGGGACGCGCCGGCAGTGAGCGCGACGCCCTCGGTCGCGTCCGCGTCCGCGCCTCCCGCGAGCGACGCGCCGCGCGATGCAGGCGTGGGCGCGGTGCGCGTGGTTCCCGCCGATGATTGCGGCGACTGCACGCTCGCGCGCGTGGTCCACGAGTCGCGCGGCGTATCCGAATCGAACGGCGGCGACGACGTCGTCGTCCTCGGACCGGAGACCGTCATCCGTCGGCTCCTCGAGCTCGGTCTCGCCGACGGCGTCCGAGTTCATCGCGTCGGGCGCTTCGCGGGTCGATGGCGCAAGCGCGACGTGTCCGCGCTGCTCCGATCGCTCCGCGCGGGCTGGACGGGCGAGCGTCCGACGCACCTCTACGGACGCATGTCCTTCGACGGTCGCATCGCCGGCGACGACGCCACGCACATCCAGCCCGTCCCCGCCGAACTCCCGACGGCACCCGACTGCTCCGATGTCCGTCGCGCGCGCATCCGGCGAGAACTCGGGCTCGGGCCGCACGATTTCGCCGTGCTCGTCGCGGGTGATCCCTCGTCGTGGATCGACATCGGGCTGGTCGCCCGCGCCGCCGGCATGGCACACGTGGGTCTCGCGGGTTCGGGTGTGCGCGTGCGGATCGTCGCGTCGCCCGAGGTCCCGCGGCTTGCGGAGCGCTCGCAGTTCCTCGTCGACGCGGTCGACGCGCCGCCGATCATCTCCGATGCGCGCGCGGATCGTCCGTGGCTCCTCCTCGGCGCGATGGACGCGCTCCTCGTCGATCGGGACGGGCTCGCGACCGATCCAGTCTCATGCGCGGGCAACCGCTGCTCGGCCTCGCAGGCGCTCGGACCGGTCGCCGTCTCGCCGCTGCCGGCGCTCTGGTCGCTCGCCGCGGGTCGCCCGACGGTGGTCCACCGTTCGGTGGAACTCGGTTCGCACGCGGAGGGCCCGCGCGGCGCGCTCGTCCACCGCTTCGACGACGATGTCGCGATGCTCTCGCGGATCCTTCACGATCTCGCGAGAAGCGCGAGCGCGGCGTCGCGGTAGAGGACGCGCAGGAGATCGGCCGGCAACGCGAGACCGCGCAGCGCGGGGCTATCGAGCGGGCCGTGCCGGTCGGGGGCGACCATCGCGAGATCGGGATCCGAGATCGGGGACGGCGTCTCGCCGCTCGCCTCCCACATCATGCGCAGCGCCCAGTAGCGGCTCGCGTAGAGGTCGTGCGCGGCTTCGGGCGACGCGGCCTTCCTGCCCATCTCGCTCGCCTTCTCGCCGGGGCGAAGATGCTCGTCGGTCGTGACGGTGTCGGTGCCGAAGAGGATCCGGCCGCGCCACTTCTCGAGGAACCCGATGATCTCGTCGCGGGGATGGCGGCCGAGTTCGCGCACCATCCACTTCGTCGCGCTCGTGTCGAGGTGGAGGTTCGGATGTGCCTCCAGCAGCCGGTCGAGGAAGGCCAGGTCCTCCGGGTAGCCGCCCATGTGCGCGGCGATCCACGGCATCGCGAAGCGGTCGAGCGCGCGGCGGAGCGGTGTGTAGTGGTCGAGCTTCGCTCCGTACTTCGCACGGTCGGTGTACTTCGCGGCGAACCAGGTGTCGGGATCCGCGACATGCGTCATGCAGATCATGCCGAGGCGTTCGGCCGCCTTCATCTGCTCGGTGCGCATGGGGCCGTCGAGCATCAGGAAGGCCGGGTCCCCGGCCTCGATCCCGAAGTCGATGAAGCGGGGCGCGTTCCAGAACTTGACGATCCGAGTGCCAAGTTCGCGGTAGCGCTCGATGCGCTCGATGTAGCCGTGCCCGTGCGCATGGCGCCGGTCCGCGTGGTACCAGTCGGGGATGGTGATGAACTCGATCGCGTCGCCGAAGCGCTCGCGCATCAGCGGCACGTCCTCGAGGCGCGTCATCGAGAAGGTCTTCTCGATGCCGAACGCGCGTGCGATCGGCGCCCAGATCAGGCTCGCCTCGATGCCGTTCACGTGGGCATGGACATCGAGGATGCCGTAGCCGAGCGCAGGAAGCCGCGCCGCCTCTCGGGCGTAGTCGAGGTCCAGTCGGTTCGAGGGATCCTCGGCCAGCGTGGCCGGGGCAGGGGGCAGCCGGAGCATGCGCGGAGGATAGAGGCCGCCGCGGCATGAGCCGTCCGGCAGAACCTAACGCCCGTTGTTTCGCCGTGGTGCGGGTGCGGCGGAGGTCGGCGCGCCCTTCGCGGGCGACTTGCCGCGCAGGCGCTCGGCCGGCGACTCGGCGATCACGGGCTCCGGGATGAGCCGCGGCCGCGGTACGCGTCGTTCGGTGCTGCGCGCGGCGTTGAGTGCGGCATTGAGCCGCGGCAACGGCGCGGAGCCAAGCCCCGCGGCGTGCACGACGCCGATGTAGAGCTCGTAGTTGGTCTCCATGTCGAGGTGTCGCACGACCTCGCAGTCGAACCACGCAGTGGCGCGGGTCACGATGGGCGCGCCAAGGACGCCCGGCGTGAACGGATAGGTCAGGAAGGGGTTCTCGCCGATGCGGCGGTCGGGGCCGAAGATCCGCTGGACCATCCGCTCGTTCGGGTCAAGGAGCGACACCGCGAAGGTGCGGCTGTCACGGATGAGCGGCGAGAGGACATGGCCCTTCTCCATCGCAACCAGAAGCATCGGTGGGTTGGTTCCGCACTGCTGCACCCGATCGACGATGCGGCCGTCGAGGATGTCGCCGAAGGCGGTGGTGAGCAGAAACTCACCGTTTGGAATCCGGCCAAGTGCCTCGAGTGTGGCGGCGGTGGGAGAAGGAAGCATGCGGTGCGTCGGGGGATGGCCCTGCGGGCGCCAACGGCCACGCCACGAATCGTGGCCGCCAGATGCCCGTAACTCCCTCAAGATGCGACGGTTATGGCGAACTTCCAGTCTCGCGTGGTCGATTCTGGCAAAATGGGTCCCCAAAAAAGGAGACCAAAAGTGATGGATTGTGTGCCGAGGTGTTGAAAGGTGTGGCGTTGTGTAGTATCTTCACCACGTCTCAACTGGGTCAACCGCATGTTTCTCGGCGAGTTCGAACACTCTCTCGACGCGAAACGGCGATTGGCGATCCCGGCGGAGATCCGTGATTCCTGGAGTGTGGCGGATCACGGCGAGAACCTTGTGGCGGTTCCCGGTGCGAACGGACATCTCTGGATCTGGCCTTCGAAGTCGTTTGATTCGGTCATGAAGGTGTTCCCGCGTGAGTTTCTGCGCGACCCGAATCTGGTCCGCTTCGAGACCCAGGTGCTCTCGAAGACCGCCAAGCTCCAGTTCGACTCTGCCGGTCGTGTGCGCATTCCGGATCAGTTGCTCGAGGCGTACGGCCTCCGCGACAAGGTGACGATCCTGGGCATCTACGACCATCTCGAACTGGTGGACAGCGCGCAGTGGAAGTCGGAGTCGGTTGATCCGAAGTCGGTGGGTGAGCTCTACGGCGCAGCGTTCGACGCGCGTCGTGCCGAGCGCAGGTGAGGTTGTTGAGGTCGATGACGCGGCCCGGCCCGGAAGGGTCTGGAGGCGATTGGAACGAACACGCCGGATGCTCGACATGGATCGTCGTGCGGAAGGCCGCGAGGGAAGCCGGCAACGGCAGCTGATGGCGGAGGCGCAAGGATGCGCCCGAGCGCGAGCGTTGAGGCAACGCTCGAAACACAGCGAAAATCCCGCACCACGGGTGCGTGCGGGATTCCCGAGATTCGCTCCGCCTGGCCAAGGACGGCCAGGCAGTTTGGATGGCCGACACGGAACGTCGGACCTCCAGGCTTGCGGTTCCGGCCCGAAAGGGCCGGAACCGCTTTTGACCACCATGGTCGCCCGCCCGCCCGCGGTGCGACAGAGGGACGCGCGCGCCGAAGGGCGCGCGCGTTCGTTTCATCCTCGTGATGGTCTCGATGCGGTCGTGGGGGAGCGGCGACGCTCAACCCGACTCGGTCGCACTCAACTCAGCCACCTTCGGTGGCGGGGCGGATCGATCCGATGATGTCGCGCCCGTCGCCGTTGGCCTGCTCGCCGCCGTTGGCGAGGATCTGATCCGCAACCTCGCGGCGGTGGACTTCGACCGTGCGCGGGAAGTCGAAGGCAACGCGCACGCGGTCGCCCTTGATCGCCACGATACGAACGACACCGATCGGAGACGACGGGTCTCCGATGACGACTTCTTCACCTTCGCGTCGTGTGATGACAAGCATTGGGGGACCTCCTGCCCAAGTCTTTCGACCTGTCTGCCGCTTGGCTGACGCGTTGAGACTACCCGACGACGGGCCGAATCGGAAGCGCGAAGCCCGGAGTTTCCTCGCGCAATTCCTGCCGATACCGGGGTTTGGGTCAGCGATCGCCTCGGGTTGGAGGGGAGATCGGATGCCGACGCGGAAGCGGTCGGAGGCGGAATGGCTGCCGGGGGCGGCCTTCCCGTCAGGGCGCGGCCTTGACCGCCTCGACCCGAACCGACGGACCCAGTTCGCCCCTCAGCGTCCGTTCGATGCCGTGGTGAAGGGTCTGGTTCGCGGACGGGCAGCCGATGCAGGCGCCGAGCAAACGGATCTGGACCAGTCCGTCCGGACTCGCGTCGACCAACTCGATATCGCCGCCGTCGGCCTGCACCGCCGGCCGGATCAGGGCAAGCAGCTGCTCGACCCGCGCGCGGAACGCGGCGTCGGGTTCGCTCGCCGAACGGTTGCTGGCCGAACCTTCCATCGTGGTCCGATGATACGGTCTCCCGCGCACCGCGAGGACCTCCTTCATGCCGAACGTCGTACCCCATCGGCCATCTTCCACCGCCTCGGCGAGCCGACGTGGTGGGCTGCCTTCCACGCGCCTCCTCTCTGCGATCGCGGGAAGCATGCT
>JAJTGL010000074.1 GCA_021297795.1 Planctomycetaceae bacterium
AGCCACTTGCCATGCTGGAGAGGTCCGCCGAGGGGGGCGTCTTCGCTCCCCGAGCAACGGACATGCGCCGCATAGGCCGCGCCCGCGGCGATCGCGATCACGAGGATCGTGCGCCGCATCGCCGTGCGAGGTATCGCAAACACCATCGCGAGGAACGGGACGATCAGGTAGAACTGCACCTCGATCTCGAGGCTCCACGAGATGAAGAACGCCCATGGCTCGTTGCCAAAGAGCGCGGTGCGCAGGTAGACGAGGCCGGAGGCGAAGTCGGCGATGCGGAAGTTCTCCGGTGCGACCGCCAGCACGCCGAGGCCAAAGAGACAGAGTGCAATGATGTAAGGCGGCTCGATCCGGGTCAGGCGTTTCAGATAGAACGCCTGCAACCGCGGTGCACGCGCGCCAAGCAGATGGTGTCGCGCGAACGGCAGCGTGACGACGAAGCCCGAGATCAGGAAGAAGAGCTGCACACCGAGAAATCCGTGCGACGCAATCCAACCCAGCGGAGATCGAAAGACGGCATCGCCCTGCGAACCGTCGAGTGCGGAGGCCTGCGTTCCGCCCGACTCGGCATGCTTGAGGTACAGCGACATCGTCGCGTGAAACAGCACGACCGGCACGATCGCGAGGAATCGCAGCCCGTCGAGTTCGGGCAGGAAGCTCCCGCTCGAGATCACGCGGCGGAAGAGGTGCTGTGGGAATCGCATCGGCATGACGGCGTCGCCGGCGACATCGGTCGCAGGCCGCGCAGGATGTGAGAATTCACGCGCACCTCCGCCGAAACGCGGCCATCACAGGTCGCACGGACCCCAGTTCGCGAGGAGCAGCGACAGATCGCCCGCGGCCACCTCGCCATCGCCGTCGATGTCGGCGGTGGTGCCGAGCCGTCCCCAGTTCTGCAGCACGATCGAGAGATCCGCGGCATCGCGCATGCCGTCGCCGTTCGGATCGGCGACGCACAGCGCGCCAGCGCACGGCTGGTTCCAGATCCCCGGAGACTCCGTCGCAGAGCCGGGGGTGTAGGACGTGGACCCGATCACCCACGCGTCGGTGTCGAGGCACCTTCGCGCCTGGAAGATGAACAATCCGCCGAACGGCCCGACCTGCGAGGTCGCGTAGGTCCACTCGCTCGCGCTTCCGGGCGCATTCCAGACGAACGAGATTCCGTCGATGGTCTCGGCCCATGGCGGCGCATCGAGCACGCCATCGTCGTCCACGTCGAGATCGTCGCCCTGCGCGACCTTCGCGCCGCGCACGAGGAGCACGGTGAGATTGTCGGCGTCCTCGAGATTGGTCGGCACCGCGAGATCCGGTTGGACGAGCAGGATGCCCGACGCATGCACCAGGAAGGCGCGATCGGCGGGGATCGCGTGTCCACCGAGGTCGATCGCCGCTTCCACCACGCCGCTGTTCCCGAGCGCCGGACCGAGCACGTCGTCGTCGTCGCCGATCACGACGATCGAAAGATCATCGAGCGAGGTGCCCGCGATTCCCGCGATCTCGATGTACTCGGCGTTCGTGAACGGCGGCAGGCTGTCGAGCCTCACCTCGCCGAGCTTCGGCGGAGGCGACGCCGATGCGGCACCTGCCATGAGCAGGACGGCTGCGCACACACGGGGGAATGCTGGAGATCCGAACGCCTTCGGGTACCGCATGACGGGACGGTACCCCGGCTTTCACTGCCTGCAAGACGCACGCGATCCGGTTCTCTCGGAAAGCAACCATGCCCGGGCCACCTCGGCCGGAACAGCGGATGCTCGGATGTACGGAGGCCGAAGAGCGAGGACCCGGCCTGCGGAACCGGGATCGGCTCCGCTCAAGTCACAGCGCGGCGTCGATCATCTTCGCGAACTCGGGCTTCGGCTTGATGCCCATCGTACGCGAGACCACCTGGCCACCCTTCACGACGACCACGCACGGAATGCTCTGCACGTTGAACTTGAGGGCGAGGTTGCGGTTCGTGTCGACGTCGACCTTGCCGACCTTCGCGCGGCCCTGGTACTCGCTGGCGAGCTGGTCGATCGTCGGGCCGATCATGCGGCAGGGCTGGCACCACTCGGCCCAGAAGTCGATGAGGACGGGGACGTTGCTCTGGGTGACCTCGGCGTCGTAGTTCGCTTCGGTGATCGTGAGGGTGGCGGCTCCAGCCATCGTGTGACTCCTGCGTGGTGCGTCGGGTGCGTGTCGGTGCGTCTGCCGGGTGCGTGCCGCGCGATCGCGCGCACGGTGTTCGATCGGTTCGGGGCGGCCTCGAGCACCGCCACGGGCGCGGCATGGTAGCGATCGCCGCCACGCTCTGGACGGCTGATTTCGCTGGGGTTCCCCCGCGTGCGGCTGGTTCAGAGGCCGGCCCCGCGCAGAACCGCATGCGCCACGAGCAGCGCCTCGCGGTGGGCACCGACGTCATGCGCGCGGACGATGCGCGCGCCGCCGCCATACGCAGCCACCGCGGCGACCACCGAACCGATGATCCGCTGCTCGGGATCTTCCCGCCCCGTGACGGCGCCGAGGAAGCTCTTGCGGCTCGCGCCGACGAGCACCGGGAATCCGAGCGCCGCCAGTTCGCTCGTCCGCGCGACGAGCTCGTAGTTCTGCGTCACGCTCTTTCCGAAGCCGAGGCCCGGATCGATCGCGATCGACTCGCGCGCGATGCCGGCCGACATCGCCATCTCGGCGCGCGAGAGGAGGAACGCCGACACATCGCGCACGACGTCGCCGTACACGGGCTCCTTGGCGTATCGATCCGAGTAGCTGTCCTCGCCGGGCGGGGCGAGGCGATGCATGAGGACGACGCCCGCGCCGCGCTTCGCGAGCGTGCGGAACATCGCGGGATCCTCGGTGCCTGCGCTCACGTCGTTCACGAAGTCGGCGCCGGCGTCGAGCGCGGCCTCCGCGACCGCCGCAAGCGTGGTGTCGACCGAGATCGCGACGTTCGAGCGCGCGCGAAGGCGCGCGATCACCGGCACGACGCGGCGGATCTGCTCGTCGGCCGCGACGCGCGCCGCGCCCGGACGCGTGCTCTCGCCGCCGACATCGACGACCGAAGCGCCCTGCTCGACGAGCTCCAGCGCGAACTCGACCGCATCCTCGATGCCCGCGAACTGCCCGCCGTCGGAGAAACTGTCGGGCGTCGCGTTGAGGACACCCATGATCGCGAAGGGATCGAGCGACAGCACGCGATCGGCGCTGATCGGGAAGAAGCGGCCCTCGTCGGCGCTCACCGTACGCCGCCTTCCGCGCCGCCTGCGGCCGGTGGCGACGCCGCACCGCCCGCATCGCCGCCAACCGCACGGTCGATGCCGGTCTCGGCGAGAATCTTCAGCACCGCCGCGGGCACCACGATCACCGAACGCGCGCGTCCGCCATCGAGGTCGAGCGCGAGCGCGATCGGCTCGGTGTCGGCGGGAACCTTCGGGATCGCACCGCGCACCTGGTCCTCGCCCACGAAGCTCGAGGCGATCTGACCGACGAGGTTCGTGAGTTGGCCGAGACCCAGCATGACCTCGACGTCGCGCGACTCGGGAAGCCATTCCTCGATGCTCGCGACGACCTCGTCCTTCGCGAGCGACGTGGTTCCCGAAGCCGCCTCCATCGCACGACCATACACGTCGGGCCGCTGGCTGAATGTGACGACCACGCCGTCAGCGGACTTCTTCGCGAGGCCGTTCACGCCGCGCGAGCCGAAGATGAACTGCTTGGCGAGACGCTCGATGTCGATCGCAGGGCGCTTCGATGCGTCGACGACGGTTTCCTTGATCTCGAACGCCGCGACCACGTCGCCCGACTTGAGTTTCTTCTCCGCCGTCCACGATGGCTCGCGACGCAGCCCATCGGCCTCGCCCGCGAAGCCGGCGATCCCCGACTCGATGCGGCCGAGCGTACGCGCGGGATCGCGCGACCCGATGTAGAGCGCCGAGTCGTTCAGCGCGCCGCCGATCGCAACACCGAGCTTCGACGGGTATGCCGCGAGCTGCACCTCGACGATGTCCTTCCCTTCGGTGTAGAACCAATCGGGAAGGAGCGTGCGCGGCGCACCCACGAGATCGAGAAGCTCGCCGAACTTCGCCGCACCGCCGATGGCGTCGACGTTCGCCGAGAGCGCGAGGTAGAACGGATTCTGCGGAAGGCGATCGAAGCGCGCCGACTTGCCGTTGCCACCCGCGGCGAGCGAGGCGAGCGGCGACATCGGTTCGGCAACGCCCACCGTGCCGATGAAGAGCCCGAGTGGATCGACGTCGACCGTGACGAGTCCATCGGCGAGCATGTCGAAGATGCGCAGCAAGCGGTCGCGGTTCGCGATCATGTCCTCGCGCGAACCCCCGAAGCCGCCGCCGAAACCACCTCCGAAACCGGCGCCGCCGCCGCCTTCCGTCGCGGGAGTCTCGGGAATCTCGGCCGCGCGCGCCGCGGCGACGGTCGCCGCCAGCGCATCACGCGAGGCCCACGCCACGAGATCCGCGCGCGCGAGCCACGCGTCCTCGTCGCCCGCGAGGCGCGAGAGGAAGCGTTCACCGATGCCGCGTGCGTCGGCCGAAGGCAGCTGTTCGCGCGTGGTCGCGAGCGCCACGCGTCCCTCGAGCGGGCGGGCGAACAGCGTCATGCCATTCGATGCCGTGTAGGCGCCCTCGCCGGCGTCGGGCGCGGGCTTGAGGTTTGCCGCGAGGAACGCGTCGGCATCGGTGACCGGCAGCACGAAGACCGGCAGCGCACCCGTCTCGCCCGCCTTCGGGAAGTACGCGACGAGAGGCCCGTTCTCGTCGAGGTTCGCGCCGACGCCGAGCTGTGCCTTGAGGACGTCGATCGGACGCCCCATCGCAAGCACGCCGCCCTGCCCCGTCGCCTCGACCAGCTGCTCGAGGTCGCTGCTCGCCTTCTTCAGGTTCGGAATGACGATGAAGGACACCGCCGACTCGGGGATCCAGCCGAGCGCGCGCGCCATGTCGGCGGGCGGCGTGCGCGCTTCCTGCGCGGCGAGGGCCGAGGAAGACGACAGGGCCGGAGACGACAGGGCCGATGCGACGCCGAGCGAGAGCGCCGTGACAAGGGTCGGGATTCGCGTGGTGTTCAATCGCATGGTGTCGTTGCCGCCGATCGGATGCGCGGTGCATGTTCCGCGCGGGGGCTACTCTACGTCCTCGCGCCCGATTCGGCAGCGCTGCGAATCGCGGCGCGGGCATCGGGCGAACCCTCGATCCCGGCCGCTCGCGCGGTCGGGATTCCCGGACGCCCGCGCGGCGTCCCCCGATGTCGCCAGACCCCGTTGAACCCGAAGGAAACGCCCGTGCTCGACCGCCTGCTCGCCACCACCATCGCCGCCGTCGCCGCCGTGACCGGATTCGCCTGCTCGCAAGCCGCACCGAAGGTCGATGCGGACGGAAAGGATCTCGCCGTGAAGTGGAAGGACGCCTCGTTCTACGGAATCGACGCGAAGGCGCTCGATGGCACCGAAGCCGACCTCGCGCAGTACGAGGGCAAGGTGGCGCTGGTCGTCAACGTCGCAAGCCAGTGCGGCCTGACGCCGCAGTACGCCGCGCTGCAGAAGCTGCACGAGCGCTTCGCCGACAAGGGCCTCGTCGTCATCGGCGTGCCGTCGGGTGACTTCGGCGGACAGGAGTTCGACACCTCGGGCGAGATCCGCGAGTTCTGCGACGCGCGGTACGGCGTCACGTTCCCGATGCTCGCGAAGGCCGGTGTCAAGCCCGGCAAGGAGCAGTCGCCGATCTTCGAGTGCCTTGGAACGAAGACCGGCGAGTTGCCCGGATGGAACTTCGGAAAGTACGTGGTGTCGCGCGACGGCACGCGCGCCGTCTTCTTTGCATCGATGACGAAGCCCGACGACGCGAAGGTGATCGAGGCGATCGAGAAGATGCTGGCCGAGGCGGCCCCGGCGAAAGATGCGGCGAAGGACGACGCGAAGACCGACGACGCGAAGGCGTCGGAAGGAACGAAGGACCAGGCCCCCGCCGCCCCGAAGGCCTGAGCGTCCGCGACTCGTCGCGGTGCGAAGTGTCGCGTGATGCGATCGGGGCAGATTCCCCGCGGGATTTCACGCGCAGGGTGCGGCCCGGCGCGCACACGCGCCGTACGCTGCGCGCATGTCGAGCCTGCATCCCCGCCCGGGAGCCCGCGACGCGGTGGTGGCCGCGATCGTGACCTTCCTCATCTGGAGCGGTGTCGCGCCGCGTGATCACATCACGTGGCTCGCCGAGGTGTTCTGGGTGATCGGTGCGATCGTGATGTGGGCTGTCTGGCTGCGTCGGTTGCCCTGCACCGGCATCGCCTTCACGCTGCTCGTCGTCCACTCGGTCGTGCTGATCGTCGGCGGTATCTACACGTACGCGCATGTGCCGTTCGGCGCGTGGGTGCAGGAATGGATGGGACGACCGCGCAACGACTACGACCGGCTCGGGCACTTCATGCAGGGCTTTGCGCCGGCACTCCTCTGGCGCGAGGTGTTCGTGCGCAATGCCATCGTCGCATCGCGCGGATGGCTGCCGGTGATCGTGGTGGGCATGTGCCTCGCGTTCTCGGCGTTCTTCGAGCTGCTCGAGTTCGCGGTGGCGATCGTGTTCGGCGACGCGTCGACCGACTTCCTCGGCTCGCAGGGCGACGGCTGGGACGCGCAGTGGGACATGCTCTTCTGCCTCGTCGGATCGATCGCGGCGCTCTTCCTTCTCGCACCGCTGCAGGACCGCCAGTTGCACGCGCAGCGCGGTGCCGAGGGCGGTGACGCCGGTCAGGCGGCGATGCCGATCCAACCGGACAGAAGGTAGGCGAGGCCGAGGAAGACGAGGAAGCTCATCGAGTCGGTGACCATCGTGAGGAAGATGGTCGATGCGGTCGCGGGGTCGGCGCCGAAGCGGCGCACCGCAAGCGGGAGGCTCGAGCCGACGAGCGTGCCGACCGCGAGCGCGGCGGTCATGGCGACGCCGACGACGAGTCCGAGCTTCCACAGCCCTTCGTCCGGGTGCGTCCACCACTGGATGAGGCCGACCACCGTGCCGACGAGAATGCCGCAGATCGTGCCGTTCACGAGGCCGACGAGCGCCTCGCGGCGGATGAGTCCGAGCGCCGCGCCCTCGCGCACCTCGTCGAGCACGATGCCGCGCAGCGTGACCGCGAGCGACTGCTGGCCCGCGTTGCCGGCCTGGTTCGCGATCACCGGCATGATGACCGCGAGGATCGCGATCGAGCCGATCAGGTCGTCGAACTGCAGCACCACGATCGCGGCGAGCGAGCTCGTGAAGAGGTTGACGAAGAGCCACGGGAGTCGACCGCGCAGCTTCTCGCCGACCGTCGAGAAGACGGCCTCCTCGCGGCCTGCACCGACCATCGCCTGCGCGTCCTCGGTCGATTCCTGGCGGATCGCGTCGACGACGTCGTCGACGGTGATCACGCCGAGCATGCGGTCCTCGTCGTCGACGACCGGCAGCACGAGGTAGTCGTACTTCTCGAACTCGCGCGCGACCTCCTCGCGGTCGATGTCGGGCTTCACCGCGTCGACCTGCCGCTCGCAGATCGCCGTCACCTTCTGCGCGGGGTCGGCGAGCAGCAGCGCGCGCATGGTGGCCCGGCCCTGCAGTCGTCCGCGCCAGTCGACCACGAAGACGTAGAGCCAGTCCTCGCCGAGCGATTCGGCGCGGCGGATCGCCTCGGTGGCCTCGCGCACGGTCATCGTGTCGCGCACGGCGAGATAGTCGGTCGTCATCATGCCGCCCGCGCTCTTCTCGGGGTACTCGAGGAGGCGGCGGAACTTCACCGCCTCGACCTTGCCGAGCGTGCCGAGCAGGCGGTCGCGCGAGTCGTCTGGCAGGTTCTGCAGGAGGTCGGTCGCGTCGTCCGGCGCCATCTCCTCGATGAGCTTGCCCGCGTACGACGGATCCTCCTCGACGAGGTCCTCGAGCACGCTCACCGCAAGCGATGGATGCATGTGCGCGAGCGCGTCGGCCGCGCTCTCGGTCTCCATCTCCTCGATGACCTCGATGGCGACCGATTCGCCGACCTGCTCGAGCGTCTCGGCGGCGTCTGGCGCCTCCTGCTGCTCGACGGCGTCGGCGAGCTCGGGGACGTCGATCGCGCCCGCCTCCGCAGCCTCCTCCAGGATCTCCTCGACGCGCTCGTCCTCGGGCGTCGGTTCGGTCGCCTCGATGACCGCCTCGCTCTCGGAAACCTCGGCGAGCGGCGAGCCCGCGGCGGCGATCATCTCGGCACGGACCGCTTCGTGCGCGGCGGCGATGTCGCGTGCGGCGTCGCGTGCGACATCCCGCGCGCCATCGCGCGCGTCGTCGGAAGGAGATTGCTTCCCCGAGGGCGGGGTGTCCGCGGGCTCCATGCGGCGAGTGTACCGACGCCCCCTCGCGCAAGGACACGCGGAATCGCGGAGAATCGCGGCATGTCCGACACAGGCACGAGCATCGGTTCGCGCGAACCTTCCGGGCCATCCGGGCCGGTCGCGATCATCGATCCGACCGATCCGCGCGTGGCGGGGTTCGCCGACGTCCGCGAGAAGGAACTCGCGGCGCGCACGGGGTTGTTCGTCGGCGAGACGCTGGTCGTCCTCGAGGCGATGCTCCTTCGACCGGAGACGATCCGGGCGGTGCTCGCGAGTCCGCGCATGCTCGAGCGGACGCGGACGATGCTTGCGGAGGCGCATTGTGCGGCGCCGCTCTACACCGCGGAGGACGCGGTGCTCGAGGCGCTCACAGGGATCGATCTTCATCGCGGCGTGCTCGCGCTCGCCGAGCGCGCGGCGTTCGAGGCGATCGATCCGGTTACGTGGGTGCCGGCGTCGCCTCCGCGCACGGTGCTCGTCGCGGAGGACATCACGAACATCGACAACATCGGGCAGCTGTTCCGGATCGCGGCGGCGTTCGCGGTGGATGCGGTGCTCCTGAGCCCGGAGTGCCATGACCCGCTGTACCGGAAGAGCCTGCGCGTGTCGACGGGCAACGCGCTGAAGGTGCAGGCGCTGCGCGCGCGACGTTGGCCGGAGGATCTGGTGGCGCTGCGAGAACGGTTCGGGTTGTCGGTGGTGGCGACGGCGATCCAGTCGAGCGTGCCGATCGCGTCCATCGGTGAGCCGGCGCGAGTGGCGGTGGTGGTCGGACACGAGTCGGAGGGTGTGTCGGCCGCGGTGCGTGCGCTCGCCGACCACATCGTGCGCATCCCGATGGCGGCGGGTGTGGACAGCTTGAACGTCGCGGTCAGCGCGGCGATCGCGCTGGATCGGCTGTCGCGTGGCGACCGCGCGTGATAGAAACGGTGCCGACCAGCTCGCGGGTACGAGCGGGTACAAGCGGGTCGCTGCCCGGCACCGGCGCCGGCCCGCGCAACATCAGACGCCATGCGATCTTCCACGCCGCATGCGCGGTGCCGGGTACGTGCCGGCCGCGAACGGGTACGAGCGGGTCGCTGCGCGGCGCCGTTCACAAACAGTGCCGGACACGGTGCCGACCAGCTCGCGGGTACCAGCGGGTACGAGCGGGTCGCTGCCCGGCACCGGCGCCGGCCCGCGCAACATCAGACGCCACACGATCTTCCACGCCGCACGTGCGGTGCCGGGTACGTGTCGGGCGCGAGCGGGTGCGAGCGGGTCGCTGGACGGCACCGTTTGGTTCGACGGCGCTGGCCGGTCAGAGCTCGACCTGCGCCCCGAAGTCGACCACCCGGTCGGGAGGCAGGTTGAACGACCTCGTCGCGTCCACCGAGTTCCGCGACAGCGCCGCAAACAACCGCTTCCGCCAGCCCGCCATCTTCGCCGTACCCGTCGGCACCACGGATGTGCGCCGCGCGAAGTACGTCGTCTGGTTCGGGTCGTAGTTGAAGCCCTGCGCCTTCGCGCGCTCGAGAAAGCGCGGGATGTTCGGGCTCTCCATGAATCCGCAGAGCGCCGTGATCTTCCACACGCCGTCCGGCAGCCACTCCACGCGGATCTGCCGCGCGGCGGGCACGACCGGAAGGTTCGACGACACGATCGTCATCAGCACCACCTGCTCGTGCAGCACGTGCGCATGCTCGACGAAGTGCTTCAGCGCGAGCGGCGTGTTGTAGTTCGTCGTGAGGTAGACCGCCGTGCCCGGCACGCGCGGAATCGCGTCGGTCCACAGCGCGCCGAGGAAGTCATGGATGGATTGCGTGCCTTCGGCAAGCTTGCGGCCGATGATGTAGCTCCCCTGCACCCACGTCGACATCACGAGGAACGCGAGCAGCGCGATCACGATCGCGAACCAGCCGCCGGTGGGGAACTTGATGATGTTTGCGCCGACGAGCAGCACGTCGACCACGAGGAACACCACGACGATCGGCCCGAGCCAGCGGCGCCTCCACCGCCAGAACCGCCGCGCGACGACGGCGAACAGGATCGTCGTGATGAGCATGTCGAGCGTCACCGCGATGCCGTAGGCGCTCGCGAGCTGGGTCGAGCTCGGGAAGAGCAGCACCGTGAAGAGGCAGCCGACGAGCATCAGGCCGTTCAGCGAGGGGATGTAGATCTGTCCCTCCTGCTCGCCCGACGTATGCACGATCTCGAGCCGAGGCAGCATGTTGAGGCGAATCGCCTGCCGCGCGATCGAGAAAACGCCCGAGATCATCGCCTGGCTCGCGATCACCGTCGCCATCGCGGCGAGGATGACCATCGGGATGATCAGTTGCTGCGGCACGAGCGCGTAGAACGGATAGAAGTCGGAGGCCATCGCCCCGTTGTTCGCCTCGAGGTGCTCGAGCAGTACCGCCCCCTGGCCGAAGTACTGGAGAGTGAGCGCCGGACCCACGAGGAGATACCACCCGATGCGGATCGGGCGGATACCGAAGTGCCCCATGTCGGCATACAGCGCCTCGGCGCCGGTCACGCAGAGCACGATCGAGCCGAGCAGGAGGAACGTCTCGACCGGGTGCGCGGAGATCAGAGCCCACGCATACTTCGGATTGACCGACCAGATGACCTCGGGGCGCTCGAGCGTGCCGAGCAGGCCCAGGATCCCCAGCACGCTGAACCACACCACCATCACCGGTCCGAAGACCACGCCGATCTTCGCGGTCCCGAACTGCTGGAAGTAGAAGAGCCCGATCAGGATCACGAGCGTGGTGGGAAGGATGAACGGCTTCAGCACCGGATTCGCGACCTCGAGGCCTTCCATCGCCGAAAGCACCGAGATCGAGGGCGTGATGATGCCGTCGCCGAAGAGAAGCCCCGCGCCCGCGATCGCGAGCATCGTCATGATGAAGCGCCCGCGGACGGCCTTCGCCGACAGTCCGCGCGGGATCA
This sequence comes from Planctomycetaceae bacterium, assembly GCA_021297795.1. Lineage (GTDB taxonomy): Bacteria > Planctomycetota > Phycisphaerae > Phycisphaerales > SM1A02 > QWPT01. The sequence goes on from JAJTGL010000074.1 coordinate 11,261, forward strand.
GCGACAAGAGCGCGAAGATGCCGCCCTCGCCGCGGTTCGACGCCCGCGTGATCATGAAGATGTACTTCACGTTCACGACGAAGATCAGGAGCCAGAAGACGATCGAGAGGATGCCGCGGACGTACAGCTCGTCCACGATCTGCCCCTGCGCCTTCAGGTGCGCGAAACTCTCCTTGAGCGCGTAGAGGGGGCTCGTGCCGATGTCGCCGAAGACCACGCCGACCGCGCCGATAGCAAGGGCCGCGTAGGCCTTGAGCGAGAGGTGCTGTCCGCGCGGGTGCGACACGGCTGAAGCGGAGAGTGTACCTCTGCGGAGCATGTCGGGAGACGCACCGAAACCAACCCGGGTCTCCCCGCACGAAGCCCGCACGAAAACCGCACAGACCTTCGTGCGGATAATCTGCCCCGATGCGCACGGTCGACCTCCACACGCACATTCTGCCGCGATCGTGGCCCGATCTCGCGGCGAAGGCGGGGACGAAGGGCTGGCTTGCCATCGAACACCTCGGGCGCGGCGCCTCAGGCTGCGACTGCGCGCGCCTGACCCTCGATGGCCGTCACTTCCGCGACATCGACTCGAACTGCTGGGACGCCGCGCGGCGCCTCGAGGAGATGGACGCGCACGGGGTCACGGTGCAGGTGCTCTCGACCGTGCCGGTGATGTTCTCGTATCACCAGCCCGTCGATGCGGCGCTTGAACTGGCGCGGCACCTCAACGACCACATCGCCGAGACGGTGCGCGCGCACCCCACGCGCTTCCGCGGGCTCGCCACCGTGCCGCTGCAGGACGCGCACGTCGCATGCCGCGAGCTCGACCGCGCGCTCGACGAACTCGGCCTCGATGGCGTCGAGATCGGTTCGAACGTGACGATCGTCCGCGACGGCACGGCGCGCGAACTCAACCTCGACGCACCCGAGCTCTTTCCGTTCTTCGAGCACTGCGCGCGCCGCGGTGCGGCCGTCTTCATCCATCCATGGAACATGCTGGGCCAAGCCTCGACGCCGAAGTACTGGCTGCCGTGGCTCGTCGGCATGCCCGCCGAAACCGCGCGCGCCGCGTGCTCGCTGATGATGGGCGGCGTGCTCGCACGGCTCCCCGCGCTCAAGGTGTGCCTCGCGCACGGCGGCGGCAGCCTCGCGTTCACGATTGGCCGCATCGAGCACGGGTTCCGCGAGCGCCCCGACCTCTGCGCGGTCGACTGCAGCGTCAGCCCGCGCGCACAGCTCTCACGCTTCTACTTCGACACGCTGGTGCACGACGAGGCGGCGCTGCGCTTCCTCATCGACGCCGTCGGCGTCAGTCGTCTCGCGCTCGGCAGCGACTATCCGTTCCCGCTCGGCGAGCATGTCGCAGGCACGCTCATCAAGTCGATGACCGGTCTCTCGCTCGACGAACGCCGACGCATGCTCGCAGGCACCGCCGACGAGTTCCTCGCGCGGTGAGGCGCACGGCGCCCGCACGACCGTCGCGGGTGAAGCACGTCTTCTGGATTCGTGGCATTCTCGGACGAAGCGCGGAGAGGTCTGCCCTTCTGCGCGGCGTCGCGCGCTTGTCGACTGCCGTGTGGCGCCGTCACGCACGTCGGCGCTTGCATCTGTCAGTTCTCCGGTCAAGATCCATCGTTCCCCCGGGCCCGTCCACGCCCGAACGTCCCGCCATGCCCAGCTCGAACTTCCGGCCTTCGATCCACCTTGCACTAGGCGCGCTCGCCCTCGCTGGCGCCGCCGCGCCGCTTGCGTCTGCGCAGAACGAGTGCTCCTCCTACGACACGTCGATCGCGTTCTACCGCGGCACGTGCGCCGCACCGACGCTGATCGCGTGCAACGGCGATGCACCCGCCAACGCGAATTGCCAACCCGGTTTCTCGCGCATTGACAACGTCTTCGTCGAGCAGGGTGTCGAGTACTTCATCCGCATCGGTGGTCGCAATGGCCAAGCGGGGCTCGGCACGGTCCAGCTCGACTTTGAGCAGCCGCCCGACGGCGTGCTCGACGCGCGCTACCCCATCGTGCTCGCGGTACAGAACACGCAGACAGCATTCGGTGACTCGAACCCCGGCACCGTCGATTACGCGAACGGCTCCGAACTCAACACCGCCTACGCCACGATCGCAAACGGCGCGCTCCACGTCTTCCTCGGCGGCAACCTCGAGTCAAACTTCAACAAGGTCGAACTGTTCCTCGACTGGGCCTCAGGCGGACAGCAGCGACTGCGCGGCGACAACGTCGATATCGATTTCAACGGCCTGAATCGGATGGGCGACGATCCGGCGACGACCGACGTCGAAGGCCTGAAGTTCGACGACGGATTTGCGCCGGATCTGTATTTCACCGCGACCGGCGGAGGCCAGCCGTACGCCTGGTATTTGAACTTCGCCACACTGCCCACGGACGGGGACGGAGTCGGCGCCTATCTCGGCACCGGCGGTGCAGGCGCGGAAGGCGGGCGCATCCTCGGACCGGCCGGCTCGATTGCCGCTGGCTTTGGTTTCGGTATCGACAACTCGAACGTGACCGGTGTGGACGGAGGCTGCGACGTCTCGACGGGCGCTGGCGTCGCAACGGGCCTCGAAATCCGCATTCCGCTTTCCGTGCTGGCCGGGTACGACGGCGGTTCGATCCGCCTCTGTGCGTTCATCAACGGCGGCGGACACGATTACGCGTCGAACCAGTTCCTCGCGGGTCTCGGCGGCGCATGCAATCTCGCCGAACCGCGTGCCGTCGATCTCTCGACCATCCCCGGCGACCAGTTCTTCGTCTTCGACCCCGCCTGCACCGTCGACTCGGACAACGACGGCACCCTCGACTGTAACGACGGTTGCCCGAACGACCCTGCGAAGATCGCGCCCGGCCTCTGCGGATGCGGCGTTGCCGACACCGATTCCGACTCGGACGGCACACCCGACTGTAACGACGGCTGCCCGAGCGACCCCATGAAGATCGCGCCGGGCCAGTGCGGATGCGGCGTTGCCGACATCGACACCGATGGCGACGGCGCCGCCGATTGCAACGACGCGTGCCCGAGCGATCCCGCGAAGATCGAACCGGGGCAATGTGGCTGTGGCGTTGCCGACACCGACACCGACGGCGACGGCCTCGCCGACTGCATCGACAACTGCGACACCGTCGCGAACCCCGACCAGCGCGACTGCAACTCGAATGGCATCGGCGACGCCTGCGAGCTCACCTCCGGCGCGCTTGCCGACTGCGATGCCGACGGCATCCCCAACGTCTGCGAAGGCGCACAACTGGTCGCGATCGACTCGGGTCTACTCGCGCCGTTCGGATCCGGTCAGCCTGCGACCTACGAGTTCACGTCGCTCGTGCCGGCATTTGTCACCGCGCCGCGTCTCACGATCGAGGCGACCTCCGACCTCAACAGCTCGAGCGAGTTCATCGCCGTTTCGCTCGACGGTGGTAGCCCGACGTACATCTTCGTCGCCGACGGCTCCGACTGCCCCGCCACGCCCGATGTCTGGTCGCGCACATTCACCGCGGCTGAGTTTGCCGCGCTTGCCGCGGATGGCGTGCTCGAAGTTGAGCTCGTCGCATCGGGCACGGTGAGTGCCACGCAGTGTGCAGACGGCGGCGTGCGCGTGAAGCTCGCGTACGAAGCGCTTCCCACAAACGCCGACTGCAACGGCAACGGCGTGCTCGACAGCTGCGAAGCCGCCACGGGCGCCGTCGCCGATTGCAACGACGACGACATCCCCGACACCTGCCAGATCTCGGCCGGCACCTGGGCCGACTGCAACGCGAACGGCGTGCTCGACGTGTGCGAACTCATCGCGGGCACCGCCGAGGATTGCGACCGCGACGGACTGCTCGACCCATGTGCACTCGCGGCGGGGGCACCCGATTGCAATGGGAATGGCGTGATTGATCGTTGCGAAGGCGGCTTCGCCGCGGCGTCACTCGGTTCGGTCGGCTTTTCCTACAACCGCTACGACGCGCCCCTCGTGAAGGTCTCGGCCGGACTCGCGCACTACTCGGGCATCGATGCCAACGGCAACGTCGTCTCGTGGGGCTACGACTACGGCATCACGCGCGTTCCGCAGGGGCTCACAAACGCCACGCGCATCGCGGCGGGCGGGTTCCATAGCGCCGCCGTCATGGCAGGTGGCAAGGTGGTCTGCTGGGGCATCAACGACGCGGGGCAGTGCAACGTGCCGTACGGATTGCCTCCGGCGATCGACGTCGCCGTGAGCCGGCTGTACTACTCGACAAGCATCAACTACAGCGCGCTCCTTCATACGATGGCGCTCCTTGAGAACGGAACGGTCGCCTGCTGGGGAAGCAACAGCCAGGGTCAGTGTGCGGTTCCGCCGGGCATCACCGACGCTGTCGGGATCGCCGCCGGCGGGCAGTTCTCGCTCGCACTGCGTTCGAACGGAACCATCGCGGCGTGGGGATACGGCGTCTCGGGCCAGACGAATCCACCGACGAGCGCTGGCGCGGCTGCATCCATCGCGGCGGGCGACAGCCATGCGCTCGGACTGCGTGCGGATGGAACGGTGTTCGCCTGGGGGCGCAACAACGAGGGTCAAGCGAACGTGCCGAGCGACCTCGCCAACGTGGTGAAGATCGCAGCGGGTGGCCGGCACTCCGTCGCGCTGCGGTCGGACGGCTCGATCGCGTGCTGGGGCTCGAATCAGTATGGCCAGACCAGCGGCAACAATCAGGTGGGGCCGTTCATCGACGTCGATGCAGGCGACATCTCCACCGTCGGCCTGTCGCCCGCGGGTCGCACGACCACGTGGGGCAACGACTACCTCGTCAACTTTGCGTCGCCCGTCCCGGCGGCGCGCATCGTGCAGATCGCCATCGGAAGCGCGACCGAATCGAACAACTTCTCATTCCCGCACTTTGTCGCGCTCCGCGATGATGGAACCGTCGCATGCTGGGGTAGTAACCGGCACGGTGAGTCTACTCCTCCCGCAGGTCTCGTCGATGTCGTCGCTGTCGCCGCAAGCGGTAGCCTCTCCGCCAGCTACTCCTCCGCCGGCGGTCACTCGATGGCACTCACACGCAGCGGCCAAGTGGTCTGTTGGGGGCTCAACAACTACGGACAGTGCAATGTGCCTGTCGGTCTCAAGCCCGTCATTGCGATCTCGACTCCGTCCACGATCTCCGGGAATCCGCCCGTCCACTGCCTCGCGTTGCAGATCGATGGTCGCGTGGTCGCGTGGGGTGCCAACAGCAGTGGCCAGTGCAACGTGCCCACTGATCTTGGACAGGCACGTGCGATTGCCGCCGGATCGAGATTCTCGCTGGCCGCGCTCGTCGATGGAACAGTCCGCAAGTGGGGTTCAGCGGGTGCCAGTCCGCCTGCACTCACGAATGTCGTGCGCGTTGCCGCTGGATTCTCGCATGGTGTGGCTCTCCGATCGGATGGAACGGTTGCGGTCTGGGGCGCGACCGCTCCACCTGCGGGGCTGAACGACGTCCGTGCCATCGCGGCGGGCGCGTCGGTGTCATACGCACTGCGTCCAGACGGGAGCGTTGTCCGTTGGGGCTCGACCACCGCCACGGGCATCACGAGCGACGCCTCGCTTGTGACCATGGGCCGATACAACTCCATCGCCGCCGCGGGAATTCAACTCGCCGCCGTGCGTAGCTCCGACATCGACTGCGACGGCAACGGCGTGCCCGACGAGTGCGACATCGCCGCCGGCGGCTTCGCTGACTGCAACGGCAACGGACTGATCGATGCATGCGAAATCCGCATCGGTTCAGCATCGGACTGCAACGCCAACGGCGTTCCCGACTCTTGCGACATCGCAGCGGGCATCGCACAGGACTGCGACGTAAACGGACGGCCAGATTCGTGCGATCTCGCATCGACGCCCGCACGCGATTGCAACGCCAACGGCACGCTCGACGTCTGCGAAATCGCGTCGGGCGCTGCAGCGGATTGCGACGCGAACGGCCGCATCGATTCCTGCGACATTGCGAGCAACGCGACACGCGACTGCGACAACAACGGCCAACTCGACTCCTGCGAGATCGCTGCCGGAACGATCGCCGACTGCAACGGCAACGGGCGCATCGACGCCTGCGATGCGGCGACCGGATCGCTGACGGCGTGGGGGACATCGACTGCTCCCATAGTCGCTGCGATACCTCCGGAGCTTGGTCCTGTCGGCAGGATCGATGCTGGTAACTTTCATCTCGTCGTCCAGCGAACCGACGGAACCCTGCGGGCGGTCGGATTGAACACCTCGGGAGAACTCAACATCCCGACAGCGCTCGGACCCGTCGCATCCTTCTCCGCAGCAGGCAACCACTCGATCGCAATCGACCTCGCGGGAACCGTGCATTGCTGGGGAAGCAATACATCGGGGCAGTGCAACGTCCCGGCCGATCTCGGGCCTGCCACGAAGGTCGCCGCGGGTGGGAACTTCTCTGTCGCGCTTGCCGCAAGTGGCAGCCTTCGCGCGTGGGGTGCAAATACCTTCGGCCAGCTCAACGCGCCAAGCAACCTCGTCGGTATCTCGGCGATCGCCTGCGGTGTGCAACACGGGCTTGCGATCCATCAAGGCGGTCAGGTACGCGGCTGGGGATGGAACCAGTATGGTCAGGCCTCACCTTCCGCGACGACGATGACGGCAGTCGCCGGAGGATCGGTCCACAGCATCGGCCTGCGCGCCGACGGTTCGGTCGTCTGCTGGGGAGCCGGATTCGCTACAGCGGGCGTATTCCAGTTCGGTCAATGCGTCGTCCCCTCGACGCTCGGACCGTGCGTGGCTGTCGATGCGGGAACGGTTACCTCGATCGCACTCCAAGCCGACGGCACCGTCGTCCGCTGGGGAAAGCTGACGACTCCGTCGCTGAATCCCCCGCAAGCGCTCGGCACGGTGCAGTTCATCGCGGCGGCGAACGATGCCTTCGTCGCCTACCGCGCTCCGACACCGGATTGCGACGACGATGGCGTGATCGACTCGTGCGCATCGGCCGAGCCTCCCGCCGATTGCAACGCGAACCAGATCCCCGACACATGCGAAATCGCCAGCGGTCTGTCGACCGACCTCGACGCGAACGGCATTCCCGACGAGTGCGGCGACCTCGTGGTCGGTGGCACAGGCTACGACACGATCCCCGAGGCGATTGCCGCTGCTGCCGACGGCGCGACGATCGTCGTCGGCAACATCGTGCATGGGCCGTTCACGATCTCAGGGCGCACGATCACGCTGCGCGCGGCCGCCGGTGCGACACCGACGATCGACGGCGCGTTGGGCGCGCGCTGCGTCACGGTCGATGGCGATGCGACCGACCGGGTGGTCATCGATGGCTTCCGCTTCATCAACGGCCGCGCAGATGTCGGTGGCGCCCTGCTCGCCAACGGACTCTCGATCGATCTCCTGCGCTGCACGTTCGAAGACAACGGCGCCACCATCGAGGCGGGCGCGGTCGCGATCGAGAGCGCCGTGGCCACCGCATCCGACTGCATTTTCCGCAGGAACACCGCTCCAAGCGCGGGCGT
>JAJTGL010000075.1 GCA_021297795.1 Planctomycetaceae bacterium
CTCGCGCACCGACACCAACTCCATGAAGCATCCACTCCTTCAGCGCCTCCTCCCCCGCACCCCCCGGGACCGCGTCGATGGCCGCATCGCGATGGCCGGTCCGGATGACTCGTCCGGCGGATCCGGTCCCGGCAAGCCAGGCGGCCCCAATGGCGCCGGCGGACCCGGTCTGCCTCCCGCCAACGGCGGCCGTCAGGTGATGGGCTGGCTGATGTTCGGTGCGATCATCCTGCTCCTCGTGCTCGCGTTCGGCCAGGTGGGCGGATCGCAGCAGGAGATCACATGGGCGCAGTTCAAGAACCTCGCCGAGTCGAAGGCGCTTGAAAGCGACAGCATCGTCGTGAACGGCGCCAGCACCGAGGTCTCCGCGACCGTCAAGAAGGACTCGCCGGCGTTCACCGGCAAGACCGTGTTCGTCAACGTGATCGACGGCCAGGACTACTGGGTGAAGGATCTGAAGGCGGCGAACGTCGACTTCAAGAAGACGAAGGAGTCGTACTGGGGGCTGATCCTGATCCAGCTCCTGCCCGTCATCCTCATCATCGGCATCATCTGGTTCATCGCGCGGCAGATGCGCGGCGCGGGCGGAGGTCCGGGCGGCATGCTCGGCAACTTCGGCAAGAGCCGTCACCGCATGCAGTCGAAGGACACGGTGAAGGTGACCTTCGCCGACGTCGCCGGCGTCGACGAGGCGAAGGAAGAGGTGCAGGAGATCGTCGAGTTCCTCAAGAACCCGAAGCGGTTCACGAAGCTCGGCGGTCGCATCCCGCGCGGCGTCCTCCTCTCGGGCCCCCCGGGCTGCGGCAAGACGCTGCTTGCGAAGGCGATCGCCGGCGAGGCGGGCGTGCCCTTCTACTCGATCTCGGGCTCGGACTTCGTCGAGATGTTCGTCGGCGTCGGCGCAAGCCGCGTGCGCGACCTCTTCAAGCAGGCGAAGGAGACCTCTCCGTGCATCGTGTTCCTCGATGAGATCGACGCCGTCGGCCGCCGCCGTGGCGGCGGATTCTCCTCCGGTGGTCACGACGAGCGCGAGCAGACGCTCAACGCGATCCTGGTCGAGATGGACGGCTTCGACGCCAACACGCAGGTCATCGTCATCGCGTCGACCAACCGGCCCGACGTCCTCGACCCCGCGCTCACGCGCCCGGGCCGCTTCGACCGCTCGGTGGCCGTGAACCTCCCCGACCTCGTCGGACGTCGCCAGATCCTCGCCGTGCACGCGAAGAAGGTGAAGCTCGCCGAGGACGTCGACCTCGAGCGCGTGGCGCGCGGCACGCCGATGTTCTCGGGTGCCGATCTCGCCGCCCTCATCAACGAGGCCGCGATCATCGCAACGATGGCCGACAAGGATTTCGTCGAGCTCGCAGATCTCGAGGAGGCGCGCGACAAGGTGCGCTGGGGCCGCGCGAACAAGTCGCGCAAGATCGAGCAGCAGGAGCGCGTGGCGACCGCGTATCACGAGGCGGGCCATGCGGTGCTCCAGGTGCTGCTCGAGCACGCCGATCCCCTGCACAAGGTGACGATCATCCCGCGCGGCCAGGCGATGGGCGCGACGTTCTCGCTGCCCGAGAAGGACCGCTACGGCTACGGACGCAAGCACATCATGGCGACGCTGCGCGTCCTCTGCGGCGGCCGTCTGGCCGAGGAGCGGAAGACCGGCGACACGAGTTCGGGCGCCGCGATGGACATCCGCATGGTGACGAGCTACGCCCGCGCCATGATCCTCCAGTGGGGCATGTCCGAGCGGCTCGGCTTCGTGAACTACGCGGGCAGCGACCAGCAGGAGTCGATCTTCGCCGAGAAGGACTACTCGCCCGAGACCGCGCGGATCATCGACGAGGAGATCCGCCGCATGTCGGACGAGGCCTACGAGGATGCACGACGCCTGCTCGACCTCCACTGGGACAAGGTGGTCGCCGTGGCCGAGGCGCTGCTCAAGTACGAGACGCTGCAGCGCGACGACATCGACCGCCTCATGCGCGGCGAATCGATCGGCAAGCCCACGGTCGCGGACCTGCTGGCCGCCGAGACCGCGCGACCGAAGGCCCTCGATGTGAAGCCCGAGACGCGTGCGGACGACACGCCCGAGACAGGTCTCGGCGGTGCGATGCCGAGTCCGGCGTAACGCGAGCGGCCCCGCCGTTCGCGCGGCCGGCCCAGGCAACCCCACACACGCAACGAGGGCGCGCCAGCATGCTGGCGCGCCCTCGCTCTTTCCACGCTCTTTCCACGCTCGACGCGAGCGTGCGACGAACTCACATCTTGAGATCGAAGGAAACCAGCGTCTTCGCGCCGCCGTCCGCCTCGATCTCGATCCACAGCTTCGAACCCTCGGGCATCGGCGACGGCACCTCGCCGTGCGTGTGCCAGTTGTCCTTCTCGAGCTCGGCCTTCGCCTTCATCGAGCCCTTCGCATCCTCGGCGCCCACCCAGAAGCGGACGGCGGACACCTTCGCTCCGCCGGTGATCCAGATGTCGACCGGGAGCTCGGCTCCGGCCTTGACGTCGCCGTCGCGCGAGGCCTTCACGTTGAACTCGCCGGCCTTCTGCTCGCCCAGTTCGACGGTTGCGCCGTGCCCTTCGTCCTTCGCGGCGGCCGTGGACGCATCGTGCGCATGGTCGTGGTCATGCGCATGGTCGTGGTCATGATCGTGGGAGGCCGCCCCCTGCGAGGACGAGCCCTCGCCACAGCCCGCGCTCCAGAGCGCGAGCGCGGAGGCGGCGACGATCGTGGCGGTCAGACGGAACGTTGCGTTGGTGCTGTTCGTACGGATGCGATTCATGGAGTACTCCTGGGTGATCGGGAACGGTTCTTCGACGGCAGCCTCACGGCCGGCCGCCACGTGGAATGCGGAAGGCGAGCGCGTAGCCCGCCGGAACGACGAAGAGATTGAGGATCGTCGAGGTGACGAGTCCACCGAGCACGACGACGGCGAGCGGCGCGAGCAGCTCGCTGCCGGGCTTGTGGCCCGACAGCGCGAGGGGAAGCAGGCCGAGGGCGGCGGTCAGCGCGGTCATCAGGATCGGCACGAGCCGCTCCATCGAGCCCTGCACGACGGACTCCTCGCGCGACCTGCCCTCGTGGCGCTCGAGATGGTCGTAGTGGTTGACGAGCAGGATGCCGTTGCGAACGGCGATCCCGAAGAGCGTGACGAAGCCGACCATGCTCGCGATCGAGACCACGGGTGCCACATAGGTGCCGCCGAGGCCAACCAGCGCGAGCGCGTTCTGCCAGGGCGCGCCCGACGAGAGGAAGACCGCCGCGATCCCGCCGATCAGCGCGAGCGGCAGGTTGAGCATGACGAGCGCCGCCGTCCGCGCGCGCCCGGTCGAGAGCTGCAGGAGCAGGAACATCAGCACCGCGACGACGATGCCCATCGTCGAGATCGTCCGGCTCGCGGACCGCTGCGCCTCGAACTGCCCTCCGTACGAGACCGTGCAGCCGGCCTTCGCAACGATCGGATCGACCCTTGCACGCACCGCCGCGACGAGATCGCCGAGATTGTGGCCGTCGGCGACGTTCGTCGAGACGACGGCCTTGCGCTGGGCGTTCTCGCGGACGATGAGGTTGCTCGTCCGCTCGGGGCCGATGTCGGCGACCTCGCGGAGGCGGACGAGGGTGCCGCCCTCGCCGCGGAGGATGAGGTCCATCACCTGCTCGACGCGTTCGCGCTCGTCGTCGGCGAGCCGCACGACCATGTCGTAGCGACGGAGGCCGTCGTTCACCTCCGCCACGCGCTCGCCGTAGAGGGCGGCGCGCACCTGCGCGGCGGCCGACGCAGGCGTCAGTCCCGCGGCCGCGAGATCCCGGGCCCGGTACCGGATCGGGAGCGAGTTGATGAGCACCTCGCGGTTCGCGTTCACGTCGCGCGTGCCGGGGATCGACTTCAGCGCGACCTCGACCTCCTTCGCGACCGCGCGCAGGGTCGCGAGATCCTCGCCGAAGATGTTGATCGCGACCGCCGCGGGCGTGCCCGACATGATGTGGTCGAGCCGGTGCTCGATCGGCTGGCCGATCATCGTGGTGACGCCGGGGATGTTCCCGGTGATCCGGTCGATCTCCGCGCGGATCGCGGCGCCGTCGCCACCCTCCGCGACCGTGACCTCGATCTCCGAGCTCGACACCGGCTCGGCGTGCTCGTCGCGCTCCGCGCGGCCGGTGCGCCGCGTCACGCTCTGCACGCCGGGAATCCCGCAGAGCTGCTCCTCGATGCCGCGACCGAGCCGGTCGCTCTCGGCGAGCGATGTACCCGGCGGAGCCATGAGGAACAGCGTGAACGTGCCCTCGCGGAAACTCGGGAGGAACGACGTGCCGAAGGTCGAGAGCAGCGCGAGCGACGCGACGGTGAGCGCGGCCGCGCCGCCGAGGACGAGGCCACGGCGCCGGAGGCTCGCCTCGAGCAGCGGCCGGTAGCCGCGCTTGAGGACGCGCACGAGCGGGGAATCGCCGTGATCGTGCCCCGATGCCCCGTGCGGGCTCCCGTACCTGCGCGCGAACAGCATGCGGCAGAGCGCGGGCGTCACCGTCAGCGCGACCACGAGCGAGGCGAGGATCGACGCGATGTAGGCGATGCCGAGCGGCTGGAAGAACCGGCCCTCGAGCCCCTCGAGGAAGAGGAGCGGCACGAACACCATGCAGATGATGATCGTCGCGAACACGACCGACGAGCGGATCTCGTTGCTCGCCTCGTACACGACGTCGGCGAAGGCGCGGCGCGCCGTCTCGGGCAGCGCCGCGTTCTCGCGGAGGCGCCGGAGGACGTTCTCGACGTCGATGATCGCGTCGTCGACGAGCTCGCCGATCGCGATCGCGAGGCCGCCGAGCGTCATCACGTTGATCGAGAGTCCCCACGCCCAGAGGACGAGCGCCGCGACCGCGAGCGAGAGCGGCAGCGCCGTGAGCGTGACCAGCGTCGCGCGCACGTTGAGGAGGAAGAGGATGATGATGACCGCGACGACGATGCTCGCCTCGACCAGCACGCGCACGACGTTGTTCACCGAGCGCTCGATGAACCGCGACGCGCGGAACGGGTCGCGGTTGAGCGAGATCCCCTCCGGCATCGCCTTCTCGGCACCGTCGAGCACGCGGTCGACGGCGCGGGTCAGCTCGAGCGTGTTCGTCCCCGGCGACTTCTGGACGCTGATGACCACCGCCGGAATCGCGCGGTCGGCGGCGGCGCCACGCTTCCGCGCCGGCGCGAGGCGGACGTCGGCGACGTCGCCGATCGTGATCGCCACCCCGTCGCGCATGCCGACGAGCGTGCGTCGGATGTCGTCGACGCCGGTGACGCGCGCAACCTGACGGATCGGCAGCTCCTGGCTGCCGATGTTCTCCATGTAGCCCGCCGTCGCGGTGCTGTGCGCGGCGCGCGCTGCCTCCGCCACCTCGTCGATCGAGACGCCGAGGAGGGCGAGCCGATCCTGCCGGACATCGATCCGATACTCGGGCAGTTCGCCGCCGATCGCGACGACCTGCGCGATGCCGGGCACCGCGAGCAGTTGGCGTCGCAGCTCGAACTCCGCGTAGGCGCGGAGATCCATGGGCGACGCCTTTCCATCGGGCGACGAGAGCGCGACGAGCATGATCTCGCCGGTGATGCTCGTCACCGGCGTGATCTCCGCGTGCGCGTCGGGCGGAAGCGTCTCGCGCACCGCGGAGAGCCGCTCCGAGACGAGCTGCCGCGCGCGCCAGATGTCGGTGCCCCAGTCGAACTCGACCCAGACGATCGAGAGGCCGGTCGTGCTCGACGAACGCACGCGGCGCGTGCCCGAGAGCCCGTTCACCGCGCTCTCGATCGGGAACGACACGTACTGCTCGACCTCGTCGGCCGCGAGCCCGCCCGACTCGGTCATGATGACCACCGTCGGGGCGTTGAGCTCGGGGAAGACGTCCACCGGCATGTCGCGGAGCTTGAGCCCTGCGTAGAGCAGGACAAGCCCCGCCAGCGCCACGACGAGCGCGGCGTTTCGGATCGAGAAGGCGATGAGGCGCGCGAACATCAGTGGTCGCCTTCGTGGTAGGTGCCGTCCGAGTGGAAGTGCCCGCCCTTCGGCGCGGATCCGCTCGTCGCGAGCATCAGCTGGTAGTTGCCGCCGACGACGATCTCGTCGCCGAGCTTCACGCCGCTCTGAACGACCGTCCAGCGGCCATCCGACACACCGAGGTCGGCCTCGAGGCGGATCACCTTGTCGGGGTTCGCGGGGTCGCGACGGAAGATCACGAAGACGGTGCCGTCCCGCACGATGGCGCCCGCAGGCACCGAGAGTTCCTCGCGCCCTCCCGCGGTCGTCACCTCGACCTGCGCGGCGACGCCCGCGCGCGCCCACCCGCTGCGCGCGACCTCGGCGGGGTCGAGTTCGACGAGGACATCGGCCGTGCGCGTGGTGGCGTCGGCGATCGGCGCGATGCGGAGCGTGCCGGAGAGCGGCGCACGGGCATCGCCCGTCACCGCATCACCGCCCGCCGCCGCGACCACCCGCACGCCCATGCCGTCGCGCACGCGCGCGAGATCCGACTGAAGGAGCCGCGCACGCACACGCAGCATCTCGCCGCGCACCGTGCCCACGACCTCTCCACCCATCTCGACCAGCGCGCCGTTCGCCGGATGGATCGACGCGACCGTCGATGCCTCGGCCGCTCGAACGACGAGCGCACCCTCGGGTGAGGCCGTGCCGCCGACGCCGCGAAGAAGCGCCTCACGCCGCGACCGAAGCGCCCGCAGCGAGGCCTCCGACATCTTCTGTTCGGCGTCGAGCGCGGCGTCCTTCTCCATGATCTCGGCCAGTTCCGCCTCGGTCGCGACCAGCGTTGCCCGCGCATCGTTGATCTCGCGCGCGTTTCCGCCACCTGCGGCGCGAATCGCGTCGAGCTCGACGAGCCGCGCCTTCCACAGTTCGACCTTCCGCGCGAGGCTCTCCTCGTGCACGCGATGCGCCTCGCGCAACGGGACCATCGACGCGACCTTCGCCTCGGTGGCGGCGATCTCCTCCGCGAGCGTGCGCCAGTCGGGAGCGTCCAGTTCGTAGAGCACGGCCCCCGCGTCGACCCTCGACGCCTCGTCGACGCGCAGCTCGACACGCCCCGCGAGCGGAGCGCAGTACTCGCGCCGCGCGGTCGGGAGCAGTTCGAAGGAACCCGGCAGCCGGAACGTGGCGGCGACGTCGCGCGATTCGACCTTGGCGAACGTGATGCCGAGATTCTGCCGCACGGCTGCCGGGATGTCGACCCGATTCGTGATCGCCTGCGGCTCTTCCTTCGGCGCCGCGGTGGTCCCGGCGCCGTCGTCCGAGCGCGAGCAGGCGAACGGCAGCGCGAGACCGCCGATGACGGCGATCGCGACGCCGCGCCGCAGCGTGGCGAAATGCTTCATGGATGCTCCTCCTCGCTCGCAGACTCGTCGCTCGGCTCGATATCCGGCTCGACCTCCGGCCCACGCAGCGTTCTCAGTTCGATCTCGGCGAAGCGCATGCCGCGCACGGCGTCCGCGCGCGCGAGCCGCGCATCGCGGCCGCGCTTGAGACTGTCGAGGAGGATCAGCGCATCGATCTCGCCTCCGAGCTCGGCGAGACGCCGCACGTCCTCGGTCTGCGCCTCGACCATCGGGAGGATCTCGCGATCGATCGCCTCGTGCCGGATGCGCGCCGCATCGAGCGCGATCCGCGCGCGCAACGCCTCGGAGACGAGCGATTCAACCTCCGCCTCCGCAGCCACGCGCGCAGCCTCGCGGGCGGCCTCGGCCTCGAGGATCGCCTGGCGGTTCGCATTCAGGATCGGAAGCGCGACGCCAAGCCCGAGCACGAACTGCCGATCGCCGTCCTGCTCGCCGTATCCGGGACCGATCTCGAGATCCGGATACTGGCGGCGTACCTCCAGTTCGAGCGTGCGCTCGGCGGCCTCGTACTCGGCGCGCGCGACCGCGAGGCGCGGATGTTCGCGCACCGCCTCGTCCGCGACCGCCACCGTCGTCTCGATCGCGCCCGGGTCGAACGCGAGGTCCGTCGTCGGTGCGAGTCCGATCGCGCGCAGAAGATCCGTGCGTGCGATCGCAAGTTCGGATTCGAGCGCGGCGAGCTTCGCCCGCGCCTCGATCGCCTCGATGCGGAAGAGTCGCGCCTCGGCGCGCGCAAGTTCTCCGCGCGTCTCGAGCATGTCGACGAGGCGCAGGATGGAAGCGAGCCGCTCGGTGAAGGCGCGCTCCTCCGCGCAGGCGGCGTGTGCCGCGCACCAGGTCATGTAGGCGCGGCGCGCGGCGGCGCGCGTCTCCCACTCGAGGAGCGCAAGACGCGCGCGCTCGGCATCGACCATCGACTCGGCGCGACGCTTCTCGAGCCCGAGGCGGCCGGACACCGGGATGGTCAGACCGACCGAACCGATCAGCTCCCAGCCCTTGCTCGGCCCCTCGAGGATGCGTGTGAGATCGAAGCCGAGCGTGGGATCGGCCCAGAGGCCCGCGTTGTCGGCGGTCGCCTGCGCGATCCCGGCACGCCAGCGCGCGACGCGCAGCGTCGGATGGAGGAGCAGCGCGAGTTCCTCCGCGGCATCCGGGGAGAGCGATGCTCCTGCCGCGGCCGCGAGTTCATCGCGCGCCTCGTCGGGCATCGTCGCCCCCGCGAGGAATGCCTCGCGATGCGCGGCGAGATCGATCGCGCGCGGGGTGTACGAACGACAACCCGTCGCGAGCGCGATGGCCGCGGAGGCCGTGAACAGGGTCGGGAGGATGATGTGCTGCCGCGCCTGGCGCGGAGAAGACTTCAAGTGCTGCATGGGGTGCTCCGGAAGCGGTCCGGGAGTTGTCCGGAATCTGACCGGGGTGGAAGGTCGGACGACGACGCGCGGCAAGACCGCGCGCGACGGACCTCACACGAGGAGCACTGTGGTCTCGATCACCGCACGTTCGGATGGGGCGGGGTCGACGCGCCCGGGCGGCGGCTCCGGCTGCACCGGGGCGCCGAGCGCGCCGGTCGCGAGCATCCATGCCTCCACCACGCCGACCAGGTCGGCGACCACCACGAGACCGGCGCTTGGCGCGGCGCCGCGGTGCGTGTCGTCATCGGGCGTATCGACATGGATGTGGCAGATGCAGCCCTCGTCACCGTGGTGTGCGTCGTGCACGTGACCATCGTGATGGACATGCGCGTGCACGTGCAAGTGGACGTGCGCGTGGCCGTGCGCGTGGGCGATCACGTGGTCCCCGTGGTCGTCGTGGTCGTCGTACATCGCCACGTCCCTGCATCCCTCGCACTGCCCGATCGGAATGCAGAGCTCGAGCCCACGCAGCGCTCCCGTCCATGTCTGCGACAGGACGAGCACGAGGACGAGGATGCGGGCGGCGAACGAACGCATGGACGTGGTGGCTATCGGCGGGCCCGATCGTACACCTTGAAACCGAACGTGGTTTCGACCACATCGTGCGGCCGGTCACCGTCCGAGCCAGCCGGGTCAGGCCAGTTTCGCGCAGGCCTCGACGGCGGTGCCGGCAAGCCCGGAAACGAGGTAGGTCTTGACGGGATTCGCGGCTCCCGATGCGAGCACGATCGCGCGCGCCGCCACGCCCAACCGCTCGGCGAGCAGCTGCCGGATCGCCTCGTTGGCCTTTCCACCCTCCGGCGGCTGCGAAACGCGGATCTTGAGCCGATCGCCGAGAGGGCCCGCGATCTCGTCGCGCCGGGCGCCCGGAACGGCCTTCACGCGGATCTCGAGATCCGCGCCCTTCACTGCCGCAAACGCAGGAAGCACGCTCACGGGGAAGGCTCCTCGGTCGGCGGCGCACCGGCGTCGCGTTCGTCCTCGAGCCGCTTGATCGCACGCTGCTTGCGCACCTTGCGGGCGGTCTCGCCGAGAAGGCTCTTCTCGCGGAGGAGATGGTGGTAGTGCTGCGCGAAGCGATGCGCCTCGTCGCGGATCGCCTGGCAGAGGCGGAGCCCCAGATGCTCGCGACCAAGGCGGATCGGATCCTGCGACGCGGTCGTGTAGATCAGTTCCTCCTTCTTCGCGAGCGAGATCACGCGCGGCGGCTGCACGCGCAGCTGCGCGAACGCCTCCATCGCCGCCGCCAGCTGCCCGAGGCCGCCGTCGATCAGGATGAGATCGGGATAGAGTTCGTCGCCTTCGCCCGCCTCGCGATAGCGGCGGCTGACGACCTCGCGCATCGCGCGGTAGTCGTCGTTGGTGACGCTCGTGATCCTGTAGCGGCGATAGCCCTCCTTGAAGGGCTTGCCGTCGATGAAGCACACCTTCGACGCAACCGTCTCGCCGCCGCGGAGGTGCGCGATATCGATCGCCTCCATGCAGCGGATGGGTGCGTCCGCGCCGAGGACACGCGCGAGGCTGCGCGCGCCGGCGGCCGGATCCTGCACGAATCCCGTGGCCTCTGGCTGCCAGTCGAACTCGCCGTCGTCGTCGCGGCCACCACGCGTCTCGCGTTCATCGAGCCGCTCGATCGCCTTGATCTGATCGCGCAGCACCGCGGCGCGCTCGAACTCGAGCGACTTGCTCGCCGACTCCATTTCCTCACGCATCTCGCGCAGCATCGCGCTCCGCTTCGATCCGAGGAATCGCAGGAACCGGTCGATGTCAGCGCGGTACTCGTCCTTTCCGATCCGCGCGGCGCATGGCGCCGTGCACTGGTTGATCGCGGCGAGGAGGCACGGACGGAACGTGCGGTTCCTCGGATCGCCGTCGATGATCTCGAGCTCGCACGTGCGGTACTTGAACACCCGCTGCAGGAGCTGCATCGCGTGACGCAGGCTTCCGACCGAGACGAACGGCCCGTAGATGCGCGCACCGCGGAAGCGCTCGTCGCCCGGATTGCGCGTGATGTACACCCCTGGGAAATCGTCGCGCATCGTGACCGCGAGGTACGGGAACGTCTTGTCGTCCTGCAGTCGGTCGTTGAAGGGCGGATGGATGTCCTTCACGAGGCGCGCCTCCATCAGGAGCGCCTCCCACTCGCCTTCGCACGGGATGAAGTCGAAGTCGACGACGACGTCGAGCATCGGCTGCTTGCGGAAGCCGAGGTCGGCGGACGGGATGAAGTAGCTCGACACGCGGTTGGGCAGGACCGAGGCCTTCCCGATGTAGAGGACCGCCCCGCCCGGGTCCTTCATGAGGTACACCCCGGGGACGTCGGGCAGCGCCCGGGCCTTGCGCAGCAACCGGCCGAGACGCTCGTCGCGGGTCTCGTCGCGGGAGGGCGGGGCAAACGGGTCCGAGGACGCGTTCGCACCACCGCCCGAACCGCTCGAGCGGTCGGGGTCGGGCACGGGTTCGCCGGTCGGACTCGAGTTCACGGACCCCCAATGTAGGCGGGAAGACCGTCCCAAAACTCACCATTCCACTAGAACCGACCGCCATGGGCTCGGTACACTCGCCTTCCTCAAGCGCCGCCGTCGGGATGGCCGATGCCTCCCGCCCCGACGCAACGGTCCGCCATGTGGCGGCCGTCTACCGCACCCCCCCGCGTGTCGCGGGATTGTCAGTCCGTCACACGCGGACCACAACGAAAGGAGTCCTCCAACATGAAGACTTTCGCCACCCTTGCCGCTCTCTCGGTCGCCCTCCTCGCTGGTTGCTCGAGCACGCAGAACACCGCTGCTCCGGGCGCCGTCGGCACCAAGAAGAGCGAGTGCTGCTCGGCCAAGGCCGAGTGCACCGCCACCAAGCAGGCCGCTCCGGGCGCCGTCGGCGCCACGAAGTCGGGCTGCTGCTCGGCCAAGACCGAGTGCACGGCGACCAAGTCGGCGCCGGGCGCGGTCAGCACCGAGAAGAAGTCGGGTTGCTGCGCGAGCAAGGCCGCTTGCCCCGCTTCGCAGAACTGATCACGCCGCGGGAGTGATCCGGTCTTCCGGAGGATCTCCCGCAAGATGACAGCCTGTACATCGCACCGCCCGGCCTCGCGCCGGGCGGTGTGCTTTTTGCCCGGGTTTCACTGCGGTCCGAGGCACTGAGGCTTCCTCTATCATCGCCGCCATGCTTCGCAATCACCTCCGGACCCTCTCGATCGCGGTGGCGATGGCCCCGCTCGCACTGCTCGCCTCCTGCCAGTACCGCACCGGTGCCCAGTACGACATCGACCACGGCTGGACGGTCTACGGGAATGCCGTCGCGACGAAGCGCGGTGAAACGCCCGAGGTGACGCCCGAGACCGCTCCCTCGTATGCCGAGAGCGGACAGCTCGTCGTGCTCAGCGGGACCGTCAGCGACGTGTGCCGCACCATGGGCTGCTGGCTCGAGATCGAGGACACCAACACCGAAGGCACGCGCTCGTCGCTGCTGGTGATGAACAAGGATCACGCCTTCTTCGTGCCGCGCAACTGCCGTGGCCGCCGCGTGCATGCGCTCGGCTACGTCGTGGTCGAGACGCACTCGGTCGAGATGCTCAGGCATCTGGCGATGGACGCGGGCAAGTCGCAGGCCGAGATCGACGCGATCAGCGAACCCTCGAAGCGCGTCCTTTTCATCGCAGATGCGGTCATCCTCCCGCCGGGCGGGCTGGAGAAGCCCGTCGCCCCGCTGCCGGCCGAGCAGGAGATCGCGCCCATTCCAGATACGTCCATGACGCCGGCGGCCAGCGAGCCGGCCGCCGCGTCCGCACCCGCCGCCGGTGACGCGTCCGCGGCGGACGAGCCCGCAGGGGCAGAACCCACTCCGGCGGAACCACCGGTCGACATTCCCGAGGCGATCGATCCGAGCGCAGGCGGAGCGCGCCGCTGATGTTCGTCACGCTGTTCCGGAAGGGCCGCATCATCGACCCCGCCAACGGGATCGACGCCGAAGGCGACCTCCTCGTCGTCGATGGCCGCATCGCCGAAGTGCGCACGGGTCGGCGCATCGACGCACCTGCCGGAGCGCGCGTCGTCGAGTGCGGCGGCATGTTCGTGACGCCGGGACTCGTCGATCCGCACGTCCATCAGACGGGCGCCGCCTCCGCGATCAACGGCGGCTTCACCACCGTCTGCTGCATGCCGAACACGAACCCGGCGATCGACACCGTGCCCACCGTGCGGTTCGTGCGCCAGGCGGCGCGCGACGCGGCGCTTGCCCGCGTGTTCGTCGTCGCTGCCGCGACCGTCGGCCGCAAGGGCGAGCAACTCGCGCCGATGGCCGCGATGAGCCGCGCCGGCGCGGTCGCCTTCTCCGATGACGGCGAGTGCATCATGAACCCGCTGGTCATGCGGCGCGTGCTCGAGACCTGCAAGTCGCTCGGCAAGACCTTCATGCAGCACTGCCAGGACCACCAGCTCTCCGAGGGCGGCGTGATGAACGAGGGTCCGGTCGCGACGCGCCTTGGCCTTCTCGGCTGGCCGCGCGAGGCGGAGGAGATCATCATCGAGCGCGATGCGTGCCTCAATCGGTCGATCGGCGCGCGCTACCACGCGCAGCATGTCTCGTCGGGCGGCAGTGCCGCGATCCTGCGCCGAGCGCGCGCGGCTGGAAACCCGGTGTCCGGCGAGGTGAGCCCCCACCACCTCCTCCTCACCGACGACGCCTGCGACGGCTACGACACGCAGGCGAAGATGAACCCTCCGCTGCGCACGAAGCAGGACATCGCGCAGCTGAAGGAGGCTGTCGCCGACGGCACCATCGACGTGCTCGCGACCGATCACGCGCCGCACACGGCCGCCGAGAAGGCGCGCGACTTCGCGAGCGCGCCCTTCGGCATCATCGGGCTCGACTGCGCGCTCCCGCTCTACGCGAAGGCGCTCGTCGACGATGGCGTGATCGGCTGGCCACGCATGATCGAGCTCCTCACGCGCACCCCTGCGGAACTCTGCGGACTGCGCGGCGACGGGATCGGCGCGCTCGACGTCGGCTCGAAGGCCGACGTCACGGTGATCGACCCGAACCACGAGTGGACGATCCGCGCCGACGAGTTCGCCTCGAAGAGCCGCAACTGCCCGTTCGACGGGTGGACCGTGCGCGGCCGCGCGATGTACGCGATGATCTCCGGCCGCACGCTGCTCGACCGGATGCCCGTCGCGGCGCAGACCGCCTGATCGCGGCCGGAGACCCCGCCACGCATCTGTGCGTGAACGCATGAACGACGACGCGCGGCCCTTCCGGACCGCGCGTCGCTTGCTCTTTGGGAATCCGTCGAGACGGCGGATTACTCGTCGGTTGACTCGTCGGTGGATCGACCGCGTCGGATTACGGGCAGGAACCCCAGCCGGCGAGAAGGAGCGAGAGGTCGCTCGCACCCACGTTGCCGTCGTCATCGAGGTCGTACTCGGCCGCCGCGCTACCCCAGTTCGCGAGGACGAGCGAGAGATCGCTCGCGCCCACGGTGCCGTCGTTGTCGAAATCGGCCGGACAGGTGTCGATCGGGACGAAGAGTTCCTCGGCGCGCGAGAAGGCCTTCACGCCGATCTGCGCTCCGAGCATGCGGCCCGGGTAGTCGTCGAAGTACGGGTGGATGCCGCCGAGGATGCG
>JAJTGL010000076.1 GCA_021297795.1 Planctomycetaceae bacterium
GGAGTCACGGACAGCAGCTTGCCGTGGTCGAAGCCCTCGAGCGTGATCTGCACATCCTCCTCGCCGTCCGCGCGACGTACCCTGAAGTCGATGGTGTCGCCGGGCTTCTTCGAACGCAGCACGCGTCGGACGTGCGACGGGCTCGCCTCATCGCTGCCATCGACGGCGATGATGATGTCGTGGTCGCGCAGGCCGCCGGCGTGGCCGCCGAGTTCCTCGGCGACATCCTCGAGCACCGCGCAATTGCGCGCGTCGAGGCCGAGGTGGGTCGCGAGCACCGGATCAAGCTCGCGCATCCGGACGCCGAGCATGACCGGAGGATGGACCGGCTTGGGACCGTCCGCACCATCGGGGCCAGGACCAGAACCCGGTCCGGGTCCGGGGCCGCCGGAGCCCGGCGGGATCGGCGCACGTCCGTGATGGCCAACGCGACGGGTGACGCGGCGCTCGATGACGACATCGCTGCCGTCGGGGCCGGTGCCCTCCTCCACGATGATCTCGACGGTCGTCTGCTCCTCATCCATCTCGCCGGGGAGCTGCCACGCCTCATCGCCCATGACCGACCGCTGGGCTGGACTCTTCGCCGTCGCGCCACGTTGTTCACGGGTGGTCTTCGTCGACTTCGGGCGACCGGCAGGCGTCGTCTCGCAGCCAGCGAGCCCCACAAATGCCGCCACGGTCGAGGTAAGCACGAGCGTGCGTACGAGGTTGCAGCCGAGGAGTCGTTGGGGCGTCGAAAGCGGGAGATCGGAGTGCATGCGGGAAGATCGGCTGCCCCCGCCGTTCGCCTGCAAAACGGGCGTACCCTGTGGGGATGTCAGGCTCCATCGCCCGAACCGACACCCCGGCGCGCCCATTGGCTGCGAAGCATCTCGCTGCGCTCGCGGCGCTCGTCGTGTTGCCCGCTTGCACGCCGGCGTCGAACGACCCCGCCATGCAGCCGCCGACGAAGCCGACCGAGACCATCCTCTCGGGCGAGGCGCCACCGCCCACCGTGCCCGCGGTTGCGCCGCCAGCCTCGCCGCTTGCCGCGCACGAGGCGACGCAGTTCGTGCTGACAGAGCTCACGCAGGTCGAACGGAGCAGCTCCCGTGCCGCGACGATCGACCTGCGATACGACGCGCTCGATGCGAGCGGCAACTCGACCCGCATGGCGGGCGAGCTGCGCATCGTGCTGCGTGCGGCCGGGGCCGAGCCCGAGTATCTCGTCTTCGATGTGCGGATCGCGACCGAAGGAGAGCAGCTCAAGCACTTCGACGAGACGCTGCGCGTCTACGTCGTGCGGCTCGAGCCGGTGTTCACGAAGCCGCCCGCACCCGGTGCCTCGATCGGCGTCGCGTCGACGCTGCGCGCGAACGACGGCGGCATCCTCGAATCGGAAGGCGCGTTCGCGTGGTGATCCGCGCGCGCACCGCACCGACACCTCACTCGGACGCGTCCTTCACGGGCGGCGCATCGTTCGCCGCGCCGGCCTCCTGCGCGCGCTCGAGCTTCGTCTCGTACTTCCGCTTCATCTGGCTCTGATGGCTGGTGAGGTCGA
This sequence comes from Planctomycetaceae bacterium, assembly GCA_021297795.1. GTDB lineage: Bacteria > Planctomycetota > Phycisphaerae > Phycisphaerales > SM1A02 > QWPT01. The sequence continues at coordinate 1,541 of JAJTGL010000076.1, forward strand.
TCGAACGACCATCGATCCACGCGGCAGCCACGTCGCTCGTCAGCTCGAGCGGATGCCCGCGCGTCACGATGATGGTCGCGCTCTTCAGGGGCTCGACCGTGCCATAGCGCGAGGCGAGGCCCGCGATCGCGCAGGGGTTCGCCGTCACCGCACGCAGCGCCGCCTCCGGGTCGAGACCGAACGCCGCCGCCGTCGCCGCGTGATGCGGAAGGTTGCGCTCGTGCGCGGGCTCGTCGCCGGTCGTGATCGAGAAGAGGATGCCGGCGTCGGCGAGCTTCTTCGGAAGCGCGTACGCCGCATCGGTCGGCGCATGGCGCTGGCCGGGAAGACGGTGGACGCCGTTCACGATCACGGGGATCGACTCGCTCTTCAGGAACGGGATCGCGCTCTCGACGCCCTCGCCACCGACGATCACCGCGCGCATCCCGCGCGCCTTGAGCCACGCGACCGCGCTCTCGATCTGCGCGGAGCTGCCGACCTGCACGAACACCGGATCCTTGCCGGAGAGGACGTCGCGCATCGCCTCGGCGCGCTCGTCGTGCGCGACCGTCGGATCGGCGGCGCGCGCCGCGAGGATCGCCTTCATCTCGTCGAAGAAGCGACCGATCTTCTCGATGTCCTCCTTCGCGCGCTTCCGCTGCTCCTCCGGCGAGCGGCGCGAGACAAGCGAACGTGCGGGGTCGACCATGGGCCACGTCATCACGAGCCCGATCGAGGGATCGATGGTGAGCGCCTCGGGTGTCCATCCATCGAGCCGGATCGCCGACGCCGTGCCCGACACGAGTCCGCCGTTCGGAACCGGCATCGCGAGCAGGATGCCCGCCGCACGCGACACCGTGAGGAGATCGCTGTCGGGATTGATGGCGACCGCGGGCACGGCCTCCGGGCGCAGTTCGCCGAACTCGGCACGGTCGTCGGTCGACTCGACCGAGAGCGTCTCGACGAGGCCGAGGCTTGTCGGGAACGCGCAGAAGCCCGGCGACACGTGCATGCCCTTCGCGTCGAAGATCTCGCAGTTCGCGGGGAGTTCGGGCATGCCCGGCCCGACCGAGACGATGCGGCCGCCGTCGAAGACGACGTGACCGTCGGAGATCACCGGCTGCGCGGCGGTCGCGGTGTGAACGACGGCGTGGATGATCGCGACCGGGCGCGACTGCGCCGGCGCGGGCACGACGTCCGATTGCGCGGAGACGGTCGCGGTCGTCGCGAAGGAACAAAGCGCCGCGAGCGCGCGGAGACCGGTCGTCGAATGGAGTTGCATGGATCGCATGGTTGGTCTCTCGTCAGTTGCTCTCGGCGGCGACAGGCACGGGTTGATCGGCCGACGGGCCGCAGCCGCAGTCGCCCTGCTTCTTCGGGAAGGGATCCTGTCCGCGCGCGAGGCGCAGCCAGATGGTGTCCTCTCGGTTCTCGAGCATGCGCTCGAGGAGCGATGGCGGTCGTCCTCCGCGACCGCGTCCGCCGCGCATGCCTCCGCCTCGACCCTCACCCTCGCCACCGGCGGCGCGCGCGTCGTCGCCCGCGGGCGCGAGCGTCTTCGCGATGAGTTCGGCGCGCGTGCGGCGGATCGCGTCGTGCTGCGCGGGTTCGTCGGCGCGGCGGTAGCGGCGCACGCCGTCGACCCACGTCTCCTCGCAGCGCGAGAACGCCGACAGCGGATTGCCGTTCTAGATCGCAAGGTCGGCGTCCTTCCCGACCTCGAGCGAGCCGGTGCGTCCGTCGATGCGCAGCTGCCGCGCGGGGTTGATCGTGACGAGCGCGAGCGCCTGCTCGGGCGTGAGCCCGCCGTAGCGCATGGCCTTCGCGGCCTCCATGTTCATCCGGCGCGCGAGTTCGTCCGAGTCGGAGTTGAAGCTCACGAGCACACCCGCACGGTGCATGATCGCGCCGTTCCACGGGATCGCATCCATGACCTCGATCTTGTACGCCCACCAGTCGCTGAAGCTCGACGCACCCGCGCCGTGCGCGGCGATCTCGGGCGCGACCTTGTAGCCCTCGAGGACGTGCTGCAGCGTCGCCACGCGGAAGCCGTACTTCTTCGCGGTGGCAAGCAGCATGAGGATCTCGTCCTGGCGGTAGCTGTGGCAGTGGACGAGGCGCGTGCCGTCGATGATCTCGGCAAGCACCTCGAGCTCGACGTCCTTGCGCGGCGGCATCGTGCGCGCGCGCGTCGCATCGTCGAGCGCGGCGTAGGCCGCGTGGCGCGCGCGGTACTCGCGCGCGGCCTCGAACGAGTCGTCGATGTACGTGGCGACGCCCATGCGCGAGCTCGGATAGCGCGACTTCGAGCGCACGACGTTCTCGCCGAGCGCGAACTTGATGCCCGCGGGCGCGCCGGCGAAGCGGAACGCCTCGGCGCCCTCGCCCCAGCGGATCTTGACGACCGAGTTGCGGCCACCGATCGGATTCGCCGAGCCGTGCAGCTGGTTGACCGCGGTGAGTCCGCCGGCGAGCTGCCGATACCACTCGATGTCGGTCGGATCGATCACATCGCCGATCGATACCTCTGCGGTGTTCGACTGCGTGCCCTCATTGACGCCGCCCGAGATACCGGTGTGGCTGTGGCAGTCGATGAGGCCAGGCGTGATGTGCATGCCCTGCATGTCGAAGACGGTCGAGACTTCGGGCGCGTCGATCCTCTCACCGACCGCTGCGATCTTTCCGTCGCGCACGAGGACGTCGCCGCGCGCCAGTGTGCCAGCGGCGCCTTGCGTCCAGATCGTGGCGTTCCGGAAGAGCACGGTTCCACCGAAGGGCTTCTCGAGAAGCCCGTACTCGCCGAGCGGATACGGAAGCGCATCCTTCCAAAGGTTTGACTTGTCCTCCGTGGGCGTGCGCTTTCGCTCGCCGCCGGCGTTGCCACCACGACCCGCGCGATCGGCGGGCCCGGTGCTGTCGGCCTTCGCGTCGCCCTTCGCGTCGCCCGCCGTCGCAGCCTGCGGCTTTGCATCGTCGGGTTTGGCGGCGTTCTCTTCCGCGGCGACGCGGCGCAGCGTGAAGAGGAAGCGCGTTCCATCGGTGGTGTCGGCGATCATCTGCGCGCTGTCGCCGACACCGGCGATGCCGACGCGCAGTTCGCCCTCGCAACCGAACGGCGCACCATCGATGATGCCGCTGAAGCGACCATCCGCGACGCTGGCGCGGCGGGCAGCGGCCGTCGTGCGTGCATCGGCCGGCTTGGCGGCGTCGCCTTCGCTCTTTGGTGCTTCGCTCTTCGGTGTCTCGCCTTCCGGCGTTGCGGCCTCGCCTTCGGCTTTCGCGGCCTCGCCTTCCGGCTTCGCGGCGGGCTCGGCGATCCATGACGCCTTGATCGATCCATCCTTCGGATCGATCGCGACGCGCAGATCCTTCGCGAGCGGCTTCGGTGTCGCGGCCTGTGCCTCGACCGTAAAAGATCCCGCGGCGAGGATCGGCGCCTCGGGCATCGCGACGACGTTCGTGCCGGCGATGAACATGCCCTCGAACTTCGTCTCGGCATCGAACGGGTCGCCCGACGCGACGACGATGTTCGCGAGCTTGCCCGCCGCGAGCGTGCCGGTGCGCGCGTCGATCCCGAGCATGCGCGCCGGTGTCGTCGTCAGCGTGGCGAGCGCCTCGTCCTTCGTGAGGCCGTGCGCGATCGCGTCGGCGAGGCGCTTGCGGAAGGCACCCTTGTCGGCGAGTCGATGCGTGGTGAGCGCGACGTCCGCGCCCGCCGCGATGAAGCGCTTCGGATTCGTGGGCGCGTAGCGCCAGGTCATCAGGTCACGCAGCGAGATCGTCTCGGCCGCGGTCGGCGACACGAGATCGGGCGCCTGCGGGAACTCGACCGGCAGGATGACCGCGGCCTTGCGCTCGGCGAGCAGCGAGCGGAGCTCGGATTCGTTGCGGAACTCGTTGCCGCCGCCGAGGAGTTCGATGCGCGCGCCCGGCATCTGCTCGCCCGCAAGCCGGAGGAGCCGCGCGGCGTCGAGTTCGTCCGAGGCGTCGAGGAGAAGCCCGTCACGACCCGCGACGAGCGGCAGCAGCGCGTCGAGCGCGTTCATGTCGTCGCACGGGACGGGCGAGCCGAGTTCCGCCGCGCGGGTCGACGCGTCGCGCCACTTCGCATCCATCAGCGTCTGACGCATGAGCGCGATCGAGCCCATCACGCTCGACGGGTACGGCATCGATCGCTCGCCGCGCGGCTGCGGCGTGACGCCGGGCGCGGGGTTCTGGAAGAACTGGCTCCAGTCGATCGAGCGCGGGCCCATCGACTGGACGCGCGCGCCGCCGAGATCGCGGCCGAGAGGTCGCTCGGTGTTCTTGACGAGGAGGCGGATCTCGGAGGTGCCGCGGAAGATGCCGGTGGTGGGCAGCACGCGCACGACGGCGAAACCCTGCGCGCGCAGCGCGTCGAGGCTCGCGTCGGGGATCGCGAGCGTCTGCGCCGAGACCTCGGGCACGACGAAGCTGTTCCAGTGGGCGCCGGGCGACGCGGTCGCGGCGGCTGCGGCGGTGGCGCTGTCGACGGGGAGTGCCGCCTCGATGAAGGCGGGGAGGACGGTCTTCCCCTTCGCGTCGTAGACGCGGTAGCCGGCGGGCACCGCGAGATCGGCGCCGACGGCCTCGATCACGCCGTCGCGGACGACGATAGTGCCTGTCTCGATCGTCTGGCCTGGCGCCACCATCACCTTCGCTCCGACGATCGCGAAGCGCGCCGGGTCGCTGGGCCGCATGCCGTTGACCGGCGCCTGCTGCGCGGCCGCGGGCCAGGCGAGGCCGGAACCGAGGCCGAGCGAAAGTGCGGAGAAGATCGAGGCGCGTGAGAGGCGCGCTGGGAACGCGGCGGGGGCCGGTCGGGAAGCCATAGACACGGATCGTACGGCGGCGGGGAAGGATCCTCATGCCGTAATCGACCGACGTCGGCGATCCTGTGGCATCCCGTGGCGGAAAAGCGGCCACCCCGCCGAGGCAGGCGGGGTGGCCGGTTCTTCAGGGTTGGGTCCGCCGCACTGATCGGGAGGGTGGCCTCCCACGGCGAGATCGATCGCGTCAGCTGATCTCGTCGATCATGCGCGAAACGGCGATCGCGAGCTTCTCGTCGCTGTCGAGCGTGCCGTTTGCGATCGCGGCACGAGCGGCGGCGACCTTGTCCTCGCGGATCGCGGGGAGACGGTTCATCTCCTCGAGCCAGCGGGCGGTCTCGCTCACCTCGACGCGATCGCTCGCCCTCGAGGCTGTGGGTCGCGCCGCAGACTTCGTTTCGATGCGCTGCGACGCGTCGCTCGTCGCGCGCGCTCCCTGCGTCCCGCCGGCGCCGTACGCGGACGAGAGCGAGGAGGGGGTGTTTCCGTTGATGCTGCCAAAGTCCGCCATTGCTTCACTCCTTGGAAAGTACGCGTGGGTGCTTGGTTCCTTCCGGCGCGCCCTTCCACTCGGGTCCAAACCATCCTGGTTCTTGACCGTGGGTCTAAGACTCGAAGCACAGAGCGTCGAGCCTGCATCCTGCCCACCCCTTCATCGACCGAGTCGCCCGCACAACTTGAGCAACCCTCACAGACCGAACTGGCTTCTAAGTTGTTGACAGCAATGAACTTCCGTGCGAATCTACGGGTCCAAAATCAAGTTGGAACCCGTCACTTGCAAGGAGGCGGTAATTGAGCCGCCCCAACGCATTCCGACAGGAGATTATGCGATGCTTCCTCAGAGGGACAAGCAATCCATGCCCGCCTTCGTGCAACAAACTCCGAAATCGCGCGCAAATCGCTCGAGTCGCCCCGACCCGACGTGGTTGAGCCACGGGATGAAGTCCGGGTTGGTGGCCGCGGCATGTGGCGCGCTGGTGCTCGCCGGAAGCGCGTGCGGTGGTGGCAGCGGACAGAAGAAGACGGGTGGCTCGGCATCGAAGCCGACCAGCGCTCGGGCGGGCAACGTCGATCTGATCGACCCAGCCGACGATGTGATGGCGGGCACCACGCCGCCGGTCGGAGCCGGGTCGAAGTCGGGGTCGAACACCGGCGCGAACACCGGCGCGAAGACCGGATCGGGTGGCGCCGCGTCGGCGGCCGCGACCAGCACGAGCACCACCGGCCGCTGGTCGGTCATGCTCGCGACCTTCTCGCAGCCCGACCACGCCGAGCGGGCGGCGGCTTTCCGCACCCAGCTGGTGCGCGACTACCCCGAGCTTGCGAGCGCCGTCGTGCGGCGCGTCGGCAAGGGAAGCGCGATCGTGGTCGGTCGCTTCGAGGGCCCGCAGGACAAGGCCGCGCAGAACGAACTGAAGCGCGTGAAGGCGATCGAGCGCGGCAAGGCGAAGCCGTTCGCGGGCGCGATGCTGGTGCGGACGTCGACCGACGACGCCGCCGCGACGCTCAAGCCCAACGACATCCGCAACCTGCGCGCGAAGTACCCGAAGGTCCGTCCGCTGTTCACGCTCCAGGTCGCGGCGTGGTCGACCTTCGGCGAGAAGGGCGTGAAGTACGACGAGATGCGCAAGGCGGCCGAGCGCTACTGCGCCGAGCTGCGCGCGAAGGGCGTCGAGGCGTGGTTCCACCACGACGAGGACAGCGAGACGAGCATCGTGACGGTCGGCAACTTCGACCGCCGCGCCTACGACGGCCAGACCACGCTCTTCTCGCCCGAGGTCGAGGATCTGATGCGGCGGTTCCCGTCGCACCTCCTCAACGGCGAGCCGCTGCTCGTGCCGGTCGACCAGTCGAAGCCGAAGGGCGCGACGAAGCCGCAGCCCTGCCGTCTGGTCGAGGTGCCGGAGGTCTGAGCGTGGCGCAAGCGCGCGAGCGGTAGGATGCGGCCTAGGTTCGGTCTGATGGATCGCCGAAGGCCCGAAATCCGTGTCGGCGCCCGAGTGGCGAGGAGGCGAGACGAAGCCGTATCCGCAGCGATACGGTGAGTCGAAGCCGACAAGTCCAAGCGGGGACAAGCGGGGACAAGCGGGGCCGAGCGGGTCCAAACGAGATGCCGCGCGGATGGAAGCCCGGCAGATCCGTCAGACAGAGCTTAGTTCGATCCATGGCGAAACGCGCGACAACTCCTGCGGCGACGAAGGCTCCGGTGCGCGCGCCGCGCGGCCGAGCTGGCGATCAGCCGCCGCCCGAGCGACCGCGGCCGGTGCACCATGAAGGCCCCGTGCTCTTCGGCCAGGACGCCGCGGTGGCGACGCTTGTCGCCGCGATGCGCTCGGGCCACATGCATCATGCGTGGATCCTGAGTGGGCCGGCGGGTGTCGGCAAGTGCACCGCCGCGCTTGAGTGCGCGCGACTGCTCCTCGATCCCGAGGCGGACCTCGAGTCGGACGACGGATCGGTGGCGAAGTTCCGCGCGCCGCGCGAGTCGCGCACGTGCGAGCTGATCGACGTGGGCGCGCATCCCGATCTCCATGTGATCTCGAAGGAGCGCGCGGACGACTCGTCGATCCGCGAGGTGCGCGAGCGCAAGCAGACGAACATTCCGCTCGATCTCCTGCGCGAGTTGATGCTCGGAGGCGTGGTCGCCGACGGAAAGAACTTCGACTCGCCCGTCTGGAAGGGCGCGTATCTCGGCCATCACAAGGCGTTCATCATCGACGAGGCGGAGCTCCTCGACCTCTACGGCCAGAATGCGCTGCTGAAGACGCTCGAGGAGCCGCCGCCCGGCACGTACATCTTCCTCGTGACGACGCAGGAGGAACGGCTGCTGCCGACGATCCGGAGCCGCTGCCAGCGCGCGGTGTTCCGGGCGCTCGATGAACCCGCGATGACCGCGTGGTTCGACCGCTTCGCCGTGCCCGCCGACGAGCGCGCGTGGCTTGCGGCGTTCAGCGAGGGTTCGCCCGGCATGGCGCAGCTTGCGCACGCGCAGGGCCTGCGCGCGTGGAGCGAGGAACTCATGCCGCGATTCGACGCGCTCGACGCGGGACGCTTCGATGCGGCGCTCGCCGATCGACTGGGCGAACTCGTCGGCGACTTCGCCGAGAAGGTCGTCAAGGAGAACCCGAAGGCGTCGAAGGAGAGCGCGAACCGGCTCGGGACGCGCTGCGCGCTCTTGATCGTGGCATCGCGGCTCCGTCGGCAGATGGCCGATGCCGCGCGCCGCGGTGATGCGGCGGCGCTTGCGGGCGCCGCGCATCGCGTCGGTCTCATCGCGCGTCTTGAGAGCGAGATCCGCGCGAACGTGAACATGAAGCACGCGTTCGCGAACCTCGTCGCGCAGTGGTCGGCGGGGAGCGCTGCGTGAGCGCGTCGGGCGGAGGTGCGGGCGCCGGTCGTGAGATCGAGCGCGTGTGGACGCTCTCGGCGCGGCCGTCGATTCCAGCGGGTGCGGAGGTGTGGGAGATCGAGCAGGGCTATCTCGCGCCGATCGCCGCGGACGAGGCATCGCTTGCGAAGGCGGGGTTCCCCGAGGGCCGGTTGCGTCGCATCGTCGAGCCCGGTGGTCGCGAGCGCTTCTTCCACACGATCAAGCGGGGAAGCGGCGTCGTGCGCGAGGAGACCGAGCGCGAGATCACGCGCGAGGAGTTCGACGCCGCATGGCCGCGCACCGCGGGTCGCCGGCTTGCCAAGACGCGTCATCGCGTGCGCGAGGCGGTCGCGGGGCGCGAACTCGTGTGGGAGATCGACTTCTTTCACGATCTGCCGCTCGCGATGGCCGAGGTCGAGCTGCCCGACGAGCGCGCGGCGTGCCCGTTTCCCGCGTGGCTTGCGCCTGTGATCGCCGTCGAGGTGAGCGAGGACGCGCGCTACCGCAACGCGGCGCTCGCCATGTACGGCATGCCGTGATTAAAGCGCTCGAGATTGAAGCGCTCGAGATTGAAGCGCTCGAGCGCGGCTCTTGCCGCGCCCTCGCTCTGGCCGGCTCCCCTCGGAGTGAATCCTCGGGGGCCGAGATTTGAGCGCTCGAGCGCGGCTCTTGCCGCGCCCTCGCTCTGGCCGGCTCCCCTCGGAGTGAATCCTCGGGGGCCGAGATACGCGCGATGGAAGCGCTCGAGCGCGGCTCTTGCCGCGCCATCGCGGCGGGCCGAGATGTGGCGGATCGCTGGGCCCGTGTGCCCGCAGACGAAGTCTGCGGAGCGGATGGCGTGCGCTGCCGACGGCTATCGCCCCCACGGCGACCTCGCCATCGGGCGGAAATGCCGGGGTTCCGTTTCGGCCCGCTGCGAATGCGGAGTACATTCGATGGTCATTCGAGTTCGCTCCCGAGCTCGGTCGTCCTACGCCAGGAGTGCCACGTCTTGTCGAACGCGCCGAAGACCGAGAACCGCTTCTCCCTCCCAGCCTCGGCGTTGTGCCTCCTCGTGGCCACCTCCGCGGGCGCGCAGCAGTTCGTCGACCAGACCTCGACCCGCTTCCCGGTGCAGGCCGAGTACACCAACCAGTGCACCTTCGTCGACATCGAGGGTGACGGCGACAAGGACATCGTCTTCGCGAACGGCGGCGGATACTCGACGCTCGGCACACTGCTCAAGCCGCGCATCTACGTCAACAACGGCACGGGAACCTTCGCCGACGAGACCGACGCACGGGCACTCGGCATCACCGGCTGCTTCCGCGGCGTCGAGGCGGGCGACGTCGATCGCGACGGCGACTGGGACCTCATCCTCGCGCAGGACTACAACCGCCGTCCGCTGCTCCTCATCAACAACGGCGCGGGCGTCTTCGCCGACCAGACCACCACGCGGCTTCCGAACCTCACGATGAGCTCGGCGCGCGCGCAGTTCGGCGACATCGACAACGACGGCGATCTCGACATCCTGCTCTGCAACTCGGGTGCGACGCGCTTCTCGACGACGGGCCGTCCGCGACTCTTCATCAACAACGGCGCGGGCGTCTTCACCGATGCATCGACGACGCAGTTCCCATCGACCACGCTCGCCGAGCAGATGGACTGCGTCTTCGGCGACGTCGACAACGACCTCGACCTCGACTTCCACGTCGGCACGCGTGCCACGGGCACGAACTCGAGCCAGCTGTGGATCAACAACGGCGCGGGCACGTTCGCGAAGCTCTCGACCTTCGTCACCGACTTCACCTGCTACTCGTACGACTTCGGCGACATCGAGGGCGACGGCGATCTCGACCTGATCGGCATCAACGCGGGTTCCTCGAACACCGAGCTCCTCCTCCGCAACAACGGCGCGGGCACGTCGTGGACGAACGTCTCGACGCAGATCTCGCCGAATCCGACCGTCGACGACAACGACTCGCGCTTCATCGACTACGACAACGACGGCGACCTCGACGTGATCGTCGCCGCGCTCGGCGGCGCGGAGCGCGTGTACCGCAACAACGGCACCGGCACGTTCACGCAGGTGACCGGCATCGTGCCGACCGCGACCGACAGTTCTCTCGACATCAAGGTCGGCGACCTCACCGGCGACGGCAAGCCCGACATCGTGACCGCGCAGGGCGAATCGGGCGCGTTCCAGAACCGCATCTACATCAATACCGGCGCGGCCGACACGATCGCGCCGAACATCAAGCTCGTCGAGCAGGTCCCGTCGCGCAGCACCGGTCCGTACGTCGTGCGCACCGAGGTCTTTGACGGCACCACGAGCGACCGCGGCTATGACGACAAGGGCGTGTTCCTCGTCTACTCGGTCAATGGCGGCAAGCAGGTGTCGGTGCCGATGCTCTGGTCGGGCAACAGCCTCTGGCGCGGCGTGATCCCCGCGCAGGCCGATTGCGCCACGGTCGAATACTTCGTGCGTGCGCTCGACGTGTCGAACAACGTCGCGACGAGTTCGATCAAGACGTTCGTTACGCCCGGATCCTGCGGCATCCCTGGCGACCTCAACGGCGACGGCGCGGTGGACGCCTCCGATCTGGCTGAGATGCTGAACGGTTGGGGCAGCGCTGGTCCGACCGATCTCAACGGCGACGGCACGACCGACGCGGCCGACATGGCCGAGCTCCTCAGCAACTTCGGCCTGTGATAGCGCCTCCGGCGTGTTTGCGTCGGGTGCGGCTATCCTGCGCCCCACGATGACGAATCCACTTTCCCTCGAAGGCAAGACCGCGATCGTGTGCGGAGCGACCCAGGGCATCGGCCGGGCGACCGCGCTCGAGTTCGCGCGCGCC
>JAJTGL010000006.1 GCA_021297795.1 Planctomycetaceae bacterium
AAGCGGCTCGAGGGGTCGGGCGCAAGGCGTCGATCGGGTGCGTTTCATCGGATGCGGGCTGCGATGACGCGAGCACCAGCAGGAGGTCGATATGGCGAGCGGTCCAGGTCGGGGAAGTGCGGGCAATGTCATCGCGGCAATCTGCAGTCTGCTGATCCCGGGCGTGGGTCAGTTGGTGCAGGGCCGTTTGCTTGCCGCGCTCGTGTGGTTCGTCGCGTCCCTCGTCGTCTGGGCGGTCACGTTCGGCTTCCTCGGGTGGGTGGTGCACATCCTCGCGTGCATCGAGGCTGCCCGTTGGCAGCCCCGTCGATAGGGTGATTTCGTTCACGGAGCCCGGAAGCGTCATGACGCGTCGATGTGGCGGTCGTCGCCCGTTGCCCCCGTCGGGACGAGGCGCTTGGCTCCGGTGCCGGGTGTTCCGGACCGACTTCCGGTCCGCGGACATCGCCCTCCGGACCCGCTCGTTCCCGCGGTCGCGTCGGTGCCGACGGCGGGCGGTACTGATCGGCAGGGACCGGTAGATTTCCGGCCCCGCCTGTTCAGATGCGTGTTGTGGACGAGGGGGAAGAGCGCGGAGATCTGGGACGGTCTATTACCGTCATTTTTGCGCAGCTGATTTGCACGTTCTCGATTCGGGGATATGTTCGAGGCGGAGAAGTAAGGGACGCCCGGTTTTTGCTGGGCAGGGACTTCATAAGGCCAGCCATCGGGGACCCCTCTCGGGGTGTGTCGTGCGCTGGCCTGGAAATAGGGAAGGCACGGTTTCCGTGTCTTGGGAGGTTGAGGGATATGCACAAGATGCAGATTTCGTCAGGCGCCCATCGGGCGTCGGCGGCGACACGCGTTGCGGCGATCGCTGGTGCGTTTGGCACCGCGGTTGGTGCGGCGCAGGCTTCGTTCGTCGCCACGCTCGGAGCCTATGGTCCCGGTGAGTTCGCTCGCTGCGGCTATCGAGCGTCCCTCACGTGGGACTCGACCACATCCGTCAACCATTACAACATTCGCGCCTTCCAGCACGAGTTCCGCTCGGACTCCGGTGGCGACGCGCTTGTGGGCGGATCGAGCGATCCGCTCCGATCATGGTGCGTGGAGGTGTATCAGTCCGTCGTGGTCGGCCAGACCTACGACTTCGCGGTCGTCCCGGTCGAGACCGTGCCCTCGAACGGCGCGCCAGGCCCGATGGGACTTGTTCGCGCGAACGTCGTGCGTGACCTCTTCGCGCGCTGGATCGACGCATCCACCGGGTTTGTCGTCGGCGACGCCGCAGACCGCAACGCGAAGTCGGCGGCGTTCCAGCTGGTCGTCTGGGAGATCACCCACGAGAACTTCGGCGTGACCGATGAAGCCGGCCTCGTCTCGAGGATGTCGCTCGGTGCGGGTGCCTTCCGCTCAGCTCCGTCCGATGCAGCGCGCGGGTGGTACGACGTGATTCACCAGTCGCTCGGCGCGAACGGATTCCAGTTCAGCACCGTGATGGGGCTCACGCATCCGACCGCGCAGGACCAGATCTTCACGCCAGTACCGGGCCCCGCGGCGGTCAGCCTCTTGGCGATCTTCGGCGCGACCGCGCGTCGTCGCCGGCGTTGAGGAACCCGCACGCGCGACGCGATCTCCGTGACATGTTCGGACCGATTCAGCCAGCGGACTTGCGCGGTTTCCTTCGCGAGTCCGTTGTTTCCTTCGCCAGTCGAATCGTCAGCCTTGCGACAGCGGCCCTGGGTGCCGCCCGATCTGCCCAACTACCCGATCGCCCGCCCGGTCGCGGAGATCGCACGGACCTGGACGATCGATCCGCGCATTCCGGCCACGGTGCCGGGATTCGACGCGCCGTTCTTCCAGGCGGGTCTCGCTGGCTACTCCGATGGCGCGATGCGTCTGGTGGCGCGTCGGCACGGCGCTCCGTTCTGCGTGACCGAGGCATTGCTCGACCGGACCCTCATCAATGGAGGAAAGGGGCGCAGGAAGGAGGATCCGGATCTTCTCGCCACCGAGTGTGGGATGGGAGAGATCGAGGACAACGTCGCCGCTGGCCTGGACGACCACCCGATCGCCGGTCAGGTGATGGGGACACACCCCGACGAGATGGCGAAGGCGAGCGAGATCCTCGTGTCGATGAACTACGACGTCATCGATGTGAATCTCGCATGCCCGGTGAAGAAGATCAAGAAGTCGAACCGCGGTGGGCACTTCCTCGCGTATCCCGACGACGCGATCGAGATCCTGCGTGCCGTGCGCGCGGTGGTGCCGCCGTCGATCCCGTGCACCGTGAAGCTGCGGCGCGCCTACGACGACACTCCCGCCATGGCCGAGCGGTTCGAGCAGATCTTCGCCGCCTGCTACGAGATCGGCTACGCGTGGGCCGTGGTCCACTGCCGGACCGTGGAGCAGAAGTACCTCGGGCCCGGCAAATGGGAGTTCCTGCGGGATCTCGTGTCGCGCTATCCGGATCGGGTGATCTTCGGCTCGGGTGACGTCTGGACGGTCGACGACATCTTCCGCATGCACGAGTACACCGGCGTCCATGGAGTGTCGGTGGCGCGGGGTTGCATCGGAAATCCCTGGATCTTCACGCAGGCGCGGGCGCTGATGCGCGGAGAGCCCGCGCTGGCCCCGACGCTGGCCGAGCAGCGTGCCGCGCTCGAGAGTCACTTCGAGCTCGCGATGCAGCTGCACGGAGAGGCCGCCGGTGGCCGTCGCATGCGGAAGTTCGGCATCAAGTTCGCCGCCCACCACCCGCGGGGCGACGAGGTCAAGCGCGACTTCATCGACTGCGAGACCGTGGCCGACTGGAAGACCGTGATCTCGAAGTGGTACTCCTGAGGAAGGAAACCCGCGTGTCGTGTCAGCGCGCGCGGTGGACCGCGACTCCCGGAGAAGGTCCATGCGCCTCCTCCTCGACGTAGAGATGTCCGTGGATCGCCATCAGCGGGCCACCCGGATGAAGTTCGGCGAAGGCGGCATCGGTCGCGAACAGCGACATCGGAAGCGTGGAGGGCCCCTCGAGGACCCGTGAGGGTGTGAGCGCGGCTCCCGAGTGCATCGCTCCGCGCCACGGCAGCTCGAACAGTGCGGCGCAGCCCGCATCCTCGATCGTCGTGACCGTGCCGTCGGGATCGAAGCGCGCGCCATCGAGTCCAGGTGCCCCCACGACGGCATGTGCCGATGCGAGTGCGACGGACTGTCCGAACCCAGATCCGGCCTCGATGATGTGTGGCTCGAGCACAAGCGGATCGCCGTCGAAGCCGTCGGCGAGCGACGCGAGGTCGTAGAGGAAGGCGAGTCCGCAGCGGATGCCCTCATCTGCGGCTGCCGTGCCGTCCGCGACTTCGGCGCCCGGCGCGCCGACGAGGAGCCGACCGCCATCGATCGCGAGCGCTGCGCCGAACCACATGGAGCGTGATGCACCCGGCGCGACGATGCTCGCGATGGGAACGATCGCGTCTGGGTCGATGCGATAAAGGAAGACCGTACCGGCGGAGGAGACGATCGAGCCCCCGATGTCCGCGTCGGTGCCGGGTGCGCCCACCGCCAGCCAGCGCCCATCGGTGGCGACGGATCGTCCGAACCAACCGCTCGGCTGTGGCTCGGAGCTGCGGATCGAGGCGACCCGCCGCCATCGCACTTCGGCCGATGCATCGGTGTGTGCTCCGGAGGAGTCGCGTGAACCAGCCGCACCGCTTTGGGCGCGCGCCGCGGCGCCCGGAGGACGCAACAACGCCGGCTCGAGCGCGGCGGGCGCTTTCCGGATGATGTCTCGACGGAACACGTCGATGCTCCCGGCATCGAAGTGGCCGAGCACATCGGCTCGCGGTGCGCCGATGACCGCGATCGAAGGGTCGCCCGTCGCGAGCGAAAGCGAGGCGCCGAACTCGGCTCCAGCCTGCGGTGACGCGGCGTCGAGCGTTGCTTCGAGAATCCATTCCCGGGATTCCGCCCCGTCACCACGCCATCGCTGTGCGGGTCGATAGACGTCGACCGCGCCCGCCGCAGCGCCATCGGCCTCCGCTTGATCGCGTCCGACGAGCAGCAGCGGCTCGGGACCGTGCGCCGACCGGACGAGTCCAAGGCCGAGCGCCGATCCGAAGTGGTCGAAGGATGCGTGCGATCGAAGCCGAGCCGTGGCGTCGAAGGTGACGCAGTGATCGTCGGCGTCGGAGTCGCTTCGCATCGAGGCGGGTGCCGGGCCGGCCGAGGCGTCGTTTACCGCTCCGGGGATCGTGGAGAATCGTGACGGCGAGGATGGAGGCGATGTTGGCTGAGGTGTCGGTTGTCGCCGTGGCGGTGGGATGCGCTGCGCGTCGCCGGGCGCCTGAGCGCGGTCGAGTTCCGACAGACGACGCGTATCGACGAGGCGGCCGATCACGACTTCGCCGGGTGAACCCGCGTCGTCACCAGCGGTTGGCGTCGCGATCGCAAGCCACGAGCCGCTGGCCGCCACGCGTTCCCCGAACCGGAGCGATCCCGAATCCAGGGGCGGCAGCACCGCGCAGGGTTGCTCGCCCGGCGTTCGCGCCGCCGCGCATGTTGCCGGAGACGCGGACATCGGCCGCCCGGAACCCGAGCGGGTGTGCGGTGAGGACGCCGCGGTCGCCAGCTCCGGCACGCTTGCGAGGCCCACGGTGAGCGCCATCAGCGCGGCGCATGCGCCGTGAACGCGTGGATGGACGGCCGGCCTCCGGATTCCGACCGGTTTGGCGCAGGAGCCGCCGCGAAGTGCGGCGGGCTTCGATGCGTGCGGCATGCTGTTCGACTGCGATCTGTTTCCCTTCGGCATGGTTCCTCTCCCCTTCGTCTGCATTCGGGCGCCGGCGGTCGTGCCTTCCGGCCTCGGGCGTTGCGAGTCGTGCAGGTGCCGCGTCGGGCACCGGCGTTCGTCCATCGCGGCGCGAGGCTACGACGGCTCGGAGGGTGCCCCGGGATTGGCGGCGGTTTTTCCGTGCGGGATTTTTTGTCGTATGAATTTGGTAACAATCGCCGCATGTCGACCGGTTCGAACCACCTCTCGTCGGGGCGTCACGACTACGCCGATGGATCGCAGCACCTGCATGGCTACATCGCCGCGCCGCATGGAGACGCGAAGGCACCGCGCCCTGTCGTGCTGGTGGCGCACGCGTGGCAGGGGCAGTGCGAGTTTGCGCGCGAGAAGGCGCACATGCTTGCGGATCTCGGCTACGTCGGATTCGCGATCGACGTCTACGGCGACGGTCGTCGCGGCACGACTCCCGAGGAGAACTCGGCGCTGATGACGCCGTGGGTGCAGGATCGCGCGGCACTTCGACGTCGCCTGCTTGCGGCAGTGTCGGCTGCGCGCGCACTGCCTGGCGTCGACGCCGATCGCGTCGGCGTGATCGGCTTCTGCTTCGGCGGGCTCTGCGCGTTCGATCTTGCGCGCGCGAATGCGCCGGGACTTCGGGCGGCGGTCGGATTCCACGGACTGTTCATGCCGCCGAACCTCGGCGCTCAGGAGTCGATCAAGGCCAAGGTGCTCGCGCTGCACGGATACGACGACCCGATGGCGAAGCCCGACGCGATGGTCGGATTTGCGGACGAGATGACCCGCGCGCACGCGGATTGGCAGGTCGTTGCGTACGGCGCGACCGGTCATGCCTTCACCAATCCGCACGCGCACGACCACGCGAACGGCCTGTTCTATCGCGAGGTGATCGCGAACCGCGCGTTTGCCGCGATGCGCGCGCTGCTTGCCGAAGCCCTCGGGTAGACGGGCGCGCAGGGCTGATTTCCCGCCGAGTCGGAGCGCGCTGCCGCCCTCCGCAGTGCCTTCGCGACGTCGCTCGACGAGATCTCCGATCGCGCACGATCGGAACGTGGTCGGAGGATTGCCGCATCGGCGGGATAATCCGGAACGCCGCGTCGCCCGGCAGTCGGTCCGGATCGCGGTCGATGGGCGACGCAAACGCGCAAGCCTCCCGTTTCGGGCTTTCTCTGGACTCGCCGATCGGCCATACTGCGGGGGATGATCCGGCCGGTCCATGTCCGCTCCGACGCGTCTCGCGAAGGCTCTCCGCGCGGCAGGCGGACCCGGATGCGGTCGGCGGCGATCGGCATGTTCACGGCTGGCCTCGCCGCGGTCGGCCTCGCCGCGGTCGGCGTCGTCGCGACGGCGTCGGTCGCCGGTGCCGGAGCGCGCGCCGCGGGCATCGCTTCTCCGACCGCGACGCGTGCCGCCGCGCCCGATTTCGATCGCGAGATCCGGCCCGTGCTCGCCGCACGCTGCTTCGCCTGCCACGGCCCGGACGCCGAGTCGCGCAAGGCGGGACTGCGGCTCGATACGTTCGAAGGCGCGACATCGGAACTCCGGGATGGCGGTCGCGCGATCGTGCCGCACGATGCGGCGGGGAGCGTCCTGCTTGCGCGGGTGACCGCGACCGACCTCGACGACCGCATGCCGCCGGAGGGTCATGAGCCGCTCTCGCCTGCGGAGGTCGAGGCGTTCAAGCGATGGATCGAGGCCGGCGCGGAGTTCACCGCGCCGTGGGCGTTCCGACCGCTCTCGCAGCCGGCGGTGCCGGACGTGCTCGACGAGCGCTGGCCGCGCAGCGACATCGACCGCTTCGTGCTGGCGACGCGCGAACGCGCGGGACTCCTGGCGCCGACGGCGGATGTCGGTCCGGAAGCGCTCCTTCGCCGCGCGAGCTTCGACCTGACGGGACTGCCGCCGTCCGAGGCGGAGATCCGAGCGTTTCTCGCCGAAGTGGGCGATTCTCCCGAGGGCGCATCCTTCGATGCGCGCTTCGCGGCCTTCGTCGACGCACGGCTTGCGAGTCCGGCGTTCGGCGAGCGGTGGGGGCGGCACTGGCTCGATCTCGCGCGCTACGCCGAGACGCTCGCGCACGAGTTCGACTATGAGATCCCGCACGCATGGCGCTATCGCGACTACGTGATCGAGGCGCTCAACGCCGACGTTCCGCTCGGTCGATTCGTATCGGAACAGATCGCGGGCGATCTTCTCGAGCCGCGCGCGGGGCTCGGTCTCCCGAATGTGGCGCCGATCGGCACCGCGTGGTGGCATCTCGGCCCCGCGACGCACGCGCCGGTCGACGTGCGCGTCGACGAGGCCGATCGCATCGCCGGTGCGATCGACGTGGCGGGTCGGTCGTTTCTCTCGCTTTCGGTCGCGTGCGCG
Source organism: Planctomycetaceae bacterium (assembly GCA_021297795.1). GTDB lineage: Bacteria > Planctomycetota > Phycisphaerae > Phycisphaerales > SM1A02 > QWPT01. The sequence continues at coordinate 7,145 of JAJTGL010000006.1, forward strand.
CGCTGCCATGACCACAAGTTCGATCCGGTGCCCGCGCGCGATTTCTACGCACTTGCCGGCGTGGCGCGCAACACGCGTCGCGTGGAGGCATTCCTCGAGAGCGATGCGAAGACGCCGCTCCTCGAGGCGCGCGTCCGTGCCGCGCTAGAGGATGCCGCACGGCTCGCGGGCGTTTCCGCCGCGCCGAGGCGCGCGCTGACTGCGATCGACGGCGTGGAGGTCATCGACGTCGCCGAGCACGCAGGCCCGGTGGATGACGGCGGATGGAGCACGTCCGGGAGCGCGTTCCGCACAAGCGGAGCCGCGCTTGCACTCGATGCGAACGACCGGCTTCGCCTCGCCGAACTGGGCACGATCGACAGTGCGCGCGTCGATCGGCGGCTCGTCGGTAGCGCGCGCTCGCCCTCCTTCGCGCTCGATCGCAACTTCGTCCACGTGCGGCTCCGCGGCCCTTCGACATGGCTCCGGCTGATCATCGGCAACTACTGGCTCGATGATCGCAATGCGCTGCTCTTCGAAGGCATGCGTCGCCGAACCCCCGACCCGGCCGCGGAGGAGAAGGACCTCGATCCGCGCGAGTGGCCGTGGCGCGTCGAGACCTTCGATGTGTCGCGCTTCCAGGGCGAGCGCGCCTATCTCGAGTTGATCGACGATGGCGACGGATGGCTCGAGGTCGATGCGATCGCGCTGAGCGCGTCCACGGAGGCTCCGCGTTTCGACGTGCTCGACGGCGATGGGCCCGCCGTCGGAGCCGATGCCGCGGCGTTCGCCGACATGCTGGCCGAGGACGGCGTTCGTGCGCGTGCGATCGAGGCGCGGGATGCGCGCGATGCGCTCGTGACGCAGCCGGCGCCCGTGCGCGCGCTCGTCGCCGAGGATTCGGGCACGCTCGACGAACCCGTGCACGTGCGTGGTTCGCCGCGCGCATATGGCGATCCCGCGCCGCGCGCGCAACTCTCCTTCCTCTCGCCCTCGACGCCGGTCGAGGGAAGCGGCAGGCTCGCCTTCGCGCAGACGATCACCGATCCCGAGCAGCCGTATCTCTGGCGGACGACCGCGAACCGCGTCTGGCTCAAGCTCTTCGGTCGCGGCATCGTCGAGACGCCGGACGACTTCGGGCAACTCGGCGCCGCACCATGGTCGGTGGAGCTTCTCGATCACCTCGCGCGGAAGCTCGCGCGCGGAGGAAGCCTCAAGCCGCTGATCCGCGAGATCGTGCTCTCGCGCGCGTATCGCGCGGCAGCGAGCGATGAGGAACTCCCGTCGGCGGCATGGGCGCCGCTTCCCGTGCGGAGGCTCGACGCGGAGGCCATCCGCGACGCGATGCTCGCGGCTTCAGGCCGGCTCGATACGCAGATCGGCGGACCGAGCATCCCGGTGCATCTCACCGAGCACATGCAGGGACGCGGCCGCCCGGGAGCCTCGGGGCCCCTCGATGGAGCCGGGCGGCGCAGCGTGTACATCGCGGTGAACCGGAACTTCCTCGATCCGTTCCTGCAGGCCTTCGACCAGCCGCCGCCGGCGACGACGTGCGGCAAGCGCCATGTGTCGAACGTGCCCGCGCAGGCGCTCGCGCTCCTCAACAACGCGATGGTGCGCGAGTTCGCGCGCGTCTGGGGCGAGCGGCTCGCGGGTGCTGCCAGCGACGGGGATGCGGCGCGCATCGACTCGATGTGGCTTTCGGCGTTCGGCCGACTCCCGCGCGACGATGAGCGCGCCATGGCGGGGGAGTTTCTCGAGGGCGAGCGCCGTGCGGTGGCCGATGCCGCGCGGCGCGATGCGGAGGCGTATGCGGCGCTCGCGCACGCGATCTTCTCGGCGAAGGAGTTCGTCTTCCTCCGATGACTTCCTCGAATGGACAAGGTCCTCGCCATCACTGCGGGCGCTTCCACGCCACGGGGCCCACGCGTCGTGACATGCTGCGCACGCTCGGCGGCGGCTTCGGGATGATGGCCTTCGCCGGGCTCTTCGGTCGCATCGCGCGCGCGGACGATGCGCAGCGGTTGCTCGACGCGCGCGCGCTCGGTGCGACGCACGTACGGCCGCGTGCGCGCAGCGTGATCTTCCTCTACATGGACGGCGGACCATCGCAGGTCGACACGTTCGATCCGAAGCCGCGGCTGGATGAACTTCATGGGAAGCCGTTCCCGATGGCCACGGCGCCGACCCAGTTCAACAACAAGGGTACGACGCTCGCCTCGCCCTGGAAGTTCAAGCGCTACGGAGAGTCGGGATTGCCGATCTCCGATCTCTTCCCGAACGTCGCGAAGCTCGCCGATGAACTCTGCGTCGTGCGGTCGATGACGAGCAGCTTCAGCGAGCACACGAACGCGAACTACTTCCTGCACACGGGGCTCGGGATCCCGGGGCGTCCGTCGATGGGAGCGTGGTCTTCCTACGGACTCGGCAACGAGAACGACGATCTGCCGGGGTTCGTCGTGCTCGAGGGCGGACTGGTGCCGCCCGGCGGGCTCGACTGCTTCTCCGCGGGATTCCTGCCCGCGCGTCATCAAGGCACCATCATGCGGCCGACGGGGGAGGCGATCGCTGATGCGACGCTGCGCGAGCCTGCCGACGCGCAGATGCGCAAGCGGCAGCTTGTGGCGCGGCTTGATTCGGCATTCGCGCACGATGCGCAGTCGGAGGCGATCGAAAGTGCCATTGCGAATCATGAGCTCGCGTATCGCATGCAGGCTGCGGTGCCGGAACTCGCGTCGCTCGATGGCGAGACCGACGAGACGAAGGCGCTGTACGGGTTCGACGCTCCCGATGCCGCGACGCGGATCTATGCGCGCGAATGCTGCCTTGCGCGGCGGTTGGTGGAGCGCGGGGTGCGCTTCATCGAGGTGACGTGTCCGCGCACGAACGCGGACCGCTGGGATCAGCACAGCGATCTGCGTTCGGGGCACGAGGGGAATGCTCGCGCGGTGGACCAGCCGATCTCGGCGTTGCTCATCGATCTCAAGCGGCGTGGCCTGCTCGAATCGACGCTCGTGGTCTTCGCGGCGGAGTTCGGACGGACGCCGTTCGCGCAGGGATCCGACGGACGCGACCACAATCCGTTCGGGTTTTCGATCTGGATGGCGGGCGGTGGTGTGCGCGGCGGCACGGCGATTGGTGCGACCGACGAGTTCGGCTACCGCGCGGTCGAGAAGCCGTATCAGATCCACGACTTGCACGCGACGATGCTGCACCTCATGGGCGTCGATCACCGGAGGCTGACGTTCCGCTCGGGTGGGCGGGATCATCGGCTGACCGACGTGCACGGCGTGCTGATCGAGGACGCGATCGCCTGAGCGTTGCAGACGGTGCCAGGCAGTGCCAGACGGTGCACGGCACGTGCCATGGGGTGCCTGGCACCGGCTGGCACGTGCCGTGCACTGTCTGGCCCTTCCCGCAAGCCTGGCGAGGAACCTCCGCAACAGGCTTCTCCACCGAGACTTGAATCCTGCCGCTGCTCCGGTTGATCGTGGTCCGGGTGGTGCCAGGCACGTGCCGTGTAGTGCCAGGCACCGGGCGGCACGTGCCGTGCACCGCACCGCGGTTCTCGCCACCGCCACCGCCGTCTCGGCCGACATCGGCTTCGTGCAGGCGATCTCGCTCTGCCGCGGCGCCGTGCCGCAGGGCACGCTTCTCGGCATCGAGCAGCGCGAGCGGAACAACATCTGGGTCTACGAGGGCGACATGTACGACGCCGCGTTGACGACGAACTGGGGGCCGCGCTTCAACCGCGACACGGGTGCGGCGCTCGGCGTCGATGTGGATTCACCCGACGAAACCGAACTCGCCAACCTCTCCGCCATCTTCGCGCGTCTCGGCGAGGCCGTCCTCGACTTCGGCGATGCGCTTCCGATCGCGAACGAAGCAGCAGGCCGTGACGATGTCATGAAGGTCTCCTTCGATCTCGAGGCGGGAATCCTCGCATTCCAGGTCGAGTACTTCGACGAAGTCACCAAGGTCTATGTCGACAGCGTGACCGGCGGCGTGATCCCGCATCACGGTGACGGCGACGATGTCGAGGCGACTGTCCCGACGGCGCCGATGCAGGATGCGGTCACGCTTGCGGAGGCGGCGCTCGGTGCCGGCTGGAACGCCTACGGCGCAGAGTCCGAGTCGGAGGACGCGGGTCTCGGCGTGACGGTCTCGCTCTTCAACCTCAAGTCCGGTGAACTCGCCGAGGCCGAGGTGTTCGGTGGTGCGGTGACGTCGGTCGTCGAGTTCGAGCCGATCGGCACGCAGGTGGCGAAGGTCGCCGCGATGCAGGCGAACTGGAGCCTCGTGGCGACGGACCTCGCCGCAGCGCTCGGCGTCGCCGAGGCCGAGTATCCCGGTTGCGGGGTGAACGAGGTCGAGTTCGAGATCGAGACGGAGAAGACCGGCACGGATCTCCTCTGGAAGATCGGTCTCGTCACGGTGGACCTGATCGAGGTCGACTTCTTCGTCGATGCGACGGCTCCGTCGGGCGGCGGCTTCCGCTTCGCGACGGCGCCGGTGAACGGCGTGACGGGTGACATCGACGGCGATGGTCTTGTGACCGCGGCGGATCTTTCCGAGCTGCTCGGAGCGTGGGGCGCGACCAATCCTCCGATGGATCTCGACGGCGACGACCAGATCGGCGCGGGTGACCTCTCGCTGCTCCTGGCCGCCTGGCGCTGAGCGTGGTCCGAATCCGACTCCGAGTCCTTCCGGGGAGGGCGCGTGCGATGAAGTAACGCACGCGCGCGGCGGCAGGACCGACGGCCATCATGACCCCCTGTCCGTCCGCGGGGCGGCGCACCGTGCGCCGTCCCGCGGCGGTTTTCCCGACGGGGTGCCAGGCGTTGCACGCCGCGTGCCAACCGGTGCCTGGCAACGGTTGGCACATGCCAGGCACCGCCTGGCACTTCATGGCACGTGAGGAGTCCTGCTCGCGCAACCCGCAGTGGAAGCCGCGTGCGAGAGATGCCCCGCGAAAATCCCGATGTCGCCGAGGTGCACGGCACGTGCCAGGCGGTGCCTGGCACCGCACGGCACGTGCCGTGCACTGTCTGGCACTGCCGGGCGCGCGCCTCAGCCCTTCCGGCCGCGGCGGCCCTTCTTGAAGCCCGGCTTGTGGCCGAACTTGTCGCGGCCGGTCTTGCCCTTGCGGCCGTCGCGCGGCCGCGGCTCGAAGTGCCGTCCCTCGTCCTCGTTCACGCGCCGTGCGCCGGCGTCGCCCGAGCGCGCGAGCTCGCCCTCGACCTCGATCGCCGCGCGGCCGAACTTCACGATCTCGAGGTTGAGCTGCCGTCCGCGCAGGTCGATCGCCGAAATCCGCACGCGGATCCGGTCGCCGAGACCGATCGAAGCGCCGCTGCGGCCCGCGATGAGCCGGCCGCTGCGCTGGTCGCGCGTCCAGCGGTCGACGCGTCCGTCGCCGCCCTTCATGTCGCGGCTCGGGATCGCGCCGTCGACGAGATAGCGGTCGATCGACACGAACACGGTGCCGTTCGGCATGATGCCGGTCACGGTGCCGTCCAGCTCGTCGCCGAGGTGCTTCTCGTGCAGGAGCTGCAGCACGAGGAACGTGCGCAGGTCCTTCTCGGCCTGCTCCGCAGCGACCTCGCGGTCGCTCGAGTGGCGCCCGACCTCGATGAGCCGTGCCTCGTCGAGGACGCGTGGATCCTCGCCAAGCTGTCGCGCGAGCGCGCGGCGCTTCTTGCCGCCCACCGAGTCGCGTCCGTTGTCGGTGACGTCGAGGAACGCATGCGTCACGCGGTGCACGGTGAGATCCGGATAGCGGCGGATCGGGCTGGTGAAGTGCGCGTAGTGCTCGCTCGCGAGCGCGTAGTGGCCGATCAGCGCCGGCGAATAGACCGCCTTCGCCATGCAGCGGAGCACCGAGAAGTGGATCGCGCGCGATGCGGGCGAGTCGCGCGTCGCATCGAGGAGCGCCTGGAGGTCCTTGCGCGTCGGCTCGTCGGGAAGCCGCCACTTCGCGAGTCGCGCGAACTGCCGCACCTCCTCGATGTCGCCGAAGGTCGGGTCGGGATGGATGCGGCGCAGGAGCGGCGTGTCGAGCCCCGCGAAGGTGCGCGCGACGGCCTCGTTCGCCTCGACCATGAACATCTCGATCAGCGTGTGCGTGAACGAGTCGTCCTCGGGCACCGCGTCGACGACGTGTCCATCCTTGTCGTACACGAGCTCGACCACGGGGAGATCGAGGTGGATCATGCCCGAGGTCTGTCGTCGTCGGCGGATCGCCTTCGCGAGCTTGTCGGCGAGCGCGAGCGTCGCGAGCAGTTCCTCCGAGTACTCGGGCTGCGTCTTCGCGTGCTTGCGCGCCTCGTCGGGCTTGCCCTCGATCAGCCGCTGCGCCTCGATGTACGTCAGTCTCTTCCGCGAGCGGATCACCGTGCGCGCGAGCCGCTGGCCGACGACCTTCGCGTCGGAATCGAGCATGATGAACGCGCTCAGCGTGTACCGAGCCACGCCTTCCTGCAGCGAGCAGACGCCGTTCGAGAGCGTCTCGGGCAGCATCGGCACGGTGTAGCGGGGGAGATAGACGCTCGTTCCGCGCGCGCGCGCCTCCTCGTCGAGCGGCGAGTCCTGCGGCACGAAGTGCGCGACGTCCGCGATGTGGACGCCGAGCTCGTAGTTGCCCGTGACCGGATCCTGCTTGATCGAGATCGCGTCGTCGAAGTCCTTCGCGTCCGGCGGGTCGATCGTGAAGATGAACTCGGCGGTGAGGTCCTCTCGATCCTCCCATCCGCCCACGGCGCCGCTCGTCCCACGGGCCTCCGCCTCGCGCGTCGAGAGCGCGAACTGCGCGGCCGCCGCGCGCGCCTGCTCGAGCGCCTCCGGGGGAAAGACCTCGCGGATCAGGTACGTGGCGATCGTCGCCTGGGTCTCGACGTCGGGGCGTCCGGCCGCGCCGAGCACCTCGACGATCACGCCCTCGGCGAGCGCGCCGCCCTCGGGCCAGAGAATGATGTCGACGACGACCTTGTCGCCCGCCTTCGCGTTCTTCGCACCGGGATCGCGCACGACGATCGGATCCCGGATCGCCCGCCCATCGGGCTCCACGATCCACTCGCGTCCGCGCTGCACGAGCTCGCCCGCGAAGCGCGATCTGCCGCGCGAGAGGACCTCCACGACGCGTCCGAACAGATCGTCGCGCGCGCCCGTCGGCGTCGATCCGAAGCCGCGGTTCCAGCGATCGCCGCGTCGCACCACGCGCACGCGCACGCGGTCGCCGCTCACGGCGTCCTTCGTCTCGCCTTCGGGGATGAAGAGGTCGCCTTCGCGGAAGTCGATCTCGGTCTTGAGGAAACCGATGCCGCGCGGCGTGAGCTTGATGACGCCCTCGACCTCCTCGGGCATGCGCGGGAGACGAAGCTTCTCGTCCTTGCCGATCTCGATCAGGCCGGCCTCGGCGAGTTCGCGAACGGTCTCCCCGAACTCCGGCTCGTCCTCATCGGCGACGCGCAGCTGCCGCGCCACCTCGTTCATGTAGATCGGAAGGTAGTTCCGGTGCGCGAGGTGGTCGAGAATGCGGCTCTTGAAGCGAAGGCTCACGGGCGCAGTGTAGAAGAGCCGCTCGGGCTGCGGAGCGGGGGCCGCGCGAATGTCCGCGGGGAAACCTACTTCCCGCGGCCGCGCTTCTTCGCCGACGCGGGCTGCTTCGTCGAAGCAGGCTTCTTCGCGCCACCGACGATGTTGCCGATGCCGCGTCCGATGCGCGATTGATGCGTCGCGCGCGACTCGATGCGCTTGTTCTCCGCAGCGGCCGCTGCGTCAGGCCGAGCGCCGCCATCCGACTTCGATGCGGGCTTCGCATCCGAGGTCGCATCCGACTTCCCATCGGACTTCCCATCGGACTTGGACGGACCCGCGCCATCCGACTTCGCCGCGGACCTGTCGGTCCCGCTCGGAGCCGAACCTCCGGCGATCTTGCCGTCCGGCCGGGCGTTGGCATCGGTCGCGCCTGCGGCCCTGCCGTCGGACTTGCCATCGGACTTGCCATCCGACTTGCCTTCCGCCTTCGCCTCGCTTGCCTTCTTCTCGGCGTCTTCGCCGGATCGGTAGCTGTCGCTGCGGTAGTCGGTCTCGTAGAAGCCGCCACCCTTGAAGATCACCGCGCCACCGATCCCGATCTTGCGCTCGACCTTCTTCTTCCGGCACTTCGGGCAGACGGCGATCGGATCAGCCTTGATCGACTGGAACTCCTCGAACTCGTGCCCGCAGGCGCGGCAGACGTACTCGTAGGTCGGCATGGATCACGTTTCGCTTGGCGGGTTCACGCGTCAGGCGCGACGGCGACCTTCGCGGGACGCAGCACGCTCTCGCCGAGGCGCCAGCCCGTCTGGAAGCGCATGCTCACGCAGCCGGGGGCGATGCCCTCCATCGGCTGGCGCATGACCGCATCGTGCTGCATCGGGTCGAACGGCGTTCCCGGCGCGGGCTCGATGCGCGCGATGCCGTTCTGCTCGAGCGCCTTCTGGAGCTCGGCGCGCGTCATCTCGATCGACTTCGCGAGCTGCTCGACGGTCAACTTCGACGGATCCTGCGCGAGCGCGAGATCGAAGTGGTCCAGCACGGGCATCAGCGCGCGCGTGAGCTGCGCAAGCCCGCCGACGCGGGCGCGAGCCTCGTTCTCGACCGAGCGGCGCTGGAAGTTCGCGAAGTCGGCCTGCGCGCGCAGCTTCGCCGCGACGGCCTCGTCGCGCTCGGCGATCAGCTTCTCGACGACCTGCGTGTAGTCGTCGGTGCGGGTCTCGGCGTCGCCGGGATTCTCGGGATCGATGGGGTTCTCGTCGGAAGTCATTGCAGCCATCGTTTCAGCAATCGTTTCAGCAATCGTCTGAGGCACCGCTCGGGCCATCCCTCGGCGTCAGCCTCCGAAGGGGTTGATCTTCTTCCAGAAGCTCTGCTCGCCGCCGCGGACCTCGACCCTCTCGGTCTGAGCATACTCCGCGAGGAGCTTGCGCTGCTCGTCGGTGAGCTTCTTCGGGACGACGAGCTGCAGGACCACGTGGAGATCGCCGCGCTCCTTCGACTGCAGTTCGGTCATGCCCGCACGCTCGACGACGACGACCTCGCCGTGCTGGCTGCCCGCGGGGATCTCGAACTCGACGGGCTCGCCGTCGATTCCCTCGAAGGAGACCTGCGCGCCAAGCGCGGCCTGCGCGAACGCCATCGGCTGCACCGCGACGAGATCGGCGCCCCGGCGCTCGACGAAGCGCTCGTGCTCGGAGACACGCACCACGACGTGGAGGTCGCCGCGCGGACCCTTGCCCTCGGGGCTCACCTCGGGCGGGGTCGGCTCGCCTTCGCCGGAGAGGCGAATGACCTGTCCGTCGGAGATGCCGTTCGGGATGCGCACGCCGAGCTTGCGCTTCGTCGACACGCGGCCCTGGCCGCGGCATTTCTCGCACTTGTCCTTCACGACGTTGCGGCGACCTCGGCACTCGGGGCAGGTGGTCACCATGCGGAACATGCCGCCGAAACCAGTCTGCGCGACCTGGCCCTGTCCGCCACAGGTCGGGCACTGCGCCGGCTTCGAGCCGGGCTTCGCGCCCGTTCCGCCACACGGCTCGCACACGTCGAGGCGCTTGAACTCGACCTCGCGCTCGCAGCCCGTGAACGCCTCCTCGAGCTCGATCTCGACCTCGGTCTCGAGGTCGAAGCCGCGCGCGGCCGCGCGCCGTCCGCCGCCGGCCTGCTGTCCGAAGATGTCGTTGAACATCGAGAAGATGTCGGCGACGTCGCGCGTGCGGAAGTCGTGGACCGGATTCTGGCGAAGGCCCGCGTGACCGTGACGGTCGTAGAGCTGCCGCCTCTCGGCATCGCTCAGCACCTCGTAGGCCTCGGCGCACGCCTTGAACTCGGCCTCGGCCTCGGGGTTGCCCGGGTTCCGGTCGGGGTGCCATTTCATCGCCTGACGGCGGTAGGCGCGCTTGATGTCCTCCTGCGAGGCCGTCTTCTCGACGGAGAGGATCTCGTAGTAGCAGCGCGTCTGCGGCATGGCGTCCTGCCCTGTGGATCTCGTCTGGCCTCGTGCTGCGCCGGGCGAACCTCCCGCACGGCGCGTGAATCGCCCGCACGCGGTTTCCCGCGTGCGGGCGTGGATCTCACGGTGATTGCATCAGCTGATCGCGCCCTCGACGGGCGCGGTCTCGTCCTTGAGCTCGGTCACGATCACGTCGGTCGTGAGCATGAGGCCCGCGACGCTCGCGGCGTTGATGAGCGCGGTCTTGACGACGAGCGCCGGATCGATGATCCCGCTCTTCACGAGATCCTCGTACTCGCCGGTCGCGGCGTTGAAGCCCGCGTTCGTCTTCGCCTCGCGCACCTTCGCGACGACGAGGTCGCCGTCGAAGCCGGCGTTCTCGGCGATCTGCGCGCACGGACGCGACATCGCCTCGGCGACGATGTCGAAGCCGAACTTCTCGTCGCCCTTCGCCTTCTTCTTGGCCTCGAGCACGGCGTCCATCGCGCGGACGAGCGCGACGCCGCCGCCCGGCACGTAGCCTTCCTTCGCCGCGGCGCGGGTGGCGTGGAGCGCGTCGTCGACGCGGTCCTTCGTCTCCTTCATCGCGAGCTCGGTGGCTCCGCCGACCGAGATGATCGCGACGCCCGAGGTCAGCTTCGCGAGGCGCTCCTGGAGCTTCTCGCGGTCGTAGTCGCTCGTCGTGCGCTCGATCTGAGCGCGGATCTGGTCGGCGCGCGCCTCGACGTCCTTCGACTTGCCGCCGCCCTGGACGATCGTGGTCTCGTCCTTGGTGACGACGATCTTCTTCGCGGTGCCGAGCTCCTTGAGCTCGACGTCCTCGAGGCTGCGGCCGATGTCCTCGGCGAAGAACACGCCGCCGGTCTGCACGGCGATGTCGCCGAGCATGGCCTTGCGGCGATCGCCGAAGCCCGGCGCCTTCACGGCGCACACCTGGAGCACGCCGCGGAGGCGGTTCACGACGAGCGCGGCCAGCGCCTCGTTCTCGACCTCCTCGGCGATGATCACGAGCGGCTTGCCCGCGGTCGCCACCTTGTTGAGGAGCGGCAGGAGCTCGGCGAGGTTCGAGATCTTCTTCTCGTTGATGAGGATGAGCGCGTTCTCGAGCACGCACTCGGCGCGCTTCGGATCGGTCATGAAGTAGGGGGAGAGGTAGCCCTTGTCGAACGACATGCCCTCGACGTAGTCGAGCGTCGTCTCCGCGGTCTTGCCTTCCTCGATCTCGCAGACGCCATCGGCGCCGACCTTGTCGATCGCCTCGGCGATGAGCCGGCCGATCGAGACGTCGTGGTTCGCCGAGACGGTCGCGACCTTCTCGAGGTCGCCCTTGCCCTTGCACTTCTGCGCCATCGTGGTCACCGCGTCGGCGCCGGCGATCGCGGCGGCGTTGATGCCGCGCTGGATCGCGACGGCGTTCGCGCCGGAGGCGATGTACTTGAGGCCGCCGTTGAAGATGGCGCCGGCGAGGACGGTCGCGCACGTGGTGCCGTCACCGGCCACGTCCGCGGTCTTCTTCGCGACCTGCTGCACCATCTTGGCGCCCATGTTCTCGAACGGCGCGGGGAGATCGATCTCCTTCGCGACGGTGACGCCGTCCTTGGTGATCTGCGGGCCGCCGTAGCTCTTCGCGAAGAGCACGTTGTGGCCGACGGGACCCATCGTCACCGCCACCGCCTGCACGAGCTGGTCGACGCCGCGCTTCAGTTCCGCGCGCGCCGCCGCATCGAACTTCATCTGCTTCTGAGCCATGTCTGGTCTCTCCTTCGGGTGCTCGGTGCGTGCGGATCACTTGGTCATGACGCCGAGCAGTTCGCTCTCGCGCATGATCACGTGCTTGACGTTCTTGATCTCGATCTCGGTGCCGGCGTACTTGCCGTACACCACGGTGTCGCCCTTCTTGACGGCCACCGGAGCGCGGTCGCCGTTGTCGAGGAGAAGTCCCGGGCCGGTGGAGACGACGGTGCCCTGCATGGGGCGCTCCTTCGCGGTCTCGGGGAGGAAGAGGCCGCTGGCGGTCTTGGTCTCGGGCTCGATCGGCTTGATGAGGATGCGGTCTTCGAGGGGTCGAACGTTCGACATGTGGTGCTCGTCTTTCGTGTCTGTCGCGCCCGCGTGCTGCGCGGCGCGTGTGTGCTTGATTGGTTTCGTGTCAGAGGGTTGAAGCGGTGCGGCGCGTGCGGTGGAGGGACGCGGGCTCAGAAGCCCATGCCGCCCATGCCGCCCATGCCACCCATTCCACCCATTCCGCCCATTCCGCCCATGCCACCCATGCCGTGATCATGGTCGTGGCCGTGGCCGCCGGCGGCCTCCTTCGGCTGCGGCTTCTCGCTGATCGCGCAGTCGCAGGTGAGGATCAGGCCCGCGACGCTCGCAGCGTTCTGGAGCGCGGTGCGATCCACCTTCGCGGGCGTAATCACACCCTGCTTGACGAGGTCGCCGTACTCGAGCGACAGCGCGTTGAAGCCCTCGTCGCCCTTCATCTCCTTGACCTTCGCGACGACGACGGTGCCCTTCTCGCCCGCGTTCTCGGCGATGGTGCGGAGGGGCACGCAGAGCGCCTCGGCAACGGCCTCGACGCCCGCGATCTCGTCGCCGACGCAGTCCTTGCGGACCTTGTCGAGCGCGGGAATCGCGCGGATGAAGCTCGTTCCGCCGCCGGCGACGACGCCCTCGGCGACGGCCGCGCGCGTGGCGTGCAGCGCGTCCTCGACGCGCGCCTTCTTCTCCTTGAGCTCGGCCTCGCTCGACGCGCCGACGTTGATCTGCGCGACGCCGCCCGCGAGCTTCGCGAGGCGCTCCTGGAGCTTCTCGCGGTCGTAGTCGCTGTCGGTGCGCTCGATCTCCGAGCGGATCTGGTCGCAGCGGCCCTTGATGGCCGTCGTGCTGCCGGCGCCCTCGACGACGGTCGTCTTGTCGCCGTCGACGAGGATCTTCTTCGCCTGGCCGAGGTCCTTGATGGTGATCTTGTCGAGCTCGATGCCGAGGTCCTTCATGATCGCCTTGCCGCCCGTGAGCGTGGCGATGTCCTCGAGCATGGCCTTGCGGCGGTCGCCGTAGCCCGGCGCCTTCACCGCGCAGACGTTGAGCACGCCGCGCAGCTTGTTGATGACGAGCGCGCTGAGCGCCTCGCCGGTGACGTCCTCGGCGATGATGAGGAGCGGCTTCTTCGACTCCATGACCTTCTCGAGGAAGGGCACGAACTTCGAGAGGCTGTCGATCTTGTCCTCGTAGATCAGGACGAGCGCCTTCGAGAACTCGCAGGTCATCTCGTCGGTGTTGGTGACGAAGTTGGCGCTGAGGTAGCCGCGGTCGAACTGCATGCCCTCGACGACGTCGATCGTCGTCTCGCGCGACTTGCCTTCCTCGACGGTGATGACGCCGTCCTTGCCGACCTTGGCGAACGCCTCGGCCATGATCTTGCCGATCGAGACGTCGTTGTTCGCGCTGATCGAGGCGACCGCGGCGATGCCGCCGTCGATCTTCTCGACCGGACGCGCCGAGTCGGCGATCCTCGCGGCGACCGCGGCGACGGCCTTCTTCATGCCGCGCACGACCGAGTTCGGGTCGGCGCCGGCGGCGATCTGGCGGAAGCCCGCCTTCACGAGCGCCTCGGCGAGCACGGTCGCGGTGGTGGTGCCGTCGCCCGCGTCGTCGGAGGTCTTCGAGGCGGCCTCCTTCACGAGCTTGGCGCCCATGTTCTCGACCTTGCAGCGCAACTCGATCTCCTCGGCGACCGAGACGCCGTCCTTGGTGACGGTCGGGCCGCCCCAGCTCTTGTCGAGCACGGCGTTGCGGCCGCGGGGTCCGAGGGTGCTCTTGACGGCGGCGGCGAGCTTCTCGACGCCAGCGAGGAGGCTCTTGCGGGCCTCGTTCTCAAACGAAAGTTCCTTGACGGCCATCGTGGTCGTTCTCCAATCTCAGCTGGTGGTGGCGCCGGGAGGGGGTCGGAGTCGACCCGCGTATCTCGGCGTGGCACGGCGTGACAACACAACGTCAGGTCCCGCGGCGAACGCCGAGGGGAGGCCGCGCAATACAAAGCCCGTTCCAGCGAGGCCACGCGAGCCACGGGCTCCATCGGTCGGCGGCACGTCGCGGAAATCGCACCTAAGTGCATTCGGAGAAGGTGGTTGCGTGCATTCGCCCTGGCGTCGATGCCCGGGGCCCCCGTGACACTTCCGGCGACCCCGCGATCGGCGCTGCCGGAATGGCAGGCCGACGTGGGCGGGTCAACCGGGTTTGCTCGAATCCGGTCGTCCGAAGGTCTCCTCGACCGAGAGCAGCGGCTTCAGGCTGGCGCGGACCAGCCAGGCGGCGTTCAGGACGAGGTATGCGAGTCCGACGATCGTGAGAAGGCCGGCGGCCAGCGCGATCGCGCGCAGCGTCCCGGTCAACCCGGAGAGATCCGGTGCGTCCGCGAAGAACAGGGCGGTGGCGCTCGCGCCGCCTGCAAGGCCGTTCGAGAGGAGCAGTCCCTCCACCCGTTGGGCGGTCGCGCGGGCGTTGCGGTAGGCCCGCGATCGCGGTGCGAGCGCGCGGAGGAGCGGCGCGATCGCGAAGAGGACGAGCGTGGCCGGCAGCGCGCAGTAGGTGGTGGAGACGGTGCTCACGTCGACCAGGGCTGCGGCGCACCACGCGAGGAACCCGACCGTGCCCAGCGCCTTCGCGCGCATGAAACGCTGTTCACGTCGCCATGGGAGCACCAAGGCGAAGCCGAGGAATCCGATCGCGGTCGTGACGAGCGCCGTGTTGCGCAACGGCGTGACGGCGGTCCGGAGTTCCGTCGTACCGGTCGATTCCGCCACCAGATCGATGAGCAGCGCGAGGAGGATGCAGGAGCCGCCGAGTGCTCCGAGGGAACCGAGGAACACCGTGCCGGCGACGCGACGCGGATTCGGCATGTCCTCGAATCGAGCGGTCGATGCGTCGAGACGCGCGGTGAGCGATTCGACGATCGGCGTGCCGCACTCGGGACAGACGCCGCGCGCTTCGAGGCCCTCGAGGTCGTAGCCGCACTTCGTGCAGGGGAGCGAGTGACGGATGGTGGTGACGGCCACGTGGATCGGACCGTCGGAACTCGACGGCGCTGCAGTTTCGTCCGGGTTCGATGTGCGCGCAAGTCGCGCCGTCCTCCGGCGGGCCGGATTCCGAGCCTGTTACACTCGCGCCATGCAGGACAGGATCGCGGCGCTCCGGTCGAACATCGTCTCCGTGTACATGGGGAACGTGCAGGCCGTCGACCGTCTGATCGTGTGCCTTCTCGCGCGCGGACACGCCTTGATCGAGGATGTGCCGGGCGTGGGAAAGACGGTCCTTGCGAACGCGCTCGCCCGCTCGGTCCGCTGCAGTTTCAGCCGCATCCAGTGCACCCCCGACCTGCTGCCGTCGGACGTCACCGGCACGAGCATCTACCGTCAGGACGCGGGCACGTTCGACTTCCGCGAGGGACCGATCTTCGCGAACGTCGTCCTCGCCGACGAGATCAACCGCACCACGCCGCGCACGCAGGCGGCGATGCTCGAGGCGATGTCGGACGGCACCGTCTCGGCCGAGGGTGGCGTACACCATCTGCCGCAGCCGTTCCTGGTCGTCGCCACGCAGAACCCCTACGAGTTCGAGGGTACGTACTTTCTCCCGGAGAACCAGCTCGACCGGTTCCTGATGCGGATCTCGCTCGGATATCCGTCGCCCGACGACGAGGCTCGGATCCTGCTGAAGCAGCCCGCGCGCACGGCGTTGCCCGATCTCCGGCCGGCGATGACGAAGGAAGAGGTGCTCGCGGCGCAAGCCGAGGTCGACAAGGTGCGCATGGCGCAGGAACTCGTCGACTACATCATCGCGATCGCGACCGCCACGCGGAACACCGAGGACCTGCAGGTGGGTGTGTCGCCGCGCGGCGCCCTTGCGCTCGCCGCCGCCGCGCGCGCGACCGCATACGTCGCCGGCCGCGATTACTGCGTGCCCGACGACATCGTGTCGAACGTGCTCGTGGTGTGCTCGCACCGCGTCATCAGTCGAACCTACATGCACCAGGGCGACACGCTGACCACGCGCCGCATCATGCAGCGCGTGCTCGAGAGCGTGCCGAGCCCGGTGTGACGCGTCGAAGGAAGCAGAACGAGCCACGAGGATCCGCATGAAGCGTGCAGTCGTTCTCCTCTCGGGCGGTCTCGACAGCGCGGCGGTACTCGCGTGGATGCGGCGCGAGGGCTTCGCCTGCCATGCACTCAGCTTTCGTTACGGGCAGCGTCACGGCGTCGAACTCGCACGCGCCGCCGAGATGGCCCGCGCGCTCGGTGCGGTCGAGCACAAGGTGGCCGAGATCGATCTGCGCGCCTTCGGCGGAAGCGCGCTCACCGCGGACATCGCGGTGCCGAAGGATCGCGCCGACGGCGAGATCGCGCACGGGGTTCCGATCACCTACGTGCCCGCGCGCAACACGATCTTCCTCGCCTTCGCGCTCGCCTACGCGGAGACGCTCGGCTCCTCCGATATCGCGATCGGCGTGAATGCGATCGACTACTCGGGATACCCGGACTGCCGGCCGGAGTTCATCGAGGCGTTCGAGCGACTTGCGAACCTCGCCACGAAGGCGGGGGCCCAGGATGGCGCGCGGTTCCGTATCCACACGCCGCTGCAGCGGCTGTCGAAGGCGGAGATCGTGCGGCTCGCGGTCGAGCTGGGGGTTCCGGTCGGACGCACGCTGTCGTGCTACGACCCGTCGGCCGATGGAACGCCGTGCGGTCACTGCGATGCGTGCATCCTGCGGCGGAAGGGCTTCGCCGAGGCAGGGATGCGCGACGGCGCGTGAACCGCGCGGTGCCAGACAGTGCACGGCACGTGCCGCCCGGTGCCTGGCACAAGACGGCACGTGCCAGGCACCAAGCTCGCTCGCTCGATCTGTCGGTGCGCGCAAGGGTTCAATCGTCGGCTGCCCGTGCACGGCACGTGCCATGCGGTGCCTGGCACCACATGGCATGTGCCGTGCACCGTCTGGCACCGTCTGCCGCGTTTCTCGGGAATGGCCGACGTGTTCGCGGCGTCCGCGGAGCCATGCGCATGCCCACGACGCGAAGTCTTCTCCTCGTACTCGTTGCACTCCCGATCCTCCTCGCGATCGGCTGCCAGACGTACTACCGAACCCCCGGTGGCCCCGCGCCGATCGGCGAGATGACCGCGCCGACCATCGCGGAGAAACTGCGCGTTCAGCCTGAGTCGCCCATGCCCGCCACGCTTGCCCTCGTCCGCGTGCAGGGCGGCAACTACTACTCGAGGTCCGTCGCCGGCGTCCGGCGCGGCGGCGTATCCATCGTCGCCGCCGACGATCTTGAGGTTCCTGAAGATGTGTGGAGCATCCAGAAATGGCCCATGGTCCGTTTCGCCACGCGACTCAGCGCCATCATCATTCCCGACGCGAAGGACAAAGATCCCGACGCGGCCATGCTCGCGCTCCGGGAGGGCGCGGCCACGCTGCACGCCGACATTCTGGCGCTCTACACGATCGACACCACCTTCCGCGTGGACGATTTCTCGCCCGGGGCGCTCGGTCTCGTGACGCTTGGCCTCGCCCCAACCAAGAACGCCGTTGTCCACGCCACGGCGAGCATGGCGTTCGTCGATGTCCGCACGGGCTTCGTCTTCGGCACGGCGGAGGCCTCGTCGCGCGATGACCAGATCGCGAATTCCTGGACGTCCGAGGACGCGGTCGATCAGTGCCGACGACGCGTCGAGCGTGAGGCGTTGACGGCCATGCTCGCGGAGGCGGAGAAGTGCTGGACCGGGATCGCCACAGGCCGCCAAACGCAGGTCGAGGCGACGGATCTGCCCGAAATGGCAGACCCGCCCGGCAAGGCAAAGTGATCGCTTCAGGCGTTTACCCCGCGATCCCTCCGGATCGGGCGCGCTACGCTGCGCGTTCATCCCACGGCCTCGCCCGGCCGCATGTGGTCCACATCATTCCAGAGCGCCCCGCCTCAAAGCTACGCCTGAAAGCAGCGCCTGAAACCGCCTGAAAGCACTGGAGTCGCCATGCTCGCTCTCGCCATCCTGCCGCTCGTGACCTCGCTCGCCCTCATCGATGATCCGAAGGTGACGCCGCCCGCAGCCGCGGCTCCCGCGCAGGCGGCCGATGCGAAGCCGCAGCCCACCGTCGAGGAGATCCAGTCGGTCGTCGCGACCTTCTACGCAGATCTCGAGAAGAAGTACGGCAATCTCGCCAATCCGACGCCCGAGGAGATCGAGCGCATCCAGGAGGAGATCGGCGCTGCCGCCGACAAGGCGATCGCTGATCTCGGCATCGACTTCGGCAAGCTCGGCGACGACCAGATGTCGGTGCTCGAGCCGCTCATCGGCATGTCGCGCAAGGCGCGCGAGGCGGTGGTCGCATCGCTCGAGGAGCGCGCGAAGGATCCTTCGGTGGCCGGTTTCCGCAGCGCCGTGCGCGCGCGGATGCTCTCGATGAACGCCGGAGGCCCCGCCGCCGTCGTCACCGTGATCGGTCACCCCGCATTCGCCGACGCGGTCGCGACCGAGGAAGGCGCGATGGTCCTCGATCTCGCCGGCGACGCGCCCGTCGAGTCGATCAAGCCCTACGCGCCGGTGCTCGAGGCGATCGCCGTGAAGTTCAACCCGGATGCGCCGATGCAGCTGATGGCGGCGTCGGGCGGGTACCTCAAGCTCTGCAACGCGGTGCTTCCCAAGGACAAGTCCGACGCGATTCGCAAGCAGGTGCTCGCCGCGATCGATGCGAAGGCCGCGAAGGCCGAGGGCCGCGAGAAGAAGATGCTCGAGCGCGCCGCGAAGACGCTCAACGGCGCCGCGGGGCGTGGTGAACTCATCGGATTCCCATGTCCGCAGCTCACCTGCGACTGGGTCGTGCGCACCGATGGTTCGACGCCGTGGAAGTCCATCGCCGACCTCAAGGGGAAGGTGGTCGTCCTCGACTTCTGGGCAACCTGGTGCGGCCCGTGCGTCGGCAGCTTCCCGCAGGTCGCCGAGATGCGGAAGCACTACAAGCCCGAGGAGGTCGAGATCGTGGGCGTCACCAGCGCGCAGGGCATGGTCGCGCACCAGAAGCGCGAACGCGTCGAGTGCAAGGATGACCTCGCGAAGGAGCGCGCCGAGACGCTCGAGTTCATGAAGGACATGGGCGTCACGTGGACGGTCGCGATGACGGCCGAGGACGTGTTCAACCCCGACTTCGGCATCCGCGGCATCCCGTTCGTCGCCGTGCTCGACAAGGACGGCAAGGTCTTCAAGGCCGGTCTCCATCCGGGCGACGAGGACGCGATCCGCGCGGCGGTCGACGAGTGCCTCGCGAAGAAGTGAGCGCGCGTGTTTGGGCGGTCGCCGCTGCGGCGGCTCCCTCCGGCGCGATCCGCGCCAAAGCGAGCGAAGACGAGCAGCCTGCGGCGCAGCCGCAGCCGTTCGTCAGTCGCGAGCGCTCGTCATGATGGCGGTCGCCGCTGCGGCGGCTCTCCCCCTGACGCGATCCGCGCCAAAGCGAGCGAAGACGAGCGGCCTGCGGCGAAGCCGCAGCCGTTCGTCAGTCGCGAGCGCTCGTCATGATGGCGGTCGCCGCTGCGGCGGCTCCCCCTGACGCGATCCGCGCCAAAGCGAGCGAAGACGAGCGGCCTGCGGCGAAGCCGCCGCTGCTCGTCAGTCGCGAGCGCTCAGATATCGAGATTCTTCACTTCGAGCGCATGCTTCTCGATGTACGCGCGGCGTCGCTCGACGTCCTCGCCCATGAGCAGCGTGAACAGCGTGTCGGCCTCGCTCGCGCTCTCGAGCGTCACGCGCACGAGCGTGCGGCGCGCCTGATCCATCGTGGTCTCCCAGAGCTGCTCGGCCTCCATCTCGCCGAGACCCTTGAAGCGCTTGACCTCGATACCGCGCCGGCCGACCTCGAGCAGGGCGCGCACGATGCCGGGCACGCTCGCCGCCTCGACGACGCCCGTCTCGCGAGACGCGGGCTTGTCACCCTCCGCATCGCCGTCGGTCGGTTCGGGCTTCGACTCGGCCTTCGCCTCGCCTCGTGAGCCCTTCGCGTTCTCGACGAGCCACGCGTAGCGCGTCGGTTCCTTGTCGCCGGTGACCGTCTCGACCTGCACGCGGTCCCAGTCGGCGATGTCGATGTGCCATTGGGCGAGCTGGCCGATGATGCGCTCGATCTCGCGGTTCTCGTGCAGTTCGCGCAGGCTCGCGATGCGCCGGCGGTCGACCTTCAGCTCGGTGGTGACGAGGTCGTCGAGCACGAGATCCTTCTGCGCCAGCGCGGCGCGCGCCTCGGCCTCGCCGAAGAAGAGCAGATCGCCCTCGGGCCACGCGAGGTGCCACATCGGGAGATGCCCCTTGCCGGCCGGATCGTTCGCGCGCATCGCGAGAAGCTTCGCGAACTGGATGCCGCGGCGCTGCGACACGGTGACCAGCTCGTCGAGCCGGTCGAGCGCGCGCACCATGCGGCGGATCTCGTCGCCCGCCACGCGGTGCACGACCGCGCCCGACTGGTCGCGCACGGCGAACACCGCATGCCCGAGCGCGAGGTCGACGAGCGTCTCGTTCATCCGCTTGTCGTTGAGCACGTACGTCGACTGCTTGCCGCGGCTGATCTGGTAGAGCGGTGGCTGCGCGATGAAGATCTTGCCCTGACGCACGAGCTCGGGCATCTGCCGGAACAGGAACGTCAGGAGCAGCGTGCGGATGTGCGAGCCGTCGACATCGGCGTCGGTCATGATGATGATCCGGCCGTAGCGCAGCTTCGAGATGTCGAAGTCCTCGCCGATCCCGCACTGCAGCGCCTGGATCAGGATGCGGATCTCCTCGAAGCCGAGCACCTTGTCGAGACGCGCCTTCTCGACGTTGAGCAGCTTGCCGCGCAGCGGCAGGATCGCCTGGTGCACGTGGTCGCGGCCGCCCTTCGCGGAACCGCCTGCCGAATCGCCCTCGACGATGAAGAGTTCGGTCTTCTCCACGTCGTCCGACGAGCAGTCGGAGAGCTTGTGCGGCATGCCGCCCGAGTCGAGCGCGCCCTTGCGCTTGATGAGCTCGCGCGCCTTGCGCGCGGCCTCGCGCGCCTGCGCCGCGAGCACGGCGCGCATGCAGATGTCGCGCGCCTCGCGCGGATGCTCCTCGAGCCACGCGCCGAGCTTCTCGCCGATCGCGTTCGAGACGAAGCCCTCGATCTCGGGGTTGAGCAGCTTCTCCTTCGTCTGGTTGTTGAACTGCGGGTTCGGCAGCTTCACGCTCACGACCGTGACGAGGCCCTCGCGCAGGTCGTCGCCCGACGGCACGAGATCCTTGAGCAGGTTGTTCTTGCGTGCGTAGCCGTTGACCACGCGGGTGAGCGCCGCCTTGAAGCCCTGCACGTGCGTGCCGCCGTCGCGGTTCGGGATGTTGTTGCCGAACGCGAGCGTGAGTTCCTGGCTCGAATCCACGTACTGCATCGCGAAGTCGAGCCGCAGCGACAGCGCGGCGTCCTCCGCGGAGAACGAGATCACGGGGCTCTGGATCGTCTTCTGCTCGTTGCGCCAGGCGACGTATCCGCCGATTCCGTCGGGACTGTAGAACGACACGTCGCGCCGCTCGCCGCTCGCATCGACGCGCTCGTCGACGAGGCGGATGCGCACGCCGGGGTTCAGGTACGCGAGCTCGCGCAGGCGGCTCTCGAGCGTGTCGAAGCGGAACTCGGTGTCCGGGAAGATCTGCGGATCGGGAAGGAACGAGATGCGCGTTCCGGTGCGCTTCTCGGTGGCCGCCGACTTCGCCAGCGTCTCGACGAGCTCGAGCGGCTTCGTCACCTCGCCGCGCGAGAACCCGATGTGGTAGGTCCTCTCGTTCTTGAAGACCTCGACCTCGGTCCACTCGCTGAGCGCGTTGACGCACTTGACGCCGACGCCGTGCAGGCCGCCCGAGACCTTGTACGCGTTGTCGCCGAACTTTCCGCCCGCGTGCACCTCGGTGAGGATGACCTCGACGGCCGGCCGACCGTTGATGGTCGGGTTCTCGTGCTTCATCGGATCGACGGGCATGCCGCGGCCGTCGTCGATCACCGTGCAGGAGCCATCGACGCCCACGCGCACGGTGACGGTCGTCGCGTAGCCGGCCATCACCTCGTCGATCGCATTGTCGACGCACTCGTACACCAGGTGGTGGAGGGCGTTGAGTCCGGTGCCGCCGACGTACATGCCGGGGCGCTTCCGGATCGCCTCGAGGCCCTCGAGCACCTGGATCGACTCGGAGGTGTAGTTCTCCGCGTCGGCCGGCAGCGACGTTTGCGAGGGGGGCGGGGTCTGGGTCGTCTCGCTCATGCGGGATGGGTCCGGATCGGCCGGAACGGAGGGTTCCGGGGGGCCTTGAATCCTACCAAAAACAGCGGTGTTCCGCCGCGTCGGACGCGCGTCGAGCGGGGTGTTCGGAGAGCGAAAAACCCCGGGAAAAACGCTGAAAAACCGTCGGGGTGATCCCGGCGGCCCGGGGGCGGTTCCACAAGGCGGCGGACGGGTCGCGCGGGGCGGCGGCTGCCGCCGTTCCAGGTGGCGTCGCAGTGCCTGCGTGCCGGCAGCGGCGACCCCCCGGCAGGGAGGTCGTTGGCGCGGTGGTCCGTGCGATAGGACCACGTTCGCACGAACCCTTCGAACGGCGGGGCGTACCGAGTCGCCGCGGCGGATTCGCGTCCGCGAGCCCCGTGCGACGATCTACACTGCGCACCCGAGCACCGCGCGGAACGGATTCCGCCTCCCGGTGCCCGATGCGTGCATGCGGTCGACCGCAGTCGGAGCGAGCGATGGAACCACGCGACGCCGTGCCCTTCAATCAGTCGTGCGATGGAAGCGCGCCGGCGCCCGGTGTTGCGCCCGGTGTTGCACCCGAGATCCTGCTCGCGGAGGCGATCGCACGCGGTGATTTCCGCGATCGGCCCGATCCGCGTGCCGACCTCTCGACCGCGACCCGTCGTGGCTTCCTGCAGGCCGCCTTCATCGGAAGCGCCGCGTTCGCGCTCGCGGCGTGCTCGGCCACGACCCGCGCGCTCCGCGTTCCTCCGCCCGAGTGGTCCGATGTACCGAGCCGTCCCGCGCCGGCGCCGGCCATCGTCGCGAAGCCCGCCCCGAAGCCGATCTCCGGACCGATGGGCGAGGCGAATCCGGTCGGCGAGGCCGCGCTTCCGTGGGCAAAGCCGAGGTTCCTCTGGGCGAAGAGCCCGCCGGACTTCTCGAATCTCAATCCGATGCTGCCGGTCACCGCCATCACCGTCCACCACGACGGGATGGACGACGTGATCTACGCGACCGATACGGCGACGATGGCCGCGCGCATCGAGCGCTACCGCATGCTGCACCGCGGCAACGGTTGGGCCGACATCGGCTACCACCTCGTGATCGACCGCGCGGGCACGCTCTGGCAGGGCCGCGCGATCCGCTGGCAGGGCGCCCATGTGAAGAACCGGAACGAGGGCAACGTCGGCGTGCTCGTGATGGGCAACTTCGAGCGCCAGCAGCCGACGGCCGCGCAGATGCGCACGCTCGACCGCGTCCTGCGCGACCTGATGCGCACCTACCGGGTCCCGAAGTCGCGGGTCTACACCCACCGCGAATGGCCCGACGCCCAGACCGCCTGCCCGGGCCGGAACCTGCAGCCGAAGGTCGCCTCGCTGCGCACGCGCCTCGCCTGAGCGCGTCGGCCGAACGGCCGTCGTTTCTGCACGATTCTGCGGTGTTTCGTCGATATGTCCGACGCCGACGACTCCCTTTCGCGGGGGCCGGCCGATGGAGACGACGATGTCGCATGACCCGGCGCATGATCCGGCGAAGGAGTACGAGATTCCGCATGTCCCCAGCGCTTCGCGCGAGCGGATGCCCATCGTCCGCGCCGGCGATGCGCGGTTGATCGACGGGTTGGGCGAGCCGCTCGCGGCTTCGATCGCACGCCGTGGCTTCGTGCTCGCGACGGTCGGCGCGGGGCTCGCCTTTCTCGCGGGCTGCGCGTCAACGCAGAAGTCCGCGGGCTCGCCGGGCGCACTCGGCTCGAACGGCCTGGCGCGCGGTGCTGATCCGGGCGGTGGCGCCTGGGGTGCCGACGGAGATCTACCGCCCAAGCGCTACGCGCAGCCGGTGAATCCGTCGAGCGGCGGAAACAGTGGCGGGAGCCGGGCAAGCACCACGACGCGTCCGCCGGCCGTCGCGACGAAGCCGTCGCGCACCGTCGGTCCCGAGGCGAAGCCGGCCCCGAACTCGGGCTACGCCTCCGGCGTGCGCATCCCCGCGACCTACGACGGAAGCGTGATCCCACGTTCGGCGTGGACGAACTTCCGCCCGCCCGCCGCCGACATGGACCGCATGCCGAAGGTGACGCGCATCACCGTCCATCACGAGGGAAACCGCGCGTTCACCGCGACTTCCGTCGCCGACTGCCGCGCACGCCTCGTCAACGTGATGAACGGCGAGATGAACGCACGCGTGCCGCACAAGGACATCGCGTACCACTACGTGATCGATCCCGCGGGCCGCGTGTGGGAGGCGCGCGACCTTCGCTATGAAGGCCGCCACACCCGCAACAACCACGACGGCAACCTCGGCGTGATGTGTCTTGGCAACTTCGAGGAGCAGTCGATCCCGCCCGCGCAGCTCGCGGCGCTCGAGAAGTTCCTCAAGTCGCTGCAGGCGAAGCACAAGGTGTCGAAGAAGCGCGTGTACACGCACCAGGAGCTGTCGGCCACGCTGTGCCCGGGCAAGGACCTGCAGCGGCGGATGGGCACGGTGCGCTCGCGGCTCTCGTGAACGCGGAATGCCCGTGCGTCACGTGGGCGATCCGTCTCGGCATGCTCATTTCGGCGGCGGACCGAAGCGGCCCTTGGCGGCGCGCTCATCGTCGTCGTCGAGCTTCTTCTGGAACGCCGCGTCCTTCGCTTCCTGCCTGTTGACGACCTTCCACACGACGTACGCCACCGCGGCCATGCCGGCGATCGCAAAGAGGTAGCGGAGGATGGTGGCAAGCATGTCGGGGTCTTCAGGCGGGGTCTTCAGGCGGGGTCTTCAGGCGGGGTCTTCGGGCGGGGTCTTCAGGCGGGGTCTTCAGGTTGGAAGACGACGCAGACTATCCGACGCGCAGCGCGCGGCGCGCCGCCTCTCCGGCTCGCGCCTTGACGAGGCGATACGCGGCCACGCGCGTCGCATCGGGCTCGATCGCTTCGCGCGTCCGGACGGCCGCCGCGCACGCCGCATCGACCGATGGCTGCGCACCCGCGCCAACGGCGGCGAGGAGGGCAACGCCAAGCGCACCGCTCGCATCGGAAGCGAGGAGCGATACGCGCGCCTCGAACATGTCGGCACACATCGTGCGCCAGAACGGGCTGCGCGCGCCGCCGCCCGAAAGACGCACGTCGCGCACGTCGATCCCGAGCGCGCGAAGGAGATCGACGTTGCCGGCGAGGCCGGCGGTGATCCCCTCGAACGCCGAACGCGCCAGGTGATCGCGTCCGTGCGCCACGTCGAGCCCGGCAAAGCCGCCGCGGATCATCGGATCGGGGATCGGGCAGCGTTCGCCTGAGAGATAGGGAAGGAACACGAGGCCGTCGCAACCGATCGCAACGCGCGAGGCACGCTCGGCGAGCACGTCGTAGGCGTCGATCCCGCGGGATTTCGCCTCGTGCACGGCATCGGGAGCCAGCGTGTCGCGGAACCACCGGAGGCTGCCTCCGGCGGAGAGCATCACGCCCATCAGATGCCAGCGATCGGGGACCGCGTGGCAGAAGGCGTGGAGCTCACCGTTCGGCGTGGCGCGCCATGCGTTGCTCGCGGCGAAGACGACACCCGACGTGCCGATCGTGCACGAGACCGTGCCCTCGGCGACGATGCCGCTGCCGACCGCCGCCGCCGCCTGATCGCCCGCGCCACCTGCGATGCCGATGCCCGCGCGCAGGCCGAGCTCGCGCGCGGCCGTCTGCGAGAGGCACGACGAGTGCACGGGGCTCTCGGCGACGTCGGGAAAGAGCGCGCGGGGTAGACCGACCGCGGCCAGCATCGCGTCGCTCCACGTCCGTCGCGCGCAGTCGAAGACCGCGGTGCCGGAGGCGTCGCTCGGCTCCGCCATCATCGCGCCCGAGAGTCGGTATCGCAGCCAGTCCTTCGGGAGGAGCGCCTTCGCCGTGCGCGCGAACGCCGCCGGCTCGTGCTCGCGCATCCAGAGGAGTTTCGGCGCCTGGAAGCCGGGGAACACGCGGTTCCCCGTCATCGCCAGCACCTGCGCAAGGCCCGGCTCGCGGTCGTGGAGCCGCTCGCAGATCGCGGCGCTGCGCGAGTCGTTCCAGAGGATCGCCGGGCGCACCACGGCGCCGCCGGCATCGAGCGCGACAAGTCCGTGCATCTGCCCCGAAAGACCAATCGCCTCGACGCGTTCGGCCGAACCCGCGACCTGCGCCGTCGCCGCGCGCACCGACGCCACGCTCGAACGCCACCAGTCTTCGGGGTCCTGCTCGGCCCAGCCGGGCTTCGGATACGAGACCGGGTGCTCGATGGTCGCCTCGGCGACCACCGCGCCATCGGCGGTGGCGATCACGCACTTCGTGCCGGTTGTTCCGATGTCGAGTCCGAGGAAGAGCGCGTCGTTCCGCATGGCCGCACTGTACACCGCTGCTTCACTCCTTCGGTGCTTCCTTCGGTGCATCCTTCGGCGGGTCCTTCCCGTCGACCTTCGGCTTGTCGTTCGGCGAGGCGCCTTCGTCTTCCGCAGGCTTCTCGACGTAGACGCGCTTCGCCCGCACCACGAAGGTGCCCTTGTCGTCCTTCTCGGTGACGACGCCCTCGATCACGACGAGGGCGAGCGGCTCGAGCCCATGCACGCCCTGCGCGCCGGTCTTGAGCACCTTGCCGTCCTCGCCCGTGAACTGCAGCGTCATCGTGTTCGCCTTGAGCGATTCGGGCGGCTCGCAGCAGTAGTCCCAAGGCTTGGCGCACGTGTCGCCCGGGATCTGGTCGCAGCTCTTCATGCAGCGATCGGCGACGATCACGATCGCGCGGTTCTTGACGAACGGCTCGGCGCGTCCGCCGATCTTCGCCTGGATCACCACGGTGTCGCCCTTCTTCGCGTCCTTCTTGACGACCGAGACGCACTTGGCGTCGGCGGGCTCGGCATCGACGAACACGCTGTCCGGGATGCGCGGAGCATCGGTCGGCGGCTTCGGCGGCGTCGTCTGGAGGATCGGAAGGAGCAGTGCGACGAGAGCGAATCGGATCATGGGTGGTTCCTTCGTGCTTTCACGCGCGCAGCGCGATGGGAATGGGGAGCGAGAGGCATCGGATGATCGGTGCGATCGCGCCGACGACTCCGAGGACGATTCCGGAGAGGAGGCCTGCGGCGATGGCCGTCGCATCGACCGAGAGCGCGAACGACCCCATCGAGAAGCGCACCGCGGCGCCGTCGAGGAAGAGGACCGCGATGAGCGACGCGAGGAGCGCCCCGGCGGAGCACGCGACGAGCGACTCGATCGCGAGCGACACCGCGATCGCGGTGCGGCCGAATCCGAGCGCCTGCAGCGTCCCGACCTCGCGGACACGCGAGGCGAAGGCCGCGTACATCGCGTTGAGTCCACCGAGCGCGGCGCCGCACGAGACGAGGATCGCGGTCGCGAGGACGAGCGCGCGGATCGGCGCGAAGAACTCGGCGAGCCGTGCGTAGTAGTCGCTTTCGGTCATCGCCACCGACTCGAGGTCGAGCCGCGTGGCGACCAACGCGTCGACGTCGTCGAACTCGGCGTCGCCGAGTGCGACCACGACGCACGACCGCGTGGTGCGCTGCGTCAGCTGCGCGAGTCGGTCGAGCCGCATCCAGAACTCGCCGTGCATCGCGGTTCCGGGCGCATGCAGCGTGCCGACCACGGTGAAGGGCTGGCCCGCGATCAGGAGCGTCGCGCCCTCGCGCGCACCTGCGGCGGCTCCACCGACGCGGGCGAGTGCCTCCGGCCCCGCGGCCACCTCGTCGGCGCCCGGTCGCGGCCAGCGCCCCGATGCGAGGCGTACCTGCGGATGGACGGCGAACGCCGCGGGTTCGAACCCGCGGACGAGGACGGGCGGCGCCTCGGGGGCCTCGCCTTCCGAACCGACGGCTTCTCCGCTGAGCGAGACCGGCAGCGCGGCGTGGATCTCGGGCGAGACGAGCGGCTGGCCGGCGAGGACCGCGATGCCGTCGACGCCGGTCGCAAGCGCATCGGTGACGCCGGGGGCGATCTCGCTTCGCTCGACGCTCTCCTCGCTTCCGGCGGCGAGCACGAGCGCGTTGGTCGCAAGACCGCTGGCGCCGAGCGAGGTCTCGAGACCTCGCGAGAACGCCACGGCGCCGAGAACGAGCAGCGACACAAGCGCGCTGCCGCCGACGAGCAGTGCCAGTCGGCGCGGGGAGCGCCCGAGGTTGCGGATCGCATGGTCGAAGGGCAGCAGCCGCATCATGCCGCACGCATCCCTTCGGCGACCGATCTCCGTGCGGCGATGATCGCGGGCACGCTGCCTGCGCAGAGGCCGACGAGCGCGGCCGCGAGCGTCGCGCCGATGGCGCTTGCGATCGAGGGACGGAACTCGACGAGGATGCCCTCGGCACCGAGCGAGAGATCGCCGAACGCGAGCGCGAGCTGCGCGCATCCTGCGCCGATCGCCGCACCGACCGCGGCAAGCGCCGCCGCCTCGACGATGATCGTCCATGCGATCGCGCGGCCGCCGAAGCCGACCGCCTGCAGCACCGCGAGATCACGCGAGCGACCCTCGAGCGACAGGATGAGCGCGTTCGCGACGAGCGCGAAGATCGCGGCGAGGGCGCCTGCCCCGAGCAGCCGTGCGAACCCGGCGATCGCGACGAGATCCTCGGCCGCACGCGCGGCAAACGACTTCTCGCTGCGCGTCGAGGTCGGCGCGGCGTCGCCCGCGAATCGCGCGTCGATCTCCGCCGCGATCCGCTCGAGCGTTCCCGGCTCGGCGATCTCGACCTCGACCTGCGTCACGATGCCGCCCTGGACGCCGCCCATCGAGGATTGCAGGAACGGCAGCGGCACGAAGCAGGCGTTCCGATCCTGCGGCCCGTCCGCCTCGACGATGCCGGCCACGGTGACCGTGACACCGGCCGATCCGAAGCGGTCGCCGACCTTGAGGCGCCGTCGCTCGGCGAGCGCGCTACCGACGAGCGCGCCGTCGCCGCGCGCGAGAAAGTCGCTCATCGAACCATCGATGAACCGGAGCCGCGGCGCCAGCGTGCGCTCGGCGTCCTCGGCGCGCACGCCGCGGAAGACGACGACATCGAGGCTTGCGCGGCAGTTCGAGACGACGATCTGCATCGGAACCGCGCTCGCGACGCCGGGCATCGCCGCGATCTCGTCGGCGTAGCGCTCCGGGATGCGACTCGTGAACGGGCAGAACCGGTTCGCGCGGTAGACGATGAGCCGCGTGTCGCGCGCGCTCGCCTCGGTCGCCTCGCGCACGCCGTCCTGCACCGCGCGCTCGGCGCAGAGCAGGAACGTGGCGACCGCGATCCCGAGCACCGACAGCGTCGCGCGCACCCTCGTGCGGACGAGCATCCGCAGCGAAAGCGCCGCGGTTCTCGCGAGATTGCCCGTGAATCCGCTCATCGCGCGGCCTCCGCGCCGCGAGACTCCCGCGCGGCGAGCCGGCCCTTGTCGAGGTGAAGCAGCGTGTCGGCCCGCGCGGCCGCCTCGGGATCGTGCGTCACCATCACGATCGTGGTGCCGCGGTCGCGATGGAGCGACGCGAGCAGCGCGAGCACGAGGTCCGCGCTCTCGCGGTCGAGGTCGCCCGTCGGTTCGTCGGCGAGAAGGAGCGGCGGGCGTGCGACGATCGCGCGCGCGATCGCCACGCGCTGCTCCTGACCGCCCGAGAGTTGCGACGGGAAGTGCGACGCACGGTCGCCGAGGCCGACGGTGTCGAGCGCCTCCATCGCGCGTCGCGCGCGTTCGGCGCGCGAGAGCGGCTGCAGCAGCAGCGGAAGCTCGACGTTCTCGAACGCCGTCAGCACGGGGACGAGGTTGTACGACTGGAAGACGATGCCGACCTCGCGCGAACGCCACGCGGCCAGTGCGCCGCGCGAGAGCCGGGCGAGGTCGTTGCTGCCGATGTGCAGTGCGCCCCGCGTGGGCGAGTCGATGCCCGCGAGGAGATTGAGGAGCGTGGTCTTGCCCGAGCCGGAGGGGCCCATGAGCGACACGAACGCGCCGCGCGCGATCTCGAGATCGAGGTCGCGAATCGGAACGATCTCCTGGTCGCCCTTGCGATACACCTTGGTCAGCTTCTCGCAGCGGATGAAGGCTTCGCTCACGACGCGCGCTCCTCTCCATCGCCTGCACCGTCGCCTCTACCGTCGACGTCGCTTCCATCGCCCGCGTCTTCCACCGTCGATTCGTAGGGATCGCCGAGATGCACCTCGCGTGGCGTGGCGCGTGCGCCATCGAGCGTGGTCGCGAGGGTCGCGATCGAGGTGGACGGCGTTCCGTCGACGGCCTCGTCCGGCAGCACCACGCGGTCGCCGCCGACAAGGCCCTCGTCGATCTCGATCCAGCCGTTCGCGCGCAACGACCCGACGACGACGGCGCGGCGCGCGATGCGCACGGCGCCCGGCTCGGGAATCACGACCAGGACCTCGCCACTCGAGCCGCGCGTCGGCGCGGACTCGTCGGCGAGGAGGGCCCGAACGGGAATCGCGACAGTCTCGCGCTGCGCCGATCCGCCCGTACCGCGCGCGCGGATCTTCACACGGACGAGCATGTCGGCGCGCAGTTCCGCCGGCGGGTCGACGATGCGCACCTTGCACTGCACGGTGTTCTTCTGGAGATCGCCGAGCGGAACCAGTCGCTCGACGACGCCTTCGAGCACGCGGTCGGGAAGCGCATCCGCGCGGATCTCGGCGGCGAGGCCGATGGCGAGGAACGCGGCGTCCTTCGCGGGCACGTCGCATCGCACCTGAAGGCTCGTCGGGTCGTAGAGCAGCGCGATCGGCTCGCCCTCGAGACCTGCGCGCGCGCCGACGACGGCGCTGCGCGAGAGGATCGTTCCCGCGTGCGGGGCGCGGATCTCGCTGCGCCGAAGGGCGAGCGCCGCGCGATCGCGCGCGGCGAGCGCCTCGGCCAGTTCGGCGGCGACCTTCGCCTCCATGCGCCGTGCCTCGCCCAGCGCGGTGCGCTCGGCGATGAGCGACTCGCGGGCACGTCGCGCGATCTCGACCGAGCTCGCGAGCGCCTCCGCGCGCGCGCGTCGCGATGGCATCTCGACGCGCAGCGCCTCGACGCGCGCCGCGAGCGACGCGACGCGCAGTCCGAGCCGGCGAACCTCTCCCTCGGTCGCGCCTCCCGGCGCGATCAGCGCCTTGCGCGTGTCGAGGAGATCCCTGGCTTCCGCAAGTTCGGCCTCCGCGGCGGCGAGGTCGGCGGGCAGCCGATCGGCGAGCATCCGCGCCTCTGCGGCCGCCGCCTCCGCGGCATGCAATCGGTCGCCCGAGTCGGCGGCGATCTCGACCGATCGCGCGGCGAGATCGGCGAGTCCCGCGGAGGCGCTTGCCTCGCGCTGGCGCGCGGAGAGGGTGGCTTCGGCCTCGGCGAGCGCGATTTCCTCCGCCGCATGCTCGAGCAGGGCGATCACGTCGCCACGGGCAACCGACGCGCCCTCGAGGACCCGCACCTCGGCGATCGTCCCGTCGCGCAAGGCGCGGAGTTCGGTCGCGAACGGAGCAGGTTCGATCCAGCCCGGCGCCTGCACGGTGCCGGCGTCATCGGCCGTCGAGGTGCCCCCCGTTGCGCGCCCCTGGGATGGAATGAGCGCGACGGGCGTCACGCGCACCTCGGGCAGCCGCTCGAACGCGCGTGCGCCGGTGATCGCGAGCAGCGCGATCGCCGTCCCGAGGATCGCGAGCGGCACGAGGACGCGCGCGACGGTGCGCGAGGCTGGTGGCGGCGGGGCTTGGCCGCCGGCGCTTCGGGTAGGACTCGACATGGGTTGTCCCTGCTGGTGGTGCGGACGAGACGGAATGCCGCGCCTGCGTGCGGCGCGTGGATCCGCGTTGGTCGTCGTGTGTGCTCGTTCGGTGCGTTGGACGGAGGATCATCGGATGCGACGCGCGGAGCCCCGCATCGAATCTCGCGGTGAGATTCGGGAGAAACTCCGGGCGAGCGCTCAGATCCGCAGGCGCGCCATGGTCACGAGCTGGAGGCGGGGTGTCCGCCAGCGGGGCGGCGGCCTGCCGTCGGAACGGGCGAACGCGGCTGATACGACGCGGGTTTCCTCGGAGAGAGGCAAACCCGCGAGGAGCCACGGCATTTCACTGCCGACATCGTCCCGATCGAGGGTCAACGAGGTGAGGGGCGCTGGCGCCTTCGTGCAGCAGCCGTCGCAGCAGCGACCGGGAGGGGCGTGTTCGCTCGCGGGTTCGGGGTTTCCGTCGGCATCCCCGCCAACGGGAGCCGATTCCTCGTCCTCGCACGAACGGGGCGTCGTGCTGCAGGCGCGGCAACAGGGGGGTAGGGCGTCCTCGGCCACCGCGTCCGTCGCGCAACCGGCGCGATCGTCGGGGCAGCAAGCGAATCCCGACACCGCGTCCGGGAAGAGCAGGGAAGCGAACAGCCGCTTCTCACAGCAGCAGAACAGCATCCAGGCCGCGAACGCGGTCACGAGCGCACGATGGATGGCATTGGAACGCGGCACGGACGGAAACTCGGACGACGTGAGGCGGCTGGGAGCCCCGACGGGGTGGACCCCGGTTCATGAAGAGTAACTTCCGACCCGGCGCAAGGTCGGCTCCAATCGTCGGGTTTCGTCGAATCCCGGCAGGGGTGGCGTCGAACCCCGCCGCGAACCCATGCCTCCAGCGGATCCACCCTCGATCGGCGCGGTCGTCGCGTCGCTTCCGGAGCACCTCCGGGAGCGGGTGGCCCTGGTTGCACCGGGGGCGCCGGCGGCAGGGGCTTCGTACGTCCTCTACTGGGCGCATCACGCGCTGCGTGTGGACGAGAACCCCGCGCTCGATACCGCGGCCGCGGTCGCGACCGCCCTCGATCTCCCATTGCTCGTCTTCTGCGCGGTGTCGGGATCGCACCCGCACCTCTCGGACCGCCACGTCTCGTTCTTCCTCGAGGGCGTGCGCGACTTCGCCGCGGGCCTCGCGGGTCTCGGCGTGCCGTTCGCGGCGTCGATCGAGGCGATGCCTCGCCCCGATGTCCCGATGGATCGGCTCGCATCGCGCGCAGCGGTCATCGTCACGGAGGACTTCCCGGCGCAGCCCTTCCCCGATTGGATCGCGTCGATCGGACGGCGCAGCGGACGCCCGGTGCTCGCTGTCGACACCGCCTGCGTGGTGCCGATGAACGCCGTCGATGGCGTGTTCGACCGAGCCTTCGCGTTCCGCGACGCCACGGCGCGCGAGCGCGGCCGCCGCACGGGCGCGATGTGGCCCGAGTTCGACTGGACGCGTCGCCGCTGGCCGCTCGCCGATCACACGCTGCCCGAGATCGATTGGGCGCACCTCGACATCGCGTCGTTCGTTCCGTCGCTCGACATCGACCATACGATCGGCCCGGTGGTCGATACGCCTGGTGGCGCGCGCGCGGCCGAGCGACGCTGGCGGGATTTCCTCGATCACCG
The DNA here is from genome assembly GCA_021297795.1 of Planctomycetaceae bacterium. GTDB lineage: Bacteria > Planctomycetota > Phycisphaerae > Phycisphaerales > SM1A02 > QWPT01. The sequence goes on from JAJTGL010000006.1 coordinate 40,727, forward strand.
CCTCGCCGACTACGCGCGCGACCGCAACGACGCAGCGCTCGTTGCCACGTCGCGCATGTCGGCCTATCTCCACTACGGCATGATCTCGCCGTTCCGTGTCGCGCGCGACGCGCAGCAGGCGGGTGGGGAGGGCGGCGAGAAGTTCCTCGACGAACTGCTCGTCTGGCGCGAGCTCTCGTACCACTGGTGCCGGCACGAACCATCGCATGCGTCGATCGAGGCGCTGCCCTCGTGGGCGCGGCGGACGCTGGAGGCGCACCGCGCCGACCCACGCGACGCGCGGCCGCACGAAACGCTCGAGCGCGGCATCACCGGCGACCGCCTCTGGGATCTCGCGCAGCGCTCGCTCGTCGTGCATGGCGAACTGCACAACAACGTGCGCATGACCTGGGGCAAGGCGATCCCGTTCTGGACGAGATCGCCGGAGCAGGCGGTCGCGACGCTTGTCGATCTCAACAACCGCTACGCATTGGATGGCGCCGACCCCGCGAGCTACGCGGGGCTCCTCTGGTGCCTCGGGTTGTTCGATCGCGCGTTCGCGCCGGAAGGCCCGGTACTTGGCACGGTGCGCGCGCGTCCGACGGCAGAGCATGCGGCGCGGCTCGATCTTCAGGCCTTCGAACGGATCGTGACGCGGCCTGCCCACGCGATGCGCGTGGCGGTGGTCGGCGCGGGTCTTTCCGGCGTCGCGTGCGCCCGCACGCTCGCCGACCATGGCGTCGAGGTCACGATCCTCGAGAAATCGCGTGGCCCTGGCGGCCGCATGAGCACGCGCCGGGGCGACTTCGGTGCGTTCGATCACGGAGCACAGTACTTCACCGCGCGCGATCCCCGGTTCCGCGCACGGATCGCCGATTGGCTTGAGTCCGGCGTCGTCGCGCGGTGGGACGCGCGCTTCGCCGAGTTCGGCGCCGATGGCGCGCGCCTCATCCAGACGCCGCCGCGCTTCGTCGGCACGCCGTCGATGAGCGCGCTGTGCGGGCATCTTGCCGCGGGCATCGCGATCGAAGCCGAGATGCGCGTCGTCGGCCTCGAGCGCGACGGCGATCGTTGGCTCGTCCGCTGCAGCGATCGCGCGGGCGCCGAGCGGGTGTTCGGGCCGTTCGATGCCGTGCTCTCGACCGCACCGGCTCCGCAGGCCGCGGCGATTCTTGGTGCGCATGCGCCTGCGTTGGCCGCGATCGCTTCACGCATCGCGATGCGCGCAACCTGGTCGCTGATGCTCTCGTTCCCGCGTCGCATCGAACTCGGTTTCGACCACGCCGAAGTGCTCGCCGGCGCCGACGATGTGGGAGCGTCGCTCGCGTGGATCTCGCGCGTCGGTTCGAAGCCAGGCCGCGTCGCGGACGGCACCGACCGCTGGGTGGTGCTTGCCCGGCCGGAGTGGTCGGAGGAGCGCCTCGAGCGGCGGCCCGATGAGATCGCCCCCGAACTGACGCGAGCCTTCGCCGCGCTTTGCGTGAAATCACGCGTCGAGATGCCCGTTCCCGCGCATGAACTCGCGCATCGTTGGCGCTTCGCGCTTGCTTCGCGCGAGGGTGGCCTCGGCAGCGCGCTCGACCCGCGGCTCGGACTCGGCATGGCCGGCGACTGGATGTGCGGCACTCGCGTCGAGGACGCGTATCTCTCGGGCGTGTCGCTTGCGGGCCGCGTGCTCGGCGTGTCGACGACGCGGGCCCGGCTGCGCGCGGGACTCGCGCGCGATCAGGCCGAGCTTTCGCCCGCGCTCTCCGCGACGCGCGGCTGAGCGACCGCCCTCCGGCGTGCGCGCAGGAAGAGATATGCGGGGACGCTGACGCACGCGACGGATGCGATCCAGCAGAGCGCGGCCGCGAGCGCGACCGGCATCACGGGAAAGAGCACGGTCGCGAGCAGCGCGTATGTGCTCACGCTGAGCGTTCCGAGCGCCATCGGGCCGACGGCGCCGGTCGGAACGTGCGCTCCCTGCGCAAGCCACGTCGCGACCATGATCGTCGTGAAGATCACGGGGAAGACCGACGCGATGCCACTGGCGACCGGAAGCCCAGCGCGGTTGAGGAAGATCGCGATCGCGATGACGACCGCGGCCGCGAGGCCACGGACGAGGAGGATGTGCGCACCCACGCGATGGGTGCCCTTCGGCGCGGGATGCGGTCGGAGATTCGCGGCGATGCCGAGCGCGATCCCGGTCGCGAAGGCGATCGAGCCCATCACGAGCGACTGCGCGACCGTCGGCTGCACGAGATCGTTCATCCACATGATGCCTGCAGCGATCCAGAACCACGCGCCGAGCGAGAGCGTGAGCGTCCACGCGAGGAGATGCGTGCGCGTGTGGCGACCGACGAAGGCCGGGATCACGCGCCAGAGGACGAGATAGCCCGCGTTGAGCAGGATGCCGATCGGGACGAACGCCATCGCGCGTCGGAAGCCTTCGATGTCGTCGCCGGCGCCCCAGATGCCAATCGCGGCCGGGACGATCGTGGTCGGAATGCTCGAGACGATGCCTCCGCGCGCGCCTCCGAGCCGCTCGACCGCCACGGTCGAGAGGACGGCGACGAGCCCCGCGAATACCGCGGGCAGCGCGAGTTGCGCCAGCACCGCTGGATCAACGAGTTGTTCGGCCACGGACGCTTCCATCGGCACACTCTACCGGGTGCGGCGTACGCCACGCGTCGCGCCGGAAGCGTCGTCTCCGACGCGATCCTGCGGACCTCGTCGACGGCAGGCGTCCGAGCAGTACTTCACGTGCTCCCAGTCGCGCTCCCACTTCTTGCGCCACGTGAACGGACGCGCGCACGCGATGCACGTCTTCGGTGGGGGGACTGCGGGACGCTCGATCTTCGGCACCGGGGCCGCTTCGTCACGCCTGCGCCGCGGATTCGCCGGAGAGGCTCGAGGCGAGCGCCGCGAACGCCTCGCGGACCCGACGCAGTCCGCTGCGGATGCGACCCTCGCGTACGCGCGCCCCGAAACGCGCCGCGAGCCGCTCCGAGTCGCGTCGATAGCGCGGCGGGAACGACACCACGCCGCGAGCGATGCGCGCATCGGAAAGGGTCGGCCAGACGACGCCCTGCACGACCTCGGGGCTGTCGACGGGGACCTCGAGCGTGCGCTTCGGGAGCACGAAGAACGGCCGGTACGAGAAGCGGATGCCGCCCGGGACCGGCTCCGCGTGACCCATCGTGCGGATCGGGGCGCCGAGTCCACCGCGGGCGAGGAACGCGCGCGGTCGCTCGCTGTCGTCGCGTCGGCCGAAGATGACGTCGATCGCGACCGAAAGCGCGAAGAGGTCGAGACGGATGCACCAGCCCGCGAAGAGGAACGAGAGCACGATGAGCGGAAGCGCGAGCAGGAGCGCGAGGAACGGATGCACGAGCAGCGCGATGCCGAGGACGCCGAGGATCGATGCGCGCAGCGCGACGAGCGCCGCATCGACGATCGCGAACGGACTGAGCACGATGAGCGCGTCGATGACGTGGAAGGTGATCCACACCGAGATGTACATCGCGAACGCGGCGACGAAGACGAGTGCCGCGACAAGTCCACCCGAGAGGAACCCGGCGGCCTGCACGTTCGGATCAGGCGCGACCGCCGAGCCGGCGGCGGCGGCCATCGTCGATGCGATCGTCGGCAGGAGCACGCCCGCCGCCACGAGCGCCGCGAGCTTCGCCTCGAGATAGGCGCCCGCGTCGATCGCCTTCCGGATCGGAAGCGGCATGCCGGGTGACGTGCAGCGCTGCAGGACGGCCGCCGCGAGCGTGATGGTGCACGGGATCAGGAACCACGGGTTCGCATGGATCGGGAGCGACGTGGCGGTTGAACCGCCGAGTTCGACGAAGTCTCGCCAGCCGATCACGACCAGGACGAGGAGCGGCGAGATCGCGAGGCCCGTGAGCTGCGCGATGCCGGTCGCGACCGTCACGGCGCGGGACTCGGGCGCTCCGGCGGAGGCGGGGGTGGTCGCGGATGCGGAAGCGGGCATCGCGTCCACTGCCGGGACGACGGCCGTCTGCGCCGCGGTCGCCGACATCTCAGACGCGAGGTCCGATGCGACCGCGAGCTCCGACGTCGCCGCGAGCAGTCCGACGACAAGCGTCAGTCCGAGGAGGCAGGCCGTTCCCGCGCGACGAAGTGGATGGAGCCGATGCATGGCCGTCATTGTCGCGTTCCAACCCGCGGCATTCCGCCCGCGCGCCGAAAAACCGTCCCGATAGGATGCGCCCGTGCTCCCCAACCTCCAATACGCGGCCATTCGTTACGAGAACTTCCACGGCGAGGTTCTGCTCCCCCGGGTCTTTCCGATGCGGGTTCCGCTCGAGGTCGGCATGTGGCAGCCGTCGGGCAGCGGCCTCGAGGGCGGCCATCCGCCGCTCGCCGCGGCGCGACGCGCGAAGTATCGGCCCGTGAAGGTCGGCCTCCGCTGGGGACCGGTCTGGTCGACCGCGTGGTTCCGGCTCGCGGGCCGCGTGCCGGGCGAGATGCGCGGACACACGGTGGCGCTGCGGTTCTCCTGCGGCACCGAAGGCACGCTCTGGCGCGACGGCGTGCCGTTCCAGGGCTTCGACCCGTATCGCGACCTTGCGTTCCTCTGGCCGAAGGCGAAGGGCGGCGAGAAGGTCGATCTCCTCGTCGAGGGTGCGTGCAATCTGCCGCTCGGGATCTCGACCTTCTGGTGGGATCACCCCGAGCTGCAGACGCGCTGGCGCGAGCCGCAGCCGGGTCGCCTCGAGAGCGCGGAACTGGTCGTCGTCGACGAGGCCGCGTGGCGCTACGCGCAGGCGTGGGATTTCCTGCGGCGGCTCATGCTCGCACTGCCCGAGGATTCGCCGCGCGCGACCGAGATCGCGAACGGCCTGCGCGACATCCACGCGTCGATCGATGCGAGCGACCCGGTGCCCGGCATGGAGGACACGGCCTCCGCGCTCGATGAACTCGTGCAGGGTGGGCCGCACGCGCCGGCGACCGCGTGCGTCGCGGTCGGCCACGCGCACATCGACACCGCGTGGCTCTGGCCGCTGCGCGAGACGCGCCGCAAGTGCGTGCGCAGCTTCGCGAACGTGCTGCGGCTCCAGGAGCGCTTCGGCGACTTCCACTTCCTCTGCTCGCAGGCGCAGCAGTATGCATACGTGAAGGAGGATGCCCCCGAGGTCTACGCGCAGATCGCGCGGCGCGTGAAGGAGGGTCGATGGGAGCCGGGCGGCGCGATGTGGATCGAGCCCGACTGCACGTGCCCCTCGGGCGAGAGTTTCGTCCGCCAGATCGTGCACGGCACGGGCTTCTGGGAGAAGGAGTTCGGCGCCGCCGGGAAGCAGCGCTTTCTCTACCTCCCCGACACCTTCGGTTTCCCGCCGTGCCTGCCGCAGATCTCGCGGCTCGGTGGCCTCGACACGTTCATCACCAACAAGATGAGCTGGTGCGAGACGAACCGCTTCCCGCACGTCACCTTCCTGTGGCGCGGGCTCGACGGAACCGAGATCCTCACGCACCTGACTCCCGGTCACAACTACAACTCGTCGATCGAGCCGAAGGACATGCTGTACGGCGAGAAGAACCTCGTCGTGCAGGATGGGCAGAGCTTCTTCTCGAGCGCGATCCCGATGTGGCTGCAGCCGTTCGGCTACGGCGACGGCGGCGGTGGTCCGACCGACTGGCAGATCGCACGTGCCGAGCTCGCGTCCGACTGCGCGGGGCTTCCGCGCTTCGAGCAGCACCGCGTCGACGTCTTCTGCGGGAGGCTGCACGCGGGCCGCGAGGCGCTCGAGGCCGCGGGCCGTCCGCTCGCGTCGTGGGATGGCGAGCTCTATCTCGAGCTCCATCGCGGCACCTACACGAGCCAGGCGTGGCTGAAGCGGCAGAATCGCCTGGCGGAGAGTGCGCTTCGCGACATCGAGGCGCTCGCGTGCTCGCACCCCGGCGTCACGGCGAAGGAGCGCGAGGCCTTCCGTGGCCGCATCGACGGCGCGTGGAAGGACCTCCTGCTCAACCAGTTCCACGACATCCTGCCCGGCTCGTCGATCGAGGTCGTCTACAAGGACGCGCGCGCCGATCACGCGCGCATCATGGAGGCCGCGGAGGACGAGCGCGAGCTGCTCGAGGGCGCGTTCGCGTCGATCGCGGACACGCGGGGGATGCGGCGTCCGGTGCTCGTGCGGAACACGGCGTCGACCGCGCGCTGCGGTGTCGTCGATCTCGGCGACGGCGCGTTGGTCGAGGCGAAGTCGATCCCCGCGCTGGGCGTGCGCGTGATCGACGCGGCCGAGATCGGTGCGCTCCCGGAGGCGGTCGAGGTGAAGGCGACGAAGCGCGGCGTCACGCTCTCGAACGGCGTGATCCGAGCGCACATCGACCTTGCGGGCCGCGTGTCCGAGCTCGAGCACCTCGCCACGCGCCGCGTCGCGAACATGCGCGATGCGCGCGGACGCGTGTTGCCGCTGAACCAGCTCGCGCTCTACGAGGACCGCCCGCGACGGTGGGAGGCGTGGGACACCGACCGCGACTACATGGACAAGTGCGAGCTGGTCGACGGCGACTGCGAGATCGCGGTGGTCGAGGCGCATCCGCTGCGCGGCGCGGTGAAGGTCGAGCGCGCGATCGGCGCGAAGAGCCGCATCTGGCAGACCTACCGGCTCGATGCCTCGAGCGGACGGCTCGAGGTCTTCACCGAGGTCGAGTGGCACGAGACGCAGCGGCTCCTGCGTGCGTTGTTCCCGTGCGCCGTGCGCGCGCGGCACGCTTGGTTCGGCACGCAGTACGGCGCGCTCGAGCGGCCGATTCACCGCAACACCAGCTGGGAGGAAGCACGCTTCGAGGTGCCTGGCCACGCGTGGATGGACGCGTCGGAGCCGGGTTTCGGCGTCGCGATCCTCGACGATGGCCGCTACGGCCGCAGCGCGATCTCGTCGGCCGAGGGCGCCACGTTCGGCCTCTCGCTTCTCAAGAGCCCGCTCTTCCCCGATCCGAACTGCGATCGCGGCGCGCACGCCTTCACCTACGCGATCATGCCGCACGCCGGCGACTGGCGCGCGGCAGGGGTCGATCATGCAGCCGACTGCCTGCGCGAGCCGCTGCGCGCGATCCCGCTGAAGTCAGGGAAGAAGGGGGCCTTGCGCGGAGCATGGGCTCCGTTCGACGTGCTCGCGGCGCAGCCGATGCGCGTCGAGATCAGCGCGTGGAAGCCGGCCGAGGACGGCCGCGGCCGCATCCTGCGGCTTGTCGAGACGCGCGGCGCGCGGGGCGACGTGCAGGTGTTCTGGAATGTCGATGCGAGGCGCGTGACCCCGGTCGATCTCCTCGAACGGCCGCTTTCGCGCGAGGGGCTCGTGCATTCGGCCGGCGCGGCGACGCTCCTCCGCATGAATCCCTTCGAGATCGTCACGCTGCGGGTCGAGTAGCGGTGCTTCGCGGGCCCCACGTCATGCGACCGCGGCAGGGCGGCTGTATCCTGCGGCGATGCGCATGACGTTCATCGACTGGCTGATCCCGGCAGCGCTCTTCGTGACGCTGGTGCTCGCCGCGCTGCGCACTCGCAAGTACTCGAACTCGGTGTCGGGCTTCCTCGCGGCCAACCGCTGCGCGGGCCGCTACCTCGTCTGCGTCGCGTACAACATGGCGCAGGTCGGCATCATCACGCTGGTGTGGTATTTCCAGCAGTACTACGACACCGGGTTCACGTCGATCTGGTGGGGCCTCGTCGAGAACCCGCTGATGATCGTGATCGCGCTGACCGGTTGGGTCGCCTACCGCTTCCGCGAGACGCGCGCGCTCACGCTCGCCCAGTTCCTCGAGATCCGCTACTCCAAGAGTTTCCGTGTCTTCTGCGGCTTCGTCGCGTTCGTCGCGGGTGTCCTCAACTACGCGATCTTTCCGGCCGTGAGCGCGCGGTTCTTCATCTGGATCTGCGGTCTTCCCGAGTCGTTCCCGCTGTTCGGCCACGAGGTCGAGACCTTCGGATTCCTGATGGCGCTCCTCCTCTCGACCGCGATCTTCTTCGTCTTCCTCGGCGGACAGATCGCGGTGATGGTGACCGACTTCCTGCAGGGAGTCTTCTGCAACATCACCTTCCTCGTGATCATCCTGTACCTCCTGATGAAGTTCAGCTGGGGCGACATCGGCGAGACGATGCTGGCGCAGCCCGCCGGCAAGTCGATGGTCGATCCGCTCGGGATCGGGGCGGAGTCGCAGTTCAACGCGTTCTACTGGCTCATCAGCGCGTTCATCCTCTTCTACACCATGCGCGCATGGCAGGGCGACCAGGGCTACAACGCCGCGGCGATCACGCCGCACGAGGCGAAGATGGCGACGGTGCTCTCGGGCTGGCGCTGGCGCGTCCTCATGCTGGTGGCGCTCGTGATCCCCGTCTGCGTGAAGGTGTTCCTCACGCACCCCGAGTACGCGGCGCAGGCGGCGCCCGTCCACGACGCGATCGCGGCGATGTCGACCGACGCCACGAAGGCCGAGGCGCGCGTACCGCTCGCGCTCGGGCTGATTCTTCCCGCCGGAATCCTCGGCATGTTCGTCGCCGCGATGTACGGCGCGTATCTCTCGACCGACGACACGTACCTGCACTCGTGGGCGACGATCTTCGTGCAGGACGTCGTGCTTCCGATCCGCCAGGCGCTCGGTTTCGCGCCGGTCGGAACGCGCACGCACATCTGGCTCGTCAAGATCGCGGTGCTTGCGATCGCGCTGTTCGCGTTCTGGTTCGGCCTGAACTACAAGCCGAACCAGTACGTCGCGATGTGGAGCGCGCTGACCGCCGCCGTCTTCGTCGCGGGCGCCGGCAGCGTGATCATCGGCGGTCTCTACTGGTCGCGTGGGACGACGCAAGGCGCGTGGACCGCGATGGGCGTCGGCATCGCGGTGAGCACCTTCGGCATTCTCGCGAAGGACAGCTACTGGGTCTTCGAGGAGGCGTTCGGCAAGGACGCGGTACCCGCGTGGATCGCGACGATTCATGAAAGCAAGTGGATCTCCGGCCAGGTGCTCACGTTCATCGCGATGGCGAGTTCGATCGTGGCGTACGTCGGGGTGTCGCTCCTGACATCCTCCCGGCCGTTCGACCTCGACCGCATGCTCTATCGCGGGAAGCACCGCGGGGAGCTTCCCGAGAGCGAACGCGACTTCCGCAGCGAGTACCAGTCCGATCTGCCGGTGTGGATGCAGAAGATCGGCTTCAGCCGCGAGTACTCGCGCGCCGACACGTGGATCACCTCGATCACCGTTCTCTGGCCGCTCGCCTTCACGGTGCTGTTCGTGATCGGAACGCTCTACGCAGTCTTCTTCGGGATTCCCGAAGGGGTGTGGGTGGAGTTCTGGCGCTGGTGGACGTGGCTCATCTTCGGCACCGGCTGCGTGATCGTGGTCTGGTTCACGATCGGCGGGTTCCGAGACCTGCGTCGGATGTACGCGCATCTCGAGCGCTATCACGCGGACGAGAGCGACGACGGAACCGTGCGGCGCGATGGCCCGGAGGCGTCGCGCGCGGAGAAGTCCGGCGATGCGTGATCTCCGCAGGCTGCCGCTTCCTTCGGACGGTTGGATGGTGCGTGCGTCGGGGGGCGTCGGATCGCCGCTCGTGAGCGACGAACCGGTCGATGTGCCGCCGCATGCGGCCGCGTCGATTCATGCCGTGCTCCTACACGCGGGGATCCAGCCACCCTGGAATGGCGAGCGCGCGGAGCTCGACAGCGAATGGGTCGGCCGCACCGCCTGGACCTTTGCGCGCGAGATCGATGTCCCGTCGCATGGCGACGGCCGTCATTGTGCGTTGATCATCGAGACGGTGGACGGGCCGTGCGAGATCGTGCTCGGCGGCGTCGTGCTCGGCGAGCACGCGAGCGAGCATGTGCCGTTCGAGGCGCGCATTCCCGAGTCGCTGCGCGGCACGCGCGCCGTGCTCGAGCTCCGTTTCCGCGCACCGGTCGACGAGGTGCTCGCATGGCAGGAGAGGCTTGGCGCACGACCGGTGAACGGCGATTGGACGCCTTTCTCCTTCGCACGCACGGCGGCGTGCGGCTTCGGCTGGGACTGGGGGCCGCGCGTCGCGGGCGTCGGCTTCTACGGCGCGCGCTTCGACTGCTGGAACGAGACGCGCATCACGGGCGTCTCCGTCGCGCAGCGATGGAACGCCGATGGAACGGTCACCGTTCGCGTGATGCCCGAGGGCGATTTCGACCCGCGCGCGCTCGTGTGCATCGTGCGCGAGCGCGAGGGCGCGGCTGGTGCGCCGGCCGCGCGGCATGCATGCGACGCGCGGGGCGAGGCGACGTTCGCGCCGTCGCGCCTGTGGACGACCTGGGACAGGGGCGTGCGCGAGGGCTGCTGGTGGAACGCGATGGTCGGCATGCATGACGAGCGCGGCGCATTCAAGCCCCTTGCGACCACGCGATTCGCCCTGCGTCGCATCGAGCTCGACACGGCGTCCGACGACGTCGGTCGTCGTTTCCGGTTCGTCCTGAACGGAGAGCCGATCTTTGTGCGTGGCGCGAATCTCATTCCACCGCTCCTCGGTGCGCGACACGAGCGCGACTGGCTTGGCGAGATGCGCCGCTACCGCGACACGGGCTTCAACATGGTGCGCGTCTGGGGTGGCGGCAACTACCTGCCCGACGCGTTCCACGAGGCGTGCGACGAGCTCGGCATCCTCGTCTGGCAGGACTTCATGTTCGCCTGCGCGACGTATCCCGAGGACGAGCCGTTTGCCACGCTCGTCGCGCACGAGGCGGCGCATCAGGTCGCGCGGCTCTCGCGGCATTCGTCGCTCGCGCTCTGGTGCGGCGGCAACGAGGACATCCTCGCGTGGTGGAGCTGGGGCTGGAAGGAGAGGCTTTCGCCCGGGCAGTCGTGGGGTCTTCGCTACTGGACCGAGATCCTCCCGGCGGCGGTTGCGGCGGGGGATCCCGGCACTCCGTACTGGGTCGAGAGTCCGTACTCCGGGTCGATGGAGCTTCATCCGAACGATCCCGACCACGGCGATCGCCACACGTGGGACGCCGAGGCGAAGATCGAGGGCTACCGCACGATCCTGCCGCGGTTCTCGAGCGAGTTCGGGCACCAGTCGCCGCCGTGCTGGCAGACGATCGTCGAACAGTGTCTCGCCCCGAAGCGCGAGCCCGACACGATGTCGCCCGAGGATGTCGTCGACGCACTCAAGCTTCGGCAGAAGGCGTGGGGCGGCGACGAATTCCAGTACAAGCCGTTCCTCTCGGCGCGCTTCCGCGACGCGCGCGATGCGCGCGAGTACGTCGCGCAGGCGCAGCACCTGCAGGCGCGCGCGATGGATGTCGCGATGCGCTGGTTGCGATCCGGAGCGCCGCGCTCGATGGGTGCGCTCATCTGGCAGTGGAACGACGTCTGGGCCGGTCACTCCTGGTCGCTCGTCGACGTGGCCGGACGTCCGAAGCCGTCATGGCACGCCGTGCGCCGCGCGTGTGCGCCGAGGATCCTCTCGATCGAGCCGACCGGCGGCTTCGCGCAACATCGTCCCGGTGCGCTCGAGGTCGTCCTCTCCGACGACCGAGCCTTCGTCGAGCCCGGTTGGTTCGCCGCGCAGCGTGCGACGGCGCTCGTCGAGCGCATGGACTTCCATGGCGCCGTCAAGGCGCGCGTACGCATCGACCTCGCCCCCTTCGTGGAATGCGGCCTCCCCGCCGCGACGCTCCGCGGGCGGATTCCCGAGGAGTTCCTCGCGGGCTGCGCGCGCGGACGCGAGTGCATCGTCGCTCGGATCGAGGGAGATCCCACGATCGAGCGCGCGGTCGACTTCCTCGTGGACGATGCCGAACTTGAACTGCCCGGTGCGAAGCTCGAGTTGACCGCCGACGGCAGCGCTTCGGGCGCGTTGCGACAGATCCGCGCGCGGGCGACCGTCGTCGTCCGCGAGTTCTGGATCGAGCAGCACTGGAACGCGCCTGCGGCGGAAGGCGACCAACGCACGGCCGCGGCGTCGATCGGGATGGCTGCGGGCGGGTCGCAGCCCACGACGATTCCGTCGGGCAGGCCCTCGGGCTCCGACGCGGTGACAGGGGAGCTCGACGTGCATGCTCGGAATGCGAACTGGCGCACGCTGCTCCCGGGCGACGAGGTGATCCTGCCCGACGGCGTGGAGCTCCTGTGCTGGTCGGCCAACGTCTTCGCGCGACGCTCTTGATCCCGCACCATGCTTCGCGGCGCGTCACGCGCCCGCGAGTGCAAACCGTCGCGGACGGCGTCGATCCGCGCACGCCGCCCGACCTTCCGACGGACGTCGTTTGACGTCGATCTTTCGGCTCGGAATTTCTGCCGCACTTTCCGGCCGGCGATCCGTTCGACCGTAGTCTCGCCCCGCTTGCCCGGCACGCATGTCGCCGGGAATCGACATCACGCACCGCAAGAGGGGAGAGGTTGAGGAACATGGCACTGGATACGTCACTCGACATGGCATGCGATATCGCACGCGACGTTGCGCAGGACATCGCTGCAGAAAGCGTCTGGGGTAGGTCGGACGGAGTCGCTGGATCGGGCGAGCCGGAGGGATCGGCAGCATTCGGGAGGCCCGAGGTTCCGTTCGGACCTTGCCACGTTCCCGGAGCCTCCGATCTCGACGACGCGTCGGATGACGTGGGTGGGTCGCATGAGCCGGAGGGGTCGGACTCGGATTCCACGACCCCGGATTCCACGACCCCGGATTCGGCGAGCCCAGGTTCGGAGAGCCCAGGTTCCTCGAATCGACTTCCAGCCGACGATCTGGATGGCGTCGTGTGGCGCCAGGCCGGTGCGACCATCTTCGTTCCACGTGGCGCGCCTGATCCGCGGCTGTTCCGGCCGCGTCTCGATGAGGATGCGATCGAGCGGCTCTTCGTCGCGAAGCGCGAGGCCCGCGAACGGGGCATCGACGGGCTCGTGCGCGAGGCCGAGCGCACGAAGCCCGCTGGCGCACCCGAGCGCGATCGATTCGTCGCGAGGATCCGCTGGGACACCGAGTTCGCGCCGAAGACCACCAATCGGCGTCAGCTTGCGGAGATCGGCGTGGACGTCCCGACCCGCGAGCAACTCCCTGCGAGCGAGGTCGAGACGCACCGCGAGCTGTGGAGGGTGATCTACGGTCTCGCGCGGCTCGGCATCTTCTTCACCGAGACGGATGGGATCGGCGATCGTGCGATGCTCGAGATGCTCGCCGCCCGTGTGCTCGAGGATTCCGTCAGCGACATTCCGCCGAACGGCGACATGAGCGAGTTCATCGCGCTGTGCCCGCCCGCCGAGGAGGAGTCTGACGAGTCGGCATCGCCGCCGCCGGATGGTCTCCGAGGACCGTTCGAGACCGATGAGGACGACGACGGGTCGTGGGATGCATGGGATGCGATGGATCCCGGTGACGCTCCCGGTGCGGAGGATCCTGAGCGGCCAAAGGAGGACCGATGTGGCTTGGCGCGCGATCCCTTGCTCGGTCCTGAGGGTGATCCCGACCTTCCGGAGGTCCCGCGCACGATTCCGCCGGAACTCCGACGCGATCACCTCCTGCCGCAGCCCTGGCGGGTGTGAGTGCGATGCTGCATTGGATCTGCGAACGCCTCACGGCGCTCGGCGATTCAGCCGCGCGCGGCGGAAGCCTTCGAGTGGGGGCGCCCGAACGTGCGCAGCCATGCCACCGGCGAACGGGGTCGCGGGCCCTTGCGCGCCTTGGCCTGCTTGACCCAGCGGTACACGACGATGCCGGCGACGGTGACCGCGATGCCTGCAAGGCCGAACGTGAGCATGCTGCCAGCGTTCTTCGCCTGCGCGTAGCCCGCGGCGCCGATCCAGCCGATCGCGATCTGCACGGGTGCGGTGATCGCGACGGTGGTCAGTTCGACGGCGAGAAACTTCCACCACGGCATGTGCAGGATGCCGGTCATGGTGAGGACGGGCGTCCGCGTTCCCGGAATGAACCGGGCGAGGATGAGCACGATCACGCCGCGCTCCTCCATCGCGTACTTCGCCTCGAGCAGCCTCCGTGGGCCCATCATCCGCAGGAATCGCTTGCTGTGGACGAGCCGTGTGCCGTAGTTGCGGCACACCCAGATCCAACCCGTGTCGCCGAGGATGAGTCCGAAGTACGCCGCGGCGATGGTCGACGTCCAGTCCATGCTGCCGTGGTAGATCGCCACGCCGGCCGGAATGAGAAGGAAGTCCTCGGAGATGTGGAGGCCGATGCCACAGACGATGAAGGCGACGAAGATGAACCACGCCCCGTACTGCTCGATCCAGGCAAGCCAGGGGCTCGGCTCGACCGCAGGCGCCATCGTCGCGGGCGCCGACGCGATCACGTCGTTCGCCTGGGCGAGGAGCTGGGTGATCGGGTCGAGCAGCGAGTCCATCCGAGGTCGCAGTCTAGCACCGGGTGGTTGCCACGGCGCGCGTCCACGATCCACGCCGGTTCAGATCAGTGCGTCGAGCGACCGGAGTCCCGGCAGTTCCCGGCACCAGAATGGTTCCGCAGCGTCGGTCCCGATGAGGGATCCCATGTGGCGATCGCGGAGATCGACCCGCTCGGGCAGCAGACGGTTCGGCTCGTGCTCCACCACCTGCGATCGGTAGGCGAGGATCGCCTCGCGCTTGCGATCGCGATGCGCCGAGATGTCGAGCACGAACGTCGGTGCAGGCACGGCCTTGAGGTGGGTGCAGTAGTAGTGGATCAGCCGCCGTGGGTGCACGGGTTCGCCGGGGATCGCGGAGCGGGTGAGCTTCGCGTCGAATCGCGCGTCGCTCGCGATGCGCGTGGCGGCCAGGTGGTCGGGATGCACGTCGTCGGGATGCGGGACGAACAGGATCTCGCATCGTGTGTCGCGCAGGACGGCGGCCAGGCGATGCCGCGCCTCGATGGTGTGCTCGAGCTCGCGGTTTCGAAGTCCGAGGTTGATGCGCGAGCAGCCGAGGATGCGGTCGGCCTCCGCCGCCTCCGCGCGCCTTCGCTCAGGGGTTCCGCGCGGGGTGGGTTCGCCGTCGGTGAGGTCCACCACCAGCACGGAGTGTCCCTCGTCGACCAGCCGCGCGATCGTGCCGCCCATCCCCAGTTCGGCATCATCGGGGTGCGGCGCCACGACCACGATGCTCATCGGTCGCGGTGCTTGTCCGCCGTGGGGATCGATCTCGGAGCGAACCTGCATGGGGCCATGCTACACGCGGCGCTGAGATGCGACCGCGTGCGGCGCGTTGTCCCTCGATCAGGGCCGCGGATTCTGCGGCGTGTTCGCGGTCCCGGGGGCGGTTGCCGCGCCTGCAGGCTTCGCGTTCGGCGCGACGGGCTTGTCCATGCTCCCGCCTCTCACCGGTCCTTGCGCGCCGAGCGCCATCGGCGTGCCGAATGCCCGGGTCGAGATCTCGTTGCAGACGCTCGCGAGGTACGCCGCCAGGGCGTCGCGGGTGCGGTTCTCGCCTTTCCGACGCGCGAACTCCGACTCGAAGAGCGCGCGATCGACCACGTTGAGCGCGCTCCACTCGTCCGCGAGGAACGAATCGGGCGCCGGCGACTGGATCAGCGGCGCGAGCATCGCCGCGACGTCGTTGTCCTGCTCGATCATCGCAGGCACGACGACACGCTCGAGGCGTGCCGTGAGCGTCACGAGCGGGATCGCCCGTTCGAGCGCCGCGACATCGCGCTCGAGTTGCGCGTCGCCGTCGGCCGAGTTGGCGGCGAGCATCGACTGGCAGGCGAGCACCGAGCGTGCGACGAGGTCCTGCGCCGCGGGCGAGAGCGCTGCGCGCCGCGAGGCCCAGCCGCCCCACAGCGCGAGGCGATCGCCCTTCTCGCGCGTGACGGGTTCCTCGATCTGATCGAGATCGCGTAGGCAGGAGAGAAGCCTTGCCACCCGCAGCATGCGTTCGGTATCGACGCCCGCATGGCTTCCGGCGCCGAGCGCCTCGGCCCAGCGCTTGCGGAAGACTCCGGCGGCCTCGACGACCTCGGCCGCACGGCCGCCGGTCAGCACGAGCGCCCGATCGGTCCGTCGCTTCAGTTCGTCCTCGTAGGCGAACGGAAGCGCTGCCACCGACTGTGCATCGAGCGTGGCGAGGATGTTGCGCGCCTCGTCTCGCTTCAGCGGGTCGAGGAGCAGCTTTGCGGTTCTCTTCAGTTGCGCGGCGAACGCGCGTCCGGACTTCGCATCCAACGCCCCGACCCGGTCGATCAGGGACTGCATGCGTGCGACGCGGGTCCGATCGAGATCGAGAGCGTTCACGCGTTCGAGCGCGCTGAGATGCTCCGGTTCGACCGCGCGCGAGGGATCCGCGGCGAGACCCGCGAACGCGGTGGGCAGAGCCTTCACGGCGATGCGTCCATCGCGATCGAGCGCACGCGCGATCTCCTTGAGGTCGCGCGGCGCCTCCTCCCGCTCCCGCGCGAGGAGACGTTCGGCAGCTGCGCAGGCCACCAGGATGCGCTCGGCAACCCGAACCCGAGCGCGCTCGTCGCCTGCAAGCTCCGCGCCGAGCAGCGACGCCGAAGCGTCGGCCAGCGCCTGACGCGAGGCCTGCGGCATGTCCGCGTCGTCCCGAAGAAGGAGCATCGTCTGGGACGCCTCCGCGATCGACTCGATCGCCGCGAGCCGCTCCCGCCCGCGGTCTGCGGCCGTCTGTGTCGTCGCGGTCGCATCGCGAACCGCAAGATCCTCGAGCGCGAGCGAGACGCGCGACATCGCCCGCGCGATCGCCGCGTCCGGAAGCGGTCTCGGCGGCTTCTGATTGCGCATGGCATCGAGCCACGCGAGGGTTTCGACGGCTGCATCGATCATGCGCAGATCCGAGATCGCGGTCGGCGAGGTTCCGCGTGCGATGCATGCATCCAGTGCGGCGCGCACCGCGGCGCCACCCGCAGCGTCGGGCAGCTTCGCGGCGGCGTTGCGCAGCGACTCGATGTCGGCACGGGTGGCCGCGCGAACCGCCTCCACGTCCCGTCCGTCGTCGACGAGCGGCCACGCATCCTCGAGCACGCGCCCGTCGACCACCGAGCAGAGGCCGACGAGCGGCGCGAGGGTCGCCGAGAGCGCGTCCGCGAGCTGCGTCGGAAGCGCCGGCCCCGAGCCGGCGCAGGCCGCGCGCACCCGATCGAGCTGCATGTTCGCGAGTTGCTCGAGGAGCTCCACCGCGCGGCGCGCCTCCTCCTGCGGAAGCGGCGCGCCATCCTTCGAACGCCTGCCTGCCGCGGCGCTCGCGATCAGTGCGTCGGTCCGGTTGAGCATGCCGACCACGCGGCTTCCCGACACGACGGGAGCGCTCTCGTTCCACGGGCGTGTCGCGCCGAGCTCGAGGAGCAGTGCGGCAAGCCTTCGCAGCCGGGCGCGCGACTTCGCCGCGGCGAGCGCCTCGCCGGTGAGGCCCGCGGCATCGCGCTCGAGCCGCGTCGCCTCGTCCGACATCTCCTTCGCAAGCTCGGCCGCGGCCGTCGCGTCCGGCAGCTTCGGTCCTGCGCTCGGCCCACCGAGATCGAGCACCTGTGCCCCTGCGGACTCGATGCCTGCGCCGCCGGTTGCCAGGCCCCGATCTGGCACGACGAGCGGGGGCGCGACGAGCGGCCACACCCCGAGTCCGGCGCCAAGCAGGAACGCCCGGAGCGACCTCGCGTGCACGCCTCCGCGTCGCGCCCCGTCCACGGGATCCGTCGTCGAGGAGGTCGCTGTGTCCGGCGTCGTCTGCTGCGTCATCATCGGGTGTCTCTGGCCAGGCCGGTTCGATTCACGCATCCGACGGAACGCTGCCGGGGCGCGCGTCGGGTGTCGCTCCACCGCGCGGGAGAGGCGATTCCTCGGGCGCGGGCAATCCGCCCCGTTCGGTCGCCGAGAGCTCCTGACGGCGCTCAGGAAGGTCCGCTCGAGGCTCCATCGTCGCGTCGGTCCGCGGTTCCATACGCACGCCGCCGTACCAGATCCATCGAAGGCACAGACCCTGCGGAGGAAGCGTCGGTCCCGCCCGGGTGCGGTCGCGCGCATCGCGGATCGCCGCCACCGCTCCGGGCTCGATCCGTCCCCGGCCTGCCTCGAACAGGGTGCCGGCCACGATCCGCACCATGTTGTAGAGGAATCCGCTTGCCGCGATCTCGATCTCGACCCTGCGCGGCGCGGGGCTGCGCACGATGCAGTCGTACACGCTGCGCACGGTCGTGGTGCGGCCATGGTCGATCTGCGTGAAGCTCGCGCAGTCGTACGTGCCCACGAGGGCGGCCGCCGCGCGCTGCATCCGGTCGAGGTCGAGCGTGTGCGGGGTGGCGAACACGAGATTCCGATCGAAGAGCGGCCACGGGTTGTGCGGATGGCTCGTGTGCTCGATCGTGTAGCGATAGCACTTGCTGCGCGCGTCGCCGATCGGGTTGAAGCCGTCGTGCGTCCGCTCGGCCTCGACCACCTGGACGTCGCGCGGCAATCGCGCCGAGATCGCGTTCGCAAGCCGCTCGACAGGCACGCGCACGTCGGCGGTGAACGCCGCGACCTGTCCGATCGCGTGCACTCCCGTGTCGGTGCGGCTTGCGCCGACCACGTCCACGCGCTGTCCGATCAGTTCGGCCACGGCCTGCTCGACCACGCCCTGCACGGTCCGAAGCGGCGCGGCGTCCTTCGGCTCCTGCCGCTGCCAACCGTGGAAGTCCGTGCCGTCGTAGGCGATCTTGAGCCGGAATCGCGGCATGGCGGAAGGGGACGCGGCGCGTCAGTGGCTGAAGAGGTTGCCCGGGTGGAACATGCCCTTCGCCTCGAAGTACGCAAGCGCCTCGTCGACCGACTTGAAGATCCTGGTCGCGGTCTCGGTGATGAAGGGGCTCGGCGCCTTGCGCGGCTTCCACACGACGTACACCTCCTTCGTGTGCTCCCATGCGTGCTGAAGCTCGCGCTCGACGCCGCTCGAGAGGCCGGGGCTTCCGTTCGGGAGCTCGGGCACGAGCGACACGATCATGTCGCTCTGATCGATGAGCTTGAAGTCGCGCATGTAGATCTGGCCGTCGATGTCGCCCGCGATGTCGAGCACCTCGCGCACGGACACGCGAAGGCTGCGTCCGGCACGGCCGCCGAAGCTGTGCGCCTCGGTCTCGATCCAGTCCTTGCCCTCGCGCGCAGCCGCGAGCGCGCGGTCGAGGAGCAGCTTCTCGTCGACGTCGCCCGGATCGAAGGTGATGAAGTGCTTGGCGAGCTCCGCGCGGAAGTGGTCGATCTCGGCGAGCACGTCGGGCATGTCGACCACGTGGCTCATCGGGAAGCTCGGGTAGACCTTGCGCATCTCGGGCCGGGTCACCAGGCGCGTGGCGGTCTCGACGGTGTCCTGCATGCGGCCGCGCGAAAGGATGTAGAAGTTGTTCTGGCAGCCCATCGCCTGCGCGAGGAGCTCGGTCGCGAGGATCTCCTCCTCGCGCCACACCATGCAGTCCTTGAGCGTCGCGTCGATGTCGTGCTCGGCGTGCAGGCGCTGGTGCACCACCTCGACGTTGTCGACGAGGCAGATGAACATGTTCGGCTCGAACTTGGCGATCTGGTCGAAGTCGAATGCGGCGAAGAGCCCGTGGCGCCAGCGGAAGGTGGCGTGCGTGTTCACGACCACGTTCGGGTACTCGCGCGCCGGCAGCGTGGCCGCGATGACGTCCTTGAAGGCTGCGCGCCGAAGGGTTGCGAGCCTTGAGATCGGGAGGTCGAGGATCCGGCCCGGGCGGACGTCCGGAGCCTCGGTGTACATCATGTCGCCGAGGTGGAACAGCTTGATCGGGTCGCCGCGCAGCTCGGACGCATCGCGAACCGCCTTCAGGTAGGGCTTCTTGTCCACGCCGATCTGGCCAGTCACGATTGCGCGCATGCGGGTCTCCGGGTTCCGGGCTCCCCCGGTTGTGCCGGGGGGCGGGGGGTGCAGGGGGAGGACAAGCGTAACACGCCGCCCTCGGTTTCCGCGCGCTCAGGTCGCCCTTGCGAGCAGCGCCACCACGTGCACCTCGACCGCGCGGCCTTCACCCACGGCGTCCACCTTCTCGTGGGTCTTGCCCTTGAGGTTGACCTGCGTCCGAGCCACACCGAGGAGCCGCGCGATGTTGGCGATCATGGCGTCCTTCACGGGCGAGAGCTTCGGACGCTCGCAGATCACCGTCACATCGAGATTCACAAGCGCGTATCCGTGGTTCGCCATCGCCTCGCGCGCCTTCTCCACGAAGTGAGCAGAATCCTGCCCGTCCCACGCGGGGTCGGTGTCCGGAAAGGCTTGTCCGATATCCGGGAGCCCGATCGCTCCGAGCAGGGCATCCACCACGGCGTGGTAGACCGCGTCGCCATCCGAATGGCCCACCGGGCCCACGGGGTGGTCGAATGGGACTCCTGCGAGGATGAACGGTCTTCCCTTCCCGGCGGGCGGGGCAGGCTCGAGGCGATGGAGGTCGTAGCCGTGGCCGATCCGGAGCCGGGGAAGGTGTTCGGTGGCGTCAGGCATCTCGGAGGTCCGTCGCGGAGGCATTCTCGCGAAATCCGCGGGGGCGTCCAATCGAATTCCCGAAGCAAGGGGGAGCCGTCGGCCGATATCCCGAACCCAGACCCTTCGGGTCCCGATCGGAGACGCTCCGCATGACGCGTATGCCCCTGACGACTGCCCTCTGCGCCGCTGCCTCGCTGGCCGCGACCCTCGCCCTCGCCGGCTGCTACACCCCCGCGGGTGGCTACTACCCGCGCACGGGCGGCGGCTACACCTACATCTCGACCGAATCGCGTCCGGTGACGATCACCGTCTACGACACGCGGACCGCCGAGCCCTTCTTCAAGATGGAGATCCCGGTCGGCAAGCAGCTGACGATGAACTTCCTCGAGGGCAAGGGCGACGACCCGGTGCTTCGCCCCGATCGCATGGTCTGGTCCCTCTGGGAGGCCGACACCATGAATGGTCGACTCACCAACCAGTTGACCTGTCCACCCGCAGCGGCCCGTCGCATCGCCTACGACATCCGCCCGACTCCCGAATACCGCGAGGAGCCGCCGGAGTTCGAGAACCGCATCGATGCGGTGCGCGACAACCCGCCGTGGTGGACTCCCGCCGGTGGACCGCTTCCGCCGAAGGTCAAGTGGTACAACTGAGGCCGTGCCCCGGTCCGCGGTCGTCGTGGACCGATCGGGGAACATCCGTCATCGCATCATGATCCGAAGACGCCCGCGCCCCGCGCGGGCGTCGTTCTTTCCGTTGCGCGGCGCGCGTCACCTGCGGCTTCACGTCCGCCGCTCGGTCCGCCGCTCCGACCGCCGCTCCGGCACGGTCACACGGCGCCTACGACCTGCGCACCCTCGCGCGCCAGTCGACCAAACAGTTCGCCGCGCTCCTCGTAGTTGGTGAACTGATCCCAGCTCGCGCAACCGGGGGAAAGCAGGACGACATCGCCCGGTCGCGTGCATCCGCGCACCCTCCGCATCGCCTCCGCGAGCGTGCCGCAGGCGTGGGCCCGCGCTTCGCCGAGCAGCGTCGGACCAGTGGCGCCGATCGCGTAGAGGCCGGCGAGTTTCCCGCCGAGCGCCCGAATCGGCGCGAGATCGGCGCCCTTGTCGTACCCGCCTGCGACGAGGTGGATCCTCGAGGCGTCGTCGAAACTTCCGACCGCAAGCAGCGTCGCCTCGACCGTCGTCGACTTCGAGTCGTCGTAGTAGCGCACGCCGTCCGTCTCGCAGACGAATGCGAGGCGGTGCTTCAGGCCTGGGAACGCCTCGATCCGCGCGCGAAGGGCCGGGAGCGCCGCGGCCGCGTCGATGCCCGCGTGGGCGTACGCGGCCAGAGCCGCCTCGAGCGCGAGGCGTGCGTTCGCGCGATTGTGCGCGCCGGGTACCGCTGGGCGCATCGACTCGACCGGTGGGAGCGCGCAGGGCGCCATCGACGGTCGCCCCCACCACGGCTCGGCGCCGAGTTCGATCGCGCGCGCCGCGGCCGGCGTGCCCGCGAAGGCCGTGACGAACCGCGCGCCCGCGGGCGCGAACGCGCGCAGCATCGACTTCGAGCGCGCGTAGTGGGCGAAGGAGCCGTGCCAGTCGATGTGGTTCTCGAGCAGATTGGTGAAGACCGCGACCGGCGGCGACCAGCGCAGCGTCTCGCCGAGCCACCAGAGCATCGCGCTCGAGAGCTCGAGCACGATGAAGTCGTCGCGCGCGATCCGGTCGAGGATGCCGAGGAGCGAACCTCCGATGTTCCCGCCGAAGTGCGCGCGCCGTCGGTCTCCGTTTCCGTCTCCATCGAGCGCGGCGCGCAGCATGGCGCTCGTCGTGCTCTTGCCGGCGCTCCCGGTCACGCCCACGATGTTCGCAATGCCGCGCGCGGCAAGCGCCTCGACGGTGAGGCCGATCTCGGTGTGCACGGGCACTCCGGCGCCGCGCGCGGCCGCAAGCAGCGGGTTGTCCCACGGGTGCGGGACCGCGGGGTTCGCGACCACGAGGTCCGCGCCGGTGAAGTCCTCCACGCGGTGCTCGCCGAGCACGCAGCGCACGCGTCCGGCGCCGATCTCCGCGCACAATTCGGCCAGCGGCTTCGCGAGCCTCTCCGCGGGTTCGCGATCGGTGAGGGTCACGACCGCGCCTTGCGCGACGAGGTGCTTCGTCACGCCGACACCGCCACCGAACTGCCCGAGGCCCATCACGGTCACGCGCGCGCCGGGCAGTGCATCGATCGGAAACGGCGTCATGGTCGAACCTCGCTCGCCTCATCCGCCGCGTTCGATGCTGGAACGGACGACGTTGCCGTCTCCGCACCGGACGCCTCGTCGGTCTTCTTCGTCGTTCCCGCTGGGATCAAGAGGTTGCCACGCTCCGCATCGAGGATCGAGATCGAGTCGATGCGCAGTTCGGGGAGCAGGCTGCTCGTACCGGTGATGAAGCAGAACCCCATCGAACCGAGGCGCTCGCCGCGTTCGAACTCGAAGTTCGCCGTCACGATCATGCGCTGCACCGACCGGAACCCGCCCGCGCGCTCCTCGGAGAGCTCCTTGAACCCGATGAACTTTCCGTAGCGCGACTCCGCCTCCCTGGCGAAGGCGGCGATCTCGGCGGCGGTGATCGTCGTGCCTTCCCGGCCTGTCCAGCCGCTGAAGGCCTCGGTGGCGCCCGCGTCGTCCCGGGCGGCGAAGGTCCGTTGCAGGGACCGCTCGAGATCGCCGTGCCACTCCTGCTGCAGCGTCGCGAAGCCCCACGCAACGAGCAAGGAGAGGACGAACGCGCTGAGTCCAAGCCCGATGCCCGCCCACGCGAGACCACGTCCGCGCAGCATCGGTTCCTCGCGCCGGATGCGGTCGAGTGCGACCATGCCGAGGAAGGCCGCGAGGATCCCCGAGATGCCGAGGCCCGCGCACGAGGTGAGCAGTGCCACCGAACCCATCGTGGCCGACGCGATCGCGAGCCAGCTGCGACGTGGCAACGCCGCCGGCGGCGCGGTGGGCGGCGTCTGTCTGTCGGTCGGATCCTGCGGGCCGGGCACGGTGCGTTTATAACGTCGCGCCGCAAACGCCGCCACGCGGATTGAACACCGCCCCGCGCTTGGCGGGGCGGTGCGAGTTCACGATGAGCTTCTCTCGCGCGCGACGATGGGCGATCGCCCGAGGTCGCGCGCGTTCCTCGCAGTCAGCCCGGGCTCAGCAGTCGCCCCACGCGCCGAGGAGCTCGGCGAGATCCGCAGCGTCGGTGGTTCCGTCGCCGTTGAGGTCGGCGCCGGGTCCACCCCATGCGTTGAGCACCTCGGCAAGGTCGGACGCTCCGACGGCACCGTCCGCATCGAAGTCGGCCGGGCAGGGTGCGACCGGGGTGCAGGTGATGTTGAGGGTGCCCGTTCCGCCTCCCGTGACGCCACCGAGGCGCACGAGGATGCTCGAACCCGCCACGACGGGGAAGGTCATCGAGCTGGTGAAGCCCGAGCAGCCGGCGGCATCGTTGTTGCAGGCGATCAGCGAGCCAAGCGGCGGGCACGCGAGCGAATACGCCGCGAGACGCGTGTTGAAGGTCGCCGCGCCGCAGGTCGACACGGTCATGTTGCCCGTGCACGACGCGGAGAGGATGTACCAGACGTCGTTCTGCATGACCGTGCCCGTGCCGTCATCGCACGAGACGGGGAGTGCTGCGGCACTCGCGGTGGCGCTCGTCGTGTTGAACGCGATCGCGCCCTCGGTCACGAGCGTCGCGGCACTGCACTCGTCGTTCGCCGGCAGGAGCACCGCCGACACGCCCACCGAATCGATGAACCAGTCGTCGTCCTGCGCATCCACGGCGGCGCGGAAGCGGATGCGGAACTTGTTGTGCTTGGCGTTCGCGGGCAGCGTGTGCTGCCACGACTCGAAGGTCGACTGGTCGACGCCGTCCGAGTTGATCGTGTTGATGACCACCCAGTCGAGCGCGCTGTTGAGGTACTCGACGATGAGCTGCTTGCCCGACTCGACGCCGCGGTGCTGGGTCGAGTAGGTCATGAACACGGTCGGGAGGCCGGCGAGCAGCATGAAGTTCGAGCGGATCTCGTCGTCGCCGTACTCGAGGTTCGAGATGGCGTCGAGGTTGAGCGAGCGCGTCGGCGTCGGCTCGGCGACGGCGGCGGTCGTGACCGCGGCGCCCTTCGAGTGGATCCAGTTCGTGGTGTTGATCGTCGTGGACACGTCGAAGTTGTCGGAGAAGGGCAGGGTGATCGGCGCCGGAAGCACCGGGTCGCACGCGACGGCGTTGCGGAAGGCGGTGATCTGCGCCTGCTCGGACGCGGCGAACTTCAGGTTGGTGCCGGTCGTGCCCTGGCAGCTGTTGATCGCCGAGCACATGATGTTGCACGGATTCGTGCTGTCGCAGTGCTGCGCCTGCCAGTTGTGGCCGAGCTCGTGCGCCGACAGCGACACGCGGAAGTCGAACGTGCCCGTGAAGCGGCTCTCGACCGCCGAGTAGGCGAGATTTCCCGTGCCCGCGCAGTCGTTGCCCGACTGGTTGCACAGGACGCCGAGCCACGCGAGGCCGATGACGTTGCCCGTGATCGTCTTGCCGGTGAAGAGCTGCGCCACGTCGCGCTGGATCTGGTTCTCCGGCGTCGTGTTCCACTTGGTGCGGAACTCGCAGAGGAGGTCGTCCATGATCGTCGTGGTGTAGGGGTCGGTCGACGTCGTGCGGATCACGAAGGTCGTGAACTCGTAGATGATGTTCACGTCGCGGTCGTAGACCAGCGATACCGCGTTCATCACGTTCTCGATGTCGTTGACCGTGTTGGTGGCGTTCGAGGCGTTCTTCTGGAAGAACTCGAAGTCGGCGTCGAAGGCGATCTCCGCG
Organism: Planctomycetaceae bacterium; assembly: GCA_021297795.1. Taxonomy (GTDB): domain Bacteria; phylum Planctomycetota; class Phycisphaerae; order Phycisphaerales; family SM1A02; genus QWPT01. The sequence continues at coordinate 65,929 of JAJTGL010000006.1, forward strand.
ACGAACGGCGTGGTTCCGGCGATGCCGCCCTCGTCGCCTTCGCCTCCCATGCCCGCGGGATCGACGTCGCCCGCGCCGGGAAGTTCACCGGGGTCGGACGGGAGACCGAGCATCCAGTCGGGGCTGCCGAGCGCGACCTCGTCGTTTCCACAGCGGTGGAAGTCGCCCGGAGCAACGTCCGAGTGGCCGTGGATGATGTGGGCCGAGGCGGGGCGCGTGGGGTCGAAGTCGCTCGCGGGCTGGACGAACACCGTGTCGCCCGGCATGTCGATCATCGCCCAGAGCTTGCCGTCGATGACCGACGCCGCGACCAGCGCGCCGTTCGAGGCGACCGTGCCGCGGTACGTGCGGTGCGGCGGCAGCGGCGCCTCCTCGAACTTGCCGTTGCCAAGGTCAAGGAGCATCTTCGCGCCGGTGGCTCGCAACGACGTTCGGAAGAGACGCAGCACCTCCTGCTGCCCTCCGATCGGCACCGTGATCTCGAGCTCTTCGGGAATCCCCGCGGGCACGTCGAGCGTGACGGCGTCGAACCGCACGAGATCCGGGATGCTCAGCCGAGTCGCTGCCGGGCGCGCCGTGCGCGCCGACGAGGGCGCCGCGTTCGGAACGGAGGGCACGCCTGCGCCACCCTTGGGCGGCGCGGACTCGGAGGCGTGCGTACGCGATGAGATCGGCGCAAGTCCGACGAGCAGGCTGGTCGCGAGGAGAGATCGGATGAGGTTCGTCATGGGTGTCTCGGAAGGTGCGCGGGCGAGGGTCTCGCGCGAACGTGGAAGCCCAGCGCGACGTGGTCGTTCGGCTGGGAATCGAAGTTTGCTCCGGGGCGAATCGTGACGCTGCCCCGCGATGTTCACACTGAACTTGGTTCACACTGGATCGGTCCCACACGGAAACTGACCCCCGAACATCGGCCGGATTGGGGGTCCATGCAAGCCCGTTGTCGCAATCCAGCGGCATGGGCAGCGCCAAACGCCCGAGGGTCGAGGTTCGAGGACCGTGATCTTCGAGTGCCCCCGGCCGAACGACGCAAGTACTCCGGCAGTTCCGCGATTTTGACCCCGGCGCGCGGTTCTCGGCAGTTCGTCGGATCTGGCGGAATCGCGACCCCGTTGGTCGGGTGCCGGGGCTGTCCCCCTCGGTCACCCAACAGGCACCGATGAAAAACACGACGGGAGCCCGCAAAGGCTCCCGTCGCGATCAGTCGATTGTCAGACCAGCCTGGGATCAACCCCAGTTGCTGAGCACGATCGCGAGGTCG